>NVTF01000041.1 GCA_002401485.1 Elusimicrobiota bacterium | reverse complement strand
GGAAATTCTCGACGGGATATGGGGTCCTCGGTGCTTTTTTGTATGTCGTCGCTTTTGGCGAATAAAATGCGACCGTGCTAGAAACGGGACAAGATTTCGCGAATCAGCGTAGATCCACTGATAGATCGCTTCGAAGCTGATGGGTTTGTGTCCCAGCATCTTCCAGCGGCCGGCGATGCGTTCTGGGGACCATTTGCATTTAAGTTTGTAGGTAATGAAAGCACGCAATGCGGGTTTGGGAATGCGCTGCCTTTCATGGGCAAGTGCTTTGCGTGCGTCGGCTCGCTCTTGGGCTCTATTGGGCAGGTAATAGCCTGTATTGACGGGAGCGGCGTTGCGTTTAATCTCACGCGATACGGTGCTGACGTCACAAGCAATTTTCCTAGCGATGCGGCGCAGCGACATTTTTTGAGCTAAGTAGACCGATATTAAATCCCGTTGCTGATGCGTCAATTGTTTGTATCTCTTCGCCATTTCAACCTCATCATATCTGGATGCGATGAGGTGTTGCACTTCGGAATTGAACTCACAGAGTGATTTTTTGTGAGGCGCCGTCGAGGTGCCCGAACCTATTAAATCCCCGAAAATTCAGACAAAAGGAAAGACGATAGCCCATTTAGAGCTGTCATCGAAAAGTCCTTTAAAAATTTGGAGCGGGCGAGCGCACTGAACGCCAACGCCTTTCCTTAAGGCGTCCAGCATCAAAAACCCTGCCGGGTTTTTGGAATCGAACCGCCGTCTTTGCCTTGGCTGGGCATTTAGTAAAATAGACGCCTCGGAACTTAATGGAGAGGAGAGCCTCATGATGCGCTTGATTCGAATTGTAGTGGGAAAGATCATCCTGTTTTTCGACGCCGTTATCCCGGTGAAGAAAGTCTGCGTCCGCGGCGTGGAAGAATCAGCGCGGATTCAGAAAGAACTCGACACCATGGCGGTCTATCAATTCGAGGCTTGCCCGTTTTGCGTCAAGGTTCGCCGCGGCCTACGCCGCATGGACCTAAAGATCGACTATTTGGACGCCAAGAACGACCCGGCCCACAAACGCGATCTCACCGAACTTGGGGGCAAGCACAAGGTTCCCTGCCTGCGCATCCGCAAGGACGGAAAAGACGAATGGCTCTATGAGTCAAAAGACATCCTCGAATACTTCGAACAGCGCTTCCCCTGCGAGACACCGGCCTAGAGGAACAAAAAAAAACAGCGCCCCCGAAGAAGCGCTGAAGAAATTTGGAGCGGGCGAACGGATTCGAACCGTCGTCTCTACCTTGGCAAGGTAGCGTTCTACCATTGAACCACGCCCGCGAAGTACTGCCTACGTCGGTAGGAGTTTATTCTAGCAAAAATCCCAACTACTTGTTCTGTAAGCCTCGGCGGTTGACGATCTGCTCAACCTTCTCTTTAAAGCCCGGATTTTCGTTGAGAAATCGGTCAAATTCCTTCTTGAGCAAAACAAATAACTTGGTTTTGCCGTTGGCAAGCACCGTCGCGTTGCGCTTCTCTTTAGAGAAAAGCGCCATTTCCCCGAAGAATTGACCCTCCTGAAGCGTGGCGACGGTTTTGGGGAAGAGGCCCATCGGCCACTTAGACACCATCACATCGACGCTGCCGCTGCAAACGATGTAGAAGGCGTCTCCGTCGGCTCCGGCCTTGAATACCGTTTCACCGTCTTCATAATAGAAGAGGAGAATGAAAGGAATCGCTTTTGAGAGTTGGTCGAGATCCAGAGGTTTAAAGAAGTCGACCCGCCGGAGTGTTTTCGCCAGCTTTGTGTAGTCGGAATCCGAAATTTCGATGGGCTGCACTAAGCATTCCCTGAGCCGTAATCACCAGTGCCATTCATGTGTCCCTCGTCGGCCATTAAGATTTCGACCTGCGGCCGGCAGCGCACAAAGGCGTCAATGAGGGCCGGGTCGAAGAGGCGTCCGGATTGTTCGAGCATGTAGGTGAACGTATCGTCGACGCTCCAGGCGCCTTTATAGACACGGCGCGTGGTTAGAGCGTCGAAGACATCGACAACGGAAACAATGCGGGCTTCGATGGGAATTTTTTCGCCTTTAATGCCGTCCGGGTAGCCGGTTCCGTCCCAGTGTTCGTGGTGGGCTAAGGCGATGTTGCGGGCCAGCTGCAGCAGGCGTGATTCGGCGTTTTCCAGCATGCGCGCGCCGTAGACCGGATGTTTTTTCATCTCATCGTATTCGTCAGGCGTGAGTTTACCGGGTTTGAGAAGAATGGAATCGGGAATGGCGACCTTTCCGATATCGTGCAGAGGGCTCGCGTAGCGCAGGTCTTCGATGAGGTCCAACGGAAGGCCGATTTCAGCCGCGACCAGACCGGTGTATTTGGAAATACGGTGCAGGTGTGAGGCGGTATCCTGCTGGTCGCGGTATTCAGCCACCATGGCCATCCGGTAAATCGTTTCCAAGTGGGACTTTCGAAGATAATCGTAGAGGTGCGCGTTCTCTATGGCCGAAGCGGCGATTGTTGCGAGGATGCGCAAATAACCTTCGTCCTCTTCGTTGAAGGATCCCTTGGACTTGTTGAGCACCTCGAAGACGCCAAGAGGTTTGCCGTCGCGGTCTTTGAGCGGTACGGCGAGCACGGTTTTGGTCTGATAACCCGTGATTTTGTCGAAATCCTGGGTGAAGCGCGTGTCGCGATAAGCGTCGCGGATATTCACGGCCGACCCTGTTTTGGAAACAAACCCGGCGATTCCCTGGCCGATCGGGATGCGCAGGACCTTCTCCCCTACCCCCAAAGCGACCTTCGTCCAAAGCTCCTTTTTTTCAGCGTTGAGCAGGAAAACCGAGCAGCGATCCGCGTTGAGGATATGGCGGACCTCCTCGGCGATAATCGTCAGGAGATTATCGATCCGGGTTTCCGGGGCGATGCGCCGGCCGAAGCGGGCCAGGAGCATTTGCCGTCGTTCGAGTTCTTGTCTTCGTCCCATGGAATACTGCCGTTATTTCGGCAGGGAATTCTCGATCCATTGTGATAGATGGAGAACCCTACACTCAGGATAATAAACCTTCAGACCCCGTACAAGCTGAAGCAGGCACGATGTTGACGTTGCCAATACCATCGAGGCTTGGGTGTCGGCAATAGCCCCGATTTTCTTTCGTAAAAGCACATCCGAGAGCTCCGGGTGCATGGCCGAAAACGCTCCCGCGCCGCCGCAGCATTCGCCTCCATCCCCTAATTCCCGGCATCGATCCCCGCCCAAAGACCGCATGACGGCCCGCGGCTCGTCGATGATGCCTTGGCCGTTGCGGGCTCGGCAGGCGTCGTGCAGCGTGACCGTGCCGGTTTCTGAGACCGTGCCCGTAGGGAGGTCCTTGGGGTCGAGGCATTCGGAAAAATCCCTCACACGCGTGACGAAGGCCTCGGCCCGTTTCTTCCATTCCCCTTCGCTTAAGAAAAGCTGCGGGTAGGACTTGAGAAAGGCGACGCAGGAGGAGCAATCCCCTACGACCGGGCAGTCGCTGCCCTCGAATTTTTCGATCGTGCGCCGCGCGAGTGTCCGGGCGTCTTCGACGGAACCGTAGTTAAAGGAGAGCAGTCCGCAGCACGGATGCTCCGGAGCGGTGCCCTCGCCCAGTGAGGATTCTAGAACATGCAGGGTGGATTTCCCGACCTGGGGAAAAAGAAAATTTGTCCCGCAGGTCGTGAAATAAGCCCAGGCACCACCCTTTCGTTCCGGTTGTTCCCGGAGAATTTCGCGCAGGGTTTGGGATGGGGTTTCGCCCATGTGGAGAATGGCGGTCTCCATCGCGGGTAGACCCAATACGCGGAGTATTTTGAACCGAGCCGCGAGTCCGGCCAGGCCCCAGCGTTTGAAGCGGTTGCCCCAGCGAATCAGGGCTTCAAACAAGGCCGGATTTTCGACCAGCAGGCGTGAGGCGAGTGCCGCGATCCAATGCGGCTTTCCCTCACGGAGCATGCGGCGCCCTTCCAGTACGAGGTCGGCGGTGGGAACGCTCGCGGGGCAAACGGTAGTGCATGCGCTGCAGAGCAGGCAGGACGATAAGGCCTCTTCTGCGGAGCTCGGGTCGCTCAGTTTGCCTTCGAGGAGGCTTCGCACGATTTGGTTGCGGCCGCGTGGAGACATGGCCTCCCGCCCGGTCGCCACGTAGGTCGGGCAGGCCTGTTCGCAATAGCCGCAGCGTGAGCATTGGCTGGCGGCATCATAGTCGCTGCGCTCTCCCAATTCGGTAAGAAGTCGTTCAAGCATCCTTGTCCTCAATTGCCCAGGTGTTGAGGCGATGGTCCGGGTCAAAGGCGTCCTGCAGGCGTTTGAACCAAGGATTTGATTTCGGCGTCAGGGCCAATGGAAGTTCGGTCGGGATTTCGAGGCGCGTTGCGGAAAGTTTGAAGGTTGCTTCGAGAATGATGCCGAGTGTGCCCCAAGAGCCTAGCAGCATTCGAGGGACATCGTAGCCGGCGACGCTTTTGACGACCTTGGATCCCACCTCGATGAGCTCGCCGTTGGCGAGGAGCACCTTCATCGCGATGACTCCGTCGCGCAGCGGAGACCAAGGGTTGGTTGCCAATAAGCCGCCGATGGTTCCCGGGACAAGCGGAATCGGGGCGTAGAACCCCTCGGCTTCAAGGGTCAGATGGAGAGTCCGAGGGGTCACGCCGGCCTCAACTGTCACAAGAAGATTGGCGTGATCAAGTTCGATGATTTGGTCCAGCACCTTCGTACTCAGAACTTCCTGTCCGTCCCGAAGAGTTTTTGGGGCTTTCGATCCCGATCCGATAATCGTGAGGGGTTCTTTGCGATTCGCTTTTTCCCTAACGCGTTCAATGAAGGCGGTCTGCGCATCGGAGGGGGGAGGAGGTTTGGGACGCAGCACGCCTTCCGATGGTGCCTCGCCTTCCAAGGGGAAAAGTTTGTCGGGATTGGAGAGATTGTCGGGGTCAAAGGCGCGTTTGATTCGCCGGAAGAGGGTGAGCGTCTCCGGAGAGAACAGCCAGCCCATCGCCCGTCGTTTGTCGACTCCGATTCCGTGTTCCCCGGAAATAGAGCCGCCAAGTTCCACGCACATCTTTAGAATTTCAGATCCAAGCGATTTTACTCGCCGGGTCCAATCCGCGTCGCGTTCATCATAAACAGCATTGGGATGGAGGTTCCCGTCTCCCGCGTGAAACAGCAGGGCGGGTTCGACATCGTATTTTTTTGCGATGACGCGGATGCGCCGCGCGGCTTCCGGGAGCTTGTCGCGTGGAACCACGCCGTCTTCAACGAGAACGTTGGGGGCGAGGCGGGAGAGTGCTGCATAGGCGCTGCGCCTTCCTTCCCACAAGCGTGCACGCTCCGCTTCATCGGTTGCGAGGCGGAATTCACCGGCCTTGTGCTTCATGGCGATGGAGCGAACCTGTTCAAGTTCCCGTTCAACGCGCGCCGCGTCGCCTTCAACTTCGATGAGCAGCACCATTTCCGCCCGCGGGAGGCCGCATGGCGAATAATCCTCTATCGAGTCGATGGTCATGCGGTCCATCGCTTCTAAGACGCGCGGGACAATGCCGCTTGCAATAATATCGGACACGCAGCTCATCGCGGCGTCAATCGAGTTAAACGAGGCCAGGATGGTTGTAATGGAGTCGGGAATTTTAAGGATGCGGATTGTCGAGCGCGTGACGATGCCCAGGGTTCCTTCCGCTCCGACCAGAAGACTGACGATGCGGGGTCCGCGATCTTCAAGCGAGAAGTGCTCCAGGTTTCCGTCAGGCATGACGGCATCCAAAGAGAGGATGTGGTTTGTTGTTGTTCCGTATTTAAGGCAGCGGGGTCCTCCCGCGTTTTCCGCTATGTTTCCTCCGATCGTGCAGATCTTAAAGGAAGCGGGGTCGGGGGCGTAAAAGCGTCCAAGCGGCGCGAGCGCGTTTTGTAGATGGAGATTAATGACCCCGGGTTCCACCACCGCCTCCTCTTTCGCTGTATCAATGGAAATGATGCGGTTGAGCTTCACCAGCGATATGACAATGCCGCCGCGCAATGGGATGCAACCGCCGGAAAGGTTTGTTCCGGCTCCGCGGGCGACATAAGGAACTTTATTGTTGGCGCACCACGATACGATCGCTCTTACTTCCTCAACGGATGAAACGATAGCGACGGCATCGGGACGCGCGCGGTCTGGCGCGGCGTCGTAGGCGTAGGTGATGAGATCGGCTTCACCGGTGAGAAGTTCGCCTTGAAAGCTGGCGCGCAGCGTGTCGAAATCGTTCACTCGCTTGGGGGGTTCGGGACCGGAGTGTGCGGCCCCAAAATGGAGGGTGGCCCTTGTGTCGGAGGGGGTGGTGGAGCGGGCTGCGGGGCTGGAGCAGCGACGGCCGCTGGAGCTGGGGCGGCGGCCGGGACGGCGTTTTCGTTTTGCGGCGCGTCCGGCTGGTCAACGGGGATTGGAACGGTGAAATAGAAGACCGACCCTTTCCCGAGTTCTGAGTCAACGCCCATACCGCCGCCGTGTGCTTTGACGATCTCTTGGGAGATTTTGAGGCCGAGTCCAAATCCCGCGCGCCGCATCTTTATCGCATTCTCCGCCTGGAAGAAGCGTTCAAAGACGCGTGGGAGGTCTTCTTTCGAAATGCCGATTCCTGTGTCGCGAACACTGATGGTAATGATATCGGTGCCCGGCGCAACTTTTATGAAGACGGATCCTTTTTCCGATGTGTATTGGATTGCGTTGGTCGAGAGGTTCTGAATGACCTGTCCGAGGCGAAGCGGATCTCCCTGGATAAGGGGAAGTTTTTCAGGCAGGTCGATGTGGAGTTTGATTTCGCGTTTGTCTGCCGCGACCTGAATACGGGAGGCAACGTCGTTGGCCACCATCAGCAGATCGCATTCTTCGAGGTTGACGCGCAGTTTTCCGTTTTCAATCGCAGCGAGATCAACGAGATCGGAAATGAGACCTTCGAGCGTTTTTGATGATGATTGAATGTGGGAGATGCACTTGAGCTGGTGTTTATCCTTAATCTTCCAGGAAAGCAAATCAGCGTATCCGCGAATGGCTGTTAATGGGTTTTTGACATCATGGGCTACCATGGAAAAGAACTTTTGTTGGAACATGATCAACTGTTCGTTCTCTACATTCATCTGAGCGAGTTCTTCCCGTTGTTGGGAGTTTTCGATAAGAAGGCGTCGTCGTTCCAGCGCGCGGCTGATCGAAAAGCGAAGGCGCGATGGTTCAACGGGCTTGAGCAAACAATCGTCGAGTCCGACTTTAACACCTTCGCTGACGCCTTGCAGCGCCGTGTTGAGCGGATAGCGGTCCACCATAAGAATGATGCGAAGATCCGGATCGAATTCACGCATTTTTTGGGCGAGTTCAACGCCAGTGTGTTGTGCGTAGGCGAGTGCGGCGCCGACGACCGCGATGTGCATCTTGTCGCTTTGTGCGATCACGAGAGCTTCTTCAGCATTCATGCAGGCGTACACTTCGTAGCCTTCGCTTGTGAGTTCGGCAGTTTGCTGGATGAGCGCGGGTTTGAAGTTGTCGACAAGCAGCACGCGGCCGAGTCCCCCGGCGGAGGTGTCTTCCCTGCCCAGAAGTAAAGGGATGGCGTGTTCGGCGAGGTTACGCGGAAGGAAGGAGGGGCGCCCCTTTATTAACGCACGCTCGGCGTTGTGGGCGGCACTCGCGCTGGAAATGAGAAATACCCGGCAGCCGGGAATCTGTTGGGCAAGGCGCTGCTGGATGGGCTGGGCGTCAAAGGCGTCTCCCTTCCATTGAATGATCGCGCTTTTTCCGGAAATGATGGTTGTGGGCGGTGCCGCTTCTTCTTTCCTTCCTGTTAATTTAGACCAAAGCGAGCCGGCATCGGCGTCATCGCTTTCTCCACCGCCGCCGGAGGCGGCGGCCATGAGTTCCGGCAGGCCGATCGATGTTTCGGTATTGACGGGATGAATGCCGACGGACTTAAGCCGCGCCTGCAGCATCCCTGTTAAGAAGAGTGTTGGGTCGGCGAGGAAGATAAGCGGTTCATTTTGCAGCGTCTGAAGCGCTCCCATGAATTCGGAGTTAAGAGGCCAGCGAAGACGGGTGACCATTTCGATGGGGTTGCGCGGATCCGGAATCCCGGGCGGGTCGAGCGTGATGAGTTTCGGGGCGCCGGGTTCGCAGTGGTATTGCAGCAATTCAAATTTTTGGTTGGGGTCCATGACGGAGCTGTCGCCGACGACACCGATTAACTGTGTTTCTTCATCGGTCCACTGCTTCCGGGACTTGCCCGGAGTGGCCACCACCGTGCAAACCATCTTTTTACGCTCGCAGGTTTTGGAGAGGATTTCAGCGAGGGCTTGGTCGTTGGTGACAACAATGATTCGTTTTTTCATCCTGCGGGCTCCAGGCGCGCCCCAAAATGATTAACGTGTTCGTTGGAGTCGAGGCGCCGAAGACCGGGAACGGCACTCGCTCGTCGGAGGATATCCTCAAGAACCTCGATGATGAAATCGAGATGGTTTTGAGTGTAGGCGCGTCGGGGAATCGCGAAACGCACGAGTTCCATTCGGGAAACGTCGGCTTGACCGGGGCGGCGGCGCGGAACCGGAGCGCTGATCGCGACGCCGCGAATGCCGCCGGTTCGGAAGATTTCACATGCGAGCGTCGCGGCCGGGTGCAGGTCGATGGATAGGTCGGGAAACATCGCGGAGGCGTCGATAAACACCGCATGTCCACCGGGTGGTTCAATGATGGGTACGCCAATGTCTCGCAGGCCCTTGGCGAAGGCTTCAATTTGCCCGATTCTGTGCTTCAGATAGGATTCGTCCAGAGATTCGCGAAGACCGAGCGCAATGCATTCCAGGTCCCGCCCGGCGAGTCCCCCATGGGTCGGATATCCCTCAACGACGATAAGGTGTTCCCGCAACCGTTGGGCGAGGTCTTGGTCGCGAAGGGCGAGCACCCCCCCCGTTGAGGAGAGGCCGTCTTTCTTTGCACTGATCCAGCATCCGTCGGCAAGTTGGAACGCCTCACGAGCGATGTCTTCAACCGGGCGGCCGCCGGCGCCCGGTTCCCGTTGTTGGATGAGAAACGCGTTTTCGGCGTAGCGGCAGGCGTCGAGGAAAAAAGGGGTTTTGTAATGGCGGCATATCTCGGAGGCATCCCGGAGATTTCGGATGGAAACGGGATGGCCGCCCAGTGAGTTATTGGTGATCGTCATGACTACAAGGGGAACGTTGTCGCCGTTTTGTTTTAGCTCCGCTTCAAGCGATAGAGTATCGATATTTCCTTTAAACGGGTCGTTGCGCTCAAAAATAAGTCCTTCGAGAATGGGGATTTCCCACGGTTCCGCGCCGGCGGCGAGAATGTTCGCTCGGGTCGAATCAAAAAGCCCGTTTGAGACGATGCGTTTACCCTCATCTCCTAGTTCGGAAAACAGCAGATGTTCCGCGGCGCGGCCTTGGTGGACGGGGATGATTTCGCGCATATCGGTGATGTCGCGCACCGTTGATTCGAGGTGCAGCCAACTGCGCGAACCCGCATACGATTCGTCGCCGCGCTCGAGGCCCGCGCGTTGCTCTGCCGATAGGGCAGACGTTCCTGAATCGGTGAGCAGATCGATAATGACCTTTTCCGCTGGGATGCGGAACAGATTGTAGTCGCACTGGCGAAGCAGTTCTTCGCGCTCGATTTCAGTGCTTTCCCCCAGCGGTTCAATAGTCTTTGCCCGGTAGGGTTCAAAGGCGGTTTTCCAGCGATTATCGCTCACGCCATAGAGTAACCCAGCCGCTTGCCACTGTCAACGGGGGGCCCGATTAGGAAACTTTCAGCTTTTTGAGCATTTCGAAGGTGTAAACACCGGTCGTATGCCCATCGGAAAAACGGAAGGCCAAGGCGTAGTTTCCCACGAGTTCGGCCTTGTCAGCCTTGAGGTCTTTTGGGATTGATTCGGGGTCTACGAGGCGTTTTCCCGTCCATTCGTCCTTGCATAATGCGCAGGGACAGGACTGGCGGAGCAGGCGAAAGGGGTAGGTGCAGCGTTCCCCGTCGGACCAGAAAATTCGAAGGGCGTCATCAGCGACTTTTTCGATTTTTTCGGGCACATTTTCCATTGCCCCTACACTATAGAAAATATGTAGGAAATAGCAGGATTTATTTTATCCTGAGGGACCCAGACGGAATCGGGCCGTAAAATGCGGGTTTCTTGGGCCTTAAGCCCTATATAGATAAACCGTGCACGCGATATGATGAAGTCAGATGCGTTTCTCTGCGGTTCTATTATCGGTACTATTGGCAGCGCCTTCCGGGTGGGCTGGCCCAACGGCCAAGGTCATTTCCGGCACTTCCTCCGGCATTGGAATACAGGCCGTTCCCGCATTAAAAATCACAACTCCCGGCCGCGGCGGCAATGCTCCGTCCTTAGCGGTCCCGAGTTTAGCCGGGTCTTTGCCTACGCTGCAGGCCTTTTCGATTCCAACTCAGACTTCGCAGGCCGCTGCTGCGGTAAATGCGGCAGACCCCGGCCCCGCCTCCAAACCCGTTGTGTCCCCAAAGCGCAGTGGGTTGCGATTGGTCGCAGCGGCGATCAGCGGAGTGGCCAAGGCAGCCAAACGCCTGCCCGGTCTTGCCGCTTTGGGTGCCAAGGTTGCGGCCCCCTCCGCGGATTCCAATGCGGCGGACGCTCATAACGACGCTGAACGTTTTTTCAATCTTAAGGCGGGTTTTGGCGACTATCGCGATCTTGAAGCGGCGATTGATGTTGTTGAGATGGAAGAGGCGGCCTCAGCGGGATCCACCCATGTGCTGCCGCTCGCTGCGGGAAAGCGGGGTCGCGGCCGTGTCGTCGCGGGTCGTGAAAGTTCCCGCGCCAAACCGCGGTACTCGGCGCGCCGGGTTAAGTTTAAGAAGAAGACCTTTCCGTCCGTTGCGTTTCGGCCGGACCGTCCGATTTCGGATCATCTGGTGGAAGCGATTGATTTGGCCCAAGACACGATTACGCTCGCGGTTTATGAATTTAAGAACCGGGATGTGCTCAACGCCTTGCGCCGCGCTCGTGACGAGCGCGGGGTGAAGGTCAAGATTCTTGTTGATTTTAAGAATGCCTACCCCTTTAAGAGAGATGATGCGGACTATTGGCCCAAACGTTCTATAGAGCTGCAATCGCTTACGATGGAACGCGGCTTTGAGGTCCAGGTGGTTCGCGGCCTTTGGAAATGGGGCATCATGCACAACAAGGTGGGTGTGTTTGACGGAGAATTCGGTTTCTTCGGCTCATACAATCTTTCGCGCTACGCCGAACATAACCACTTTGAGAACATCAACTTTGTCGATGATAAAAAACGCGTCGGAGCGCTGCAGGGTTTGCTCACCCATCTCGAATCAATCTCCGTTCCTTTTAAGGACGCGCTCGATCACGATTGGGCGGCCGCAACACCCGCGATGCCGGATATCCCGGCACCGTCAATCCGGTTTAACAATGTGGACCTCCCCGAGTGGGTGTTTACACCGGGGACCCAGGCCGAGGATACGGTTGTGGAGTCGATTGAGGCCGCTAAAAAATCCGTGGATCTTTCGATGTTTACGTTCTCATCACCGCGCATCGCGCAAGCGTTGCTTGCGGCGCATAAACGAGGGCTGAAGGTTCGCTTGTTGTTTGACGCGTCGCAAAGCAAGGCGAGTTTCCAGGAGCCTTTTGTGCAATGGCTCGCCCAGCAGGGCATCGAAGTTAAAACGCTCG
>NVTF01000040.1 GCA_002401485.1 Elusimicrobiota bacterium | reverse complement strand
ATGCACCGCATGCGCCTGCGGAAGCGCCGCCAAAAATAAAAAGGCGAAAATCGCCGAACCGATTAAATGCCGGAAAAAAACCATTAAAAACCCGTATAGTGTGGGTCGGTTTTTAGGCCTTTTTGTGTCGGGGAAGTGTCTTGCGGCGATCTCAAATAATGTTTATAATATCAGCAGTTCTGGTGAGGATTTCGGGGAGCCGCATGCGGCATCCCCAGCCGAATTGCCCCAGCCTTTAATTGGGAGCTAAAGAGGGTAAAGAAACTCAGACTGCGCCAGAGCGTAGTCTTTTTTTATTGGAAAATGCTGAAGAAAATCATTAACGAGCGGATTCTCCTTTTAGACGGCGCCATGGGCACCGCGCTGCAGGACCTCAATCTCGGCCCCGATGACTTCGGAAGCGAGGCACTTGAGGGCTGCAATGAAATCCTCGTGCGCACTCGTCGAGAAGCCATTCGAAAAATCCACGAAGATTATTTCGACGCCGGCGCCGACATTGTCTCTACCGACACCTTCGGCGGCATCCGCCACGTATTGGACGAATACGATCTCGGCGATCAAACCTTGGAACTCAACTGCACCGCCGCCAAGATTGCAAGAGAAGCCGCCGACGCAAAAAGCACACCCAAGCGTCCGCGCTTTGTCGCGGGATCACTCGGCCCCGGAACCAAAACAATAACGGTGACCGGCGGCATTACCTTTGATGAAGTGCGGCGCAACTACAATGAGGCGACTCGCGGCCTCCTGGACGGCGGCGTCGACTTGCTGCTTCTCGAAACGCAGCAGGATACCCTCAACATAAAGGCATCCCTCTTAGGGTTTCAAGACGCCTTCGATAAGGCCGGCCGTTCGGTTCCGATTATTCTCTCCGTTTCGATTGAAACCATGGGAACCATGCTCGGGGGGCAAACCGCCGACGCATTGTGCTACTCCGTGGAACACTTCGATCTTTACTCCCTCGGGCTTAACTGCGCGACGGGTCCTGATTTCATGACCGATCACTTGCGCACGATTTCTGAAATCGCGCGCGTGCCGGTCACCTGTTATCCCAACGCCGGACTTCCGGATGAAAACGGTCTCTACAACGAAACGCCGGAAATGATCGCTGCGAAAATGGAGCGCTTCGCCAAGAGCGGCTGGGTCAATATCGCGGGCGGTTGCTGCGGCACAACACCCGACCATATTCGCGCGATCGCCAAGGTGCTTGAAACGGTGCCGTGCCGCACCGTCGTCAGTGAACGCAATTCAACGGTCAGCGGGTTGGAATCCCTTTCTCTCAACGAAGACCGCCGCCCGATCCTCGTTGGAGAACGCACGAACGTTATTGGTTCAAAAAAGTTTAAGCGGCTCATCGTGGAAGGCAAGCTGGAAGAAGGGGCGGAAATCGGACGCAAGCAGGTCCGCAACGGCGCCCACGTGCTGGATGTTTGTCTTGCCAATCCTGACCGTGACGAAACCACCGACATGACGCAGTTTCTTGAGATTCTCACCAAGAAAATCAAAGCGCCGCTCATGATCGATACAACGGATGCTGGGGTGCTCGAAGAGGCGCTTAAACGTTCCCCCGGAAAAGCAATCATCAACTCGATCAACCTGGAAGACGGCGAGGAACGCTTTGAGATTGTGATGCCGCTGGTCCGGCAATACGGCGCGGCCGTTATCGTCGGCACCATCGATGAAGACAAGAAAGCCGGCATGGGCGTCACGCGCGAACGCAAACTTGAGATCGCCGTTCGTTCTCACAAACTTCTAACGGAAAAATACGGACTCGCCGAAGAAGACATTATTTTTGATCCCCTCGTTTTTCCCTGCGCCACGGGGGATGTGAATTATTACGGCTCCGCCGGGGCCACCATCGAAGGCATCCGTGCGATCAAGAAAGCCCTGCCCAAGTGCAACACAGTGCTCGGTATCTCGAACGTCTCCTTTGGGCTCCCTCCCGCCGGCCGTGAAGTGCTCAACTCCGTTTTCCTCCATCACTGCGTTGAAGCCGGACTCGATCTGGCGATGGTCAACACGCAGAAACTCGCGCGTTACGCCTCCATCCCCGATGAAGAAAAAGAGTTGTCCGACAAACTTCTCTTCTGGAAGGGACCGGGCGATCCCGCTCATCCGGAAAAGTTTGACGCGGTCGCCGAGTTCGCTGCGCACTTTCGAGACAAAAAACCACAAGTGGTGTCGATTGAGGAACGCGCGAAACTGCCCATCGATGAACGCCTTGCCGGCAATGTTGTCGAAGGATCCAAGGAAGGCCTCCTCGAAGACCTCGACATCTTAATCCACAAAGAAAAACGAAAGCCCCTCCAAATCATAAACGGCCCGCTCATGAAGGGCATGGATGAGGTGGGCCGACTGTTTGGAAACAACGAGTTGATTGTGGCGGAAGTGCTCCAATCGGCGGAGGTCATGAAGGCCGCGGTCGCCCACATTGAACCGTTTATGGACCACGAGGACATGGCGTCCAAGGGCAAGGTCCTTCTGGCGACGGTCAAAGGCGATGTGCATGATATCGGAAAAAATCTCGTGCACATTATCCTCAAGAACAACGGCTTTGACATCGTAGACCTTGGGATTAAAATCGCTCCAGCCGAATTGATCAAAGCGGTTAAGGAAACCACCCCGCACGTTATTGGCTTGTCGGGCCTGCTGGTTAAGTCGGCCCAGCAAATGATCGTCACGGCCGATGACTTAAAAGCCGCCGGAATAAAAATTCCGATTCTCGTGGGAGGCGCGGCGCTCACGCCTAAGTTTACGGCCGCCCGTATCGCGCCGCGCTACGGACAACCGGTCCTCTACGCAAAAGATGCGATGCAGGGACTCGATCTCGCGAACCGACTCCAGGATCCGGAGGTCCGCGACTCCCTGCTCGAGGAAAATAAAGCCCGCCAACGGGATCTGGCCGCCTCCATGAACGGCAACGTCGTAAAAACGGCGCCCGCTCCGCGCGTCGCCCCGAAGCAGCTCGATTACAGCCACAATATTCCATCCCCCCCCGACCTCAAGCGCCATATTCTGGATGACTTTGAACTCGAGAAAATTTTCGATTACATTAATCCCATCATGCTCTTCGGCCGTCATCTCGGACTCAAAGGAAACCCCAATGAGCTGCTGAAATCCGGAGATCCGAAGGCGGTTGATCTTTTTAAGCATGTACGCGCGCTCCAGGATGAAATCCTCGAAAAGAATCTCTTCAAACCGCGGGGCGTCGCCCAATTCCTCGTCGCGCAAGGAGACGGCCATAACGTCTCCTTGTGGGGCAATCGAAATGATTTTCGGGACGGGAAAGATCCCCTCGAGATTTTCACGTTCCCGCGCCAAACAACCGGGGACGGCCTCTGCCTCGCCGACTTTGTGCTGCCCAAGCAGTACAAAGAAGTCGACTACGTTGCCGCGTTTGTCGTCACCTGCGGGGATGGGGTTCGCGAACTTTCCGAAAAACTCCGCGATGAAGGCGAATACTTAAAATCACACGCCCTGCAGGCGATCGCCATTGAAAGCGCTGAAGCCTTTGCCGAACTCCTCCACGAAAAACTGCGTCAGATGTGGGGAATCCCTGATGCCGGCGACATGACGATCAAACAAAAATTCCAAGCCCGCTACCGCGGCGTTCGCGTTAGCCCCGGCTACCCCGCCTGCCCGGACCTGGCCGATCAAAAGAAAATTTTCAAACTCCTGCAGCCGGAAGAAATCGGCGTCGAATTGACCGAGGGGTATATGATGGATCCCGAAGCGAGCGTTTCAGCGCTTGTTTTCCACCATCCTCAGGGACGTTACTTCGCCGTAGGAGACACTTCGGCGGAACTCGCCGAATCGCGGCGCGCAACCGCGTGACGTGATTGCCGATCTAATCCTTCTGCTGCTGCTCGCCGTGCCTTCGGTTTCGGCCGCTTCCGCAAAACGGTTGCTTGAACGCATGGAGCGAATCGAATCGCGCATGGAGACCGCACATCCAAGCGACCGAAAATCCGCATCCAAAAAACTGAATGCTTTCCGATCCAAGTTTCAAGACAAGGGGCTCATCGGCGCACGGGCGCTGGCCCTCTACATCGTTGAGACTCGGCGCCCGCTGCGGGTTCGCCTGCACGCGGCCGCCTTCTTAGGCACCATCGGGGAGCCGGAAACGTATGGCGCCCTCGCCCATGTCGCGAAGAACCAAGAAGACGATCCCGGCCTGCGCTCCACCGCCATATTGGCGCTCGCCTCACTACGCATCCCCACCGCATCCCGCCGCGACGTATTTGAAGGACTCATTTCTGCAGACCATCCCGAAATGGTGCGCCGTGAAGCACTCGGGCAACTTGCGAATGTCGGTGCCCGCTCGATTGCGTCCGTCCTTGCTGCCGCAAAAAGTTATGGTTCCAACCCAAAAAGACTTGAATTCATCGCCGCCTCGCACGCCGCGATAGCACTCGGCAAGTCCAACCGCGCCGCAGCCGGGCCGGCGTTGTACACATTGCTCCGGTATCAAAAGCGCGGCTCGCCGCTCAAAGCGAAAATAATAACCGCCCTCTCGGCGCGGGGCACCAAAAACGACCTGTCCCGGCGCGATCTCGAAACCCTCACGGCGCTGCTCTTCCAACCCGATCAATCCCTGGCCGCCCAAGTCGCGCGTTTTCTGGGACGCACGAAGGATAGACGAGCGACCGGCCCTCTTGCACAGGTATTTCGAACCGCAACTTCCACGGCACTGCTCGCGGAGGCCGCAGACGCCCTTGCCTCAATCGGCTCCGAAAAAGGAGGCCAAGCCCTTCTCGCCATGAGGGCAAAAATTCCTTCCGACCCGCGATTTGCAGAAAATCCTGACGCGGGCAGCCACGCCCTTCGCATTGAACGCGCGGCAGCGGTTTTTGACCGGAAAACTCCATTACCGCGCGAAAAATTATCCGGACCGGTCACAGTCCTTCCGTTTCGGTACGAAGGATGGCCGGGGGAAGGGCGGCCCGTGCTGGCGTGGACGGGTGATGGAAACGCACTAGCACTGAAAACAGAACCAAGGCGTAACGCGCAAGAGACCCATCCTCTGAAGGTGAAAACAGGACAATCCGTATCATTTGATGCCTCCCTTGTTGTGATGCGCTCACCCGGACTGGCACGCGCGACTCAAAAAACGATCCTTCAGGGACGTCGCCTGGGAAAATTAGAACACCTCACAAAAAGGGATTATTTTACCGCCAAACCGAAAGAAAAAATCTCCTTCCAGCAAGGGGCTCTCATCGAAGTGCTCGCCTATCGCGCGGAGGGCTTTTGTTTCGTTCGAATACCGGCTGACGGGCGGGTATTTGAGTCAAAATGCCCGGAAAACACTGGGTTTTTTGAAACTCTCGAAGAACCCCGCACCGATTGGTGGTTTAAGGCTTCGGGGCCCCAAGGGGTCTCGGGCTGGTTTCTCAGCGATGCCCCAGGACTGGAATTTAGATCGAGGGAATTCTAAAATAGACGCATGCAGGCCATCCCCTTCCTTGGAATCTACGAACCTGTTAGCAGCCTCAGCCACTTCCTTGCCGCTGTCTTGACCCTTTATGCAGGCTGGCGCCTAGTGCTAAAGACCCGGGGTAATGGCTTTCGTGTCGGCGCGGCCCTTTTTTACACGGGCTCCCTTTTGTTCTTATTTTCAATGAGCGGGACCTATCATTCGCTGGAGCCGGGGCCTTGGAGAGACTATTTCCGCCGACTGGACTACATGGCAATCTGGTTTGTTATCGCTGGCTCCGCCACTCCGATTCACGTGCTTCTCCTCAAGGGTTTTTGGCGTTTGGGCCTGCTTGCCACCATTTGGGCGGGTTCCTTCATCAGCCTTTTTATCGTTGATGCAAACTTCGACGCAATGCCCTACTGGGCGATTGTCGCCCTCTATACCGGCGTCGGCGGTATCGGCTTGATTTCTTTTTACCGGCTGCGCCAACGATTCAGCCTCCAAAAACTCTCGATCCTCGCCATCGGCGGCGTGGCTTACCTAATGGGAGGCATCATCGATGCCATAGAAGCACCCGTCTTGATTCAAGGGGTTTTTGGACCTCACGAAATTTTCCACCTCCTCGTTGTCGTGGGCGCCTCCTGCCACTACGTATTTATCTACGGCTGGGCAGAGCGCCGCATGCGCAAGGTTCGGACAATGGCCCGGGCAATTCGCCAGCGCCTTCGAACCGGCGGCGCACTCGCCTGGCAGTAAATTCCCGTTTATACTCCGTGGTGGGAACCATGATCCGCCGACAAGGACAAACGAGTGTTATCCACTCGAAAAAATTTGTCGTGACAGCCGGCATCTCCGTCGTCTTCGCCGGTTTCTTGCTCGCAACGGTGGCGGGGATTGTACCCGTACCGGCCTGGACAGAATCATGGTCCTCGGACGATGCCCCCTGGTCGCAGGAAGAATCACATGCGAGCGCCGGTAAAAACCGTCGCTCCGGCGGATTACGAAACCCTACACAGCGCAGTGCCTCGCGCCAGAGATCGGGATTTCTTAGGCGCCTCGGCCGCGGATTAGCGCGCGTCCTAATCTGGGGAGGTAGAAATAGAGCAGGCCGCTCGAGCGCCGCACGCTACAGCGGGCGCAGCGCCGCTCCCAAAAAGAACCGCGCCCAACGCCGGGGACGAAAGCTCGGGAACCCCCAAGGCGGCCAACCGGCAGTCCCAACCGCACCCACCATGGATTCCACCCAATTCGGCGTTGGCACCGTCGGCCTCGGCCTAGAAGGCAATGGCGGCCCGATTGCGGCGGGGGCGGCTCCCCAACTGCCGGGCGCCCCGGATTCTAAATTGGAATACGATCCTTATTTCGATCCCAACGAAGCGATCCCAACGGTGCAGCCCTCCCCTGCCCGATCCCGATCCCAAAACACGCCCGCCGGCGCGCCTCACTTCAACCAGGGCCCCACACGCTCACGGCGAGGGCTTCAAACGACCGCGGATCTTTCCCGCGAAAAGACAGTCGAGTTCGGAGGCAGAGGCGATGGGCCCTCAGACGGCGAACCCACACAACAAGAAACGGGTGATGATTCATGGGCCGATGAAAAGGGCGGGGGGAAACTTAAGAAATACCGGACCGATCTTCCGGAAATCGGCGCAGGAAAGAAAATTAGAAACGCGCCCAGTCGGACGCGTTAGCGCATAATCATCATGCGCCCTACGCTGGGCCTAGGAATGAGCGCTTTAGTAACCGCCCTCACTCCTTCCCCCACGAAAAGCGACACAACCAGCACAAACGACGAAAGAATAACCCCGATCGCGACATTTCCCTTAAAGAGTTCCTTGCCGGGACGGCTGTCTTTTGTGCGCGTTAAGCGGCCGAACAGACGCAGTGAAAAAGAAAGTGTTGAAACAACAATAAAAAACGCCAGACCGAGATTGGCAATCGAATAGACGGCGAGCTTCCAGGTCCGCCCCTCCTTGGCCAGGGGATTGGTCAAGGTCATGTGAACTGTATCAGCGACCGGCTCAAAGGCCTGATGCATCATATTTGCGGCAGCCAGCAGCAATGCCGCAACCAGCAGCCCAACCGCCAGGTTGCCCTTAAGAATTTCCTTATCTTCATCGAAGTCGGTATTCGTCTTAATAAGGGCGCGATAAACGACAAACACGGTCAAGACCGCCATCACAATGGTGAGAAGGAGCTCTGCAACACTAACGCCGATTCGCATCCAATCCATAATTAGATTTTACAACCTTTCCACGAGAACAGCGACGCCCAAACCACCCCCGACGCAGATTGAGGCGACCCCGGTTTTGAGCCCCCTGCGGCCAAGCTCCAGCAGAAGGCCTAAAACCAGCTTTCCCCCCGTGGCGGCAAACGGGTGCCCGAAGGCTATGCCCCCGCCATTTACATTGACCTTCTCCTTGGGAATATTAAGCTCGCGGATATCGAGCAGCAATTGGGCGGCGAAGGTTTCGTTAATTTCAAAAAGATCGATTTCCTCAACAGAACGAGCCGCCTCCGTGAGGAGTTTTTTGATAGCGGCAACCGAGGCGACTCCCATACGGTCCGGCTCAATGCCCACCGTCGCACTCGCGAGCAGTAAGCCGAGAGCGCCGTCCAGGCGGGTTGCACTAAGAACCAATGCGGACGCGCCATCCACGATGGCATGTGTGTTGCGCGACGTTACGGCCCCCTCATGCGCCACCTTCGCATTGGCAAAGGCCTCCGGCCCCGGGTCTTCAAGCACGGCATCATCAATCCCGTCTCCAACAATCTCTTCGCGCTGAAAATCCCTAGCGGCGCGTGCACGGCGATGGCTTTCCAGCGACCACGCGTCCATGGCGGCGCGATCAATGCCTTCCCGCGCAGCAAGGGTTTGAACCGTTTCGCCGATTTCCCTTCCACACGCTTGATCGTGAAAGGAGGGGATAAAGATCGACTTGTCGATCAGGCTTGCGGTATCCGCGCCAACGCTGAGTACGGTATCGACGCCTCCCGCGACTATTTCTCGACTCGCGGAGATCAGCGCCGACAATCCGGTTCCGCACGCCATGTTGACTGTAAGAGAAGGGAGTTCCGGCGCGAGTCCCGCCCGCAGGGAAACATAACGGCCGCCGTAACAGGCATTGGGACCGATTTGATAGACATTCCCGAAAACAAGAAAGTCAACGCTTTCAGGGGATACGCCTGTTTTCACGAGCGCCGCGCGGCAAGCGTCAGCTCCAAGATCGAAGGGATGGTCTTTCGCGAGAGCACCCCCCCGTTTGCCGTCACCCGTTCGCCCGCGTCTCCATACCGCAAACGGGGTTCGCGCTCCGCCCACAATAACTACTTCTCGCGGCATGCTCCGTTATAGCAAAGGGGCGATAAAATTGATAGATTTCGAGAATACGCTTGGAGGGATTATGCCGCGCATCGCCGTCTATTCCGGGAGCTTCGACCCCATCACCAACGGCCATCTTGATATTATTCGGCGCGCCAGCCGAGTTTTTGACCACGTGATCGTTGCGGTTGCCGATAACTCGGGAAAAAATGCGACTTTTACCGTTTCTGAACGGGTGCGCATGATCGATATTGCGATCCGTGATATTCCCAGCGCGGACGTGGATTCCTTTAAAGGACTGCTGGTCGATTACCTCAAAAAGAAGAAAGCGCGTGTTGTGGTTCGCGGCATCCGCGCAGTTTCCGATATGGACTATGAGTTTCAGATGGCCTCGATGAACCGTCAGCTTTTCCCGGAAATGGAAACCGTCTTCATGATGCCTGCTGACAATTACACATACCTCTCATCTTCCATGATCAAGGACGTTGCACGCCGGGGGGCCAAGCCGGGAGACTACCTCCCGGCAAACGTCTTGCACATGCTGAAGAAGAAGCTTCATGCCCCTAAACCCAAGACGAAAACCAAGAAGAGGAAACGATGAAGAACCGACGCACAAAACTTCTCATTGAGCCGCATTTTCAAACACGACTCATCCTCCGGCTCGGCGCATGGGTGCTTCTTTCGACGGTGATGACCGCATTCGTAACCTTCGGCGCGTTAACCTGGGCCGATTTAAAAACAGCGGGAGACTTCTTTTACGTCGTTCAAGAAGCGGGTACACACCCTGAAATTTTTACGCGAACGGAAATCATACTCCCCTCTCTCCTAATTTCCCTCGCCATCAATATCTCGCTCACCTTTATTTTTGCGTTGTTTTACTCCCAGCGGCTCGCCGGCCCAATCCACCGTCTCATCACGGAAATGGTCAAAATCGAGCGCGGGGATAAGGTGAAACCCTCCTTCCACCTCCGCGATTCTGATGAACTGCAGGATGTCGCATTTGCTTTTGATGCCATGCTGAAACGGCTCGACGAAAAAGGAGCCCTCAATACGAAATGATGCCTTCGGGCGCGATGGTCCTTATCACGGTCTTGGCAACCACTGCGGTCGCGGGTACAAAGCCTGTGGGGCAGGGCCGTTCAACGCGCACACTCACCAATCCCGCCGACCCCGAATTCGAGCCGGTCCTGCAGGAAATCGGGGCCCAAATGCCGGAGTTGGAGGCGGCGGCGGCGGCGGCAGTCAAGATTCCGGCCCGCGCCATTGAACTCGGTCCCCGCGCAAGAATGTACAAATGCTGGCGCCTGCGGCTGACCGGGGACCATGGAAAAAAGGCGGCACGCGTCTTTGAGCGCCTTCATTCCGTGCAGGCGGCGCTGCGGGACCAAAAATCGAAGCTAACAAAAGATCTCTTACTCTATTCGGCGGCGGTCAATCCCACCGCAGACCAACGCGAACGCATCCAGGCACGCCACCGCTCTTTGAGCTCACTCTTGGAATCCTACAATCAGTTGATCGCGCTCGGTCTCAAGAGCAAATTGCTGAAAATATCGGAAAGCGGGTTTTTTAGCGACCGCCAGATGATCATTCCCCTTCTGAAGGAAAACGATTATACAATGGTCTACGACGATGGAGCCCCCGACTGCAGTCGGTAGCGCTTTCAGGGACTAGATTCCGTAATCACACAGGGGCATAATAATCCGGATATGGGGGCGGACGCGAAAGAAGAAGAAAAAGCGGGAACTCCGGACCAGGAGCCGGTGTCACAACCACCGAGCGAGGCCGAATTTTTAGAGAAGAATTCTCGGCTGGTCTACAATCTCGCATTACGTCTCGTCGGCAATCCGGTCGACGCCGAGGACCTCGCTCAGGACGCCCTGATTCGCGCGCTCAAGGCTCTGCCAAATTTCCGAGGTGACTCGGCGCAGACAACCTGGGTGTATCGGATCACGGTCAACGCCTGGAAGAACCGCGTACGTTCGGAAAAGCGGCGAAGCTTCTGGAAAACACTGCCTTTGCATGCGCTTTTTGGCTCAGGGGAAGAGGAGGAGGATCGCAACACGGAGGGCGCGCTCGCGGCCGACGACCCGTCACTCGATGCCGGGTTGGAGACCGAGGAAACCGTCCGGGAAGTACACAAAGCGCTTCAAGGGCTTGATGAGGAAAACCGGGCTGTTGTCATCCTACGGGATATCAAAGGGCTCTCTTACCAAGCAATCGGAGAAACGCTGGGTCTTCCCGAAGGCACCGTAAAGTCAAAACTATCACGAGCACGCAACGCGCTCGCGATAAAATTGAGAAAATACGCTAACAACGATAATGGCTAACGATAGTCGCGAACATTATAAGGATGACCTCTCGGCCTATTTGGACGAGGCGCTCTCGACCGATCAAAAAGAGCGCATCGCCGTTCATCTTCCTAAATGCGATGACTGCCGCACTGAGCTGGATGAACTAAAGAACATCACGAAATTGGTCGGCGCCCTCCCCGATCATGATCTCCCCTCGGGTTTTCTGACCCGGCTCAAAATGAAACGGGGCGAAGCCGAACGAGAGGCCTACGCGCCGTTAGGCTGGCTCTCTCAACCCAAACGCATAGCGGCTTTTGCCGCAACCGGCTTGTTCGCCGGGTTTGTGTTTTTTAATGAAGTTCGCTACCGCTTCGCACCCCAAATGCTTGATATGGACGGCGCGGCGATGTCGATGAGTCAGTCGGAAGCAATGTCAGCAGAAGACATAACCCTTGCCCGGCGCGAGCTCGTCGCGCAAAACAACAAATCCGCAGCCGAGTGGGACTCCGAAGAATCTGAAGACGACTTCGATGCGAGCGCTCCGCAGGAAAGCAGCGTCGTGTTGGATACCGCCAAACTCCTCGAACGCAGCGCCGGCTCGGTCGCCGTGCTCACTTCTTGTCCATGGCGGTCATTTCAGTCGTCGTGGTCGTCGTTC
>NVTF01000039.1 GCA_002401485.1 Elusimicrobiota bacterium | reverse complement strand
GTTTTAAATCGCGCACCGCCTCATCGCTGCCCCGCGTTAAATTTCCCAGGGAAATCGCGGCATTGGCACGCACGCGCGGACTCTTGTCGCGCAGCGACTTACGGAGCGGGTTGACCGCAGACCTCCCCTTGGCGCCAAACGCCCCCAAAGCTTCCGCCGCTCGCGCACGGGAACGACGATTTTTGGATTTCAACCGCGTGAGCAGCGCCGGCAACGCGTCGTATTCACGTTCGGGGCGTCCGTGATCGTCTTCCACAACAAGCCGTCCGCGAACCTGATGCTGCTCGCGAGCACCGGGACCCTGCGGTGCACCCAAACGTTCTTTATTTTTGGGGAGGCGTGCGCCGTCGGCAAGGGCAAGGCGCGCCTCCTCGCGACTGACGCCCAACCGCTTGGCCTCGGCATCGATCCTGGGGCCTCCGCGTGATTGTATCGCGTCAACGGCGGCAAGCTCTTCCTCTATAGAATCGATGAGCGCGTCGATTTCTGAAACGCGATCCTTATTGGGTACGTGTTCAATTTTTACCGGCAGGACAGGCGATGGCAATTCTTCTTTGGCCTCACGTTTTCCCAAAAGATTTTGCGCGATTATACGCTCTTCAAAATCCACCTCCTGTTCTTTCAGCACCTCTTCCATTTCTTCCAGGCGTTGATATTGCGCCTCTTCCGCAAGGAAATCCCTCCTCGGGGAAGCCGGCGGTGCACGCATCACCGTTTCCTCTTCGGCGACTTCTTCTTCTCGGTTTGTCAGAGAATGCGGCCGGCAGCAGGGGACCCAATTCAAATCCCCCATCCGATGGCTATGCGTCCGCCGATATTTGAAATCCCGATTTTCCCAAGGCCGCGCCGCGCTCGGTTCGAGCGCCGTCCACCCCTGCGGACATTCCTGAGGGACAAGGCGGCATTCAACCTCCACCGGACGCCCGGTCGCCGCGGCCACGGGACCCGCGCTCGGGTCGCCGGGACAACAAAGCGCCACCCTGGAATTTCGCGCTCGCCCCCTGCCGAGTTTCGTTTTGTAGGGGGGCATGCCGATTCCCCGCAAAATAGTATTGCCGGGACAGACCTTCCCGCGCTTCTTTTGAAATTGCACATACTGACAACCTGTGGCATCGATGGCCGTGCTCGCAATGGTTTCGGATCGTCTTTTTGTCTTCTTCCCAAGGGCTTCGGTCGCGGACCACGACCACGTGCGGCACGCCTCTGAATTTTCGCGAACACGCCGAGAACTATCCAGAGGACTTTCTCCCCCCGTTTGGCCCAGCCAATGCAATGCCGCCATGCGAACCCACGGGCAAGCCTCTTCCCGAGCAATTTCCTCAAACCGCTGCGACGATGCAAAACGCAAACGCCCCAGCCAATGCACGGCATTCAACCGGATCTGCCAATCCGGATCCCTGGTCGCCTTCTGAATGGCTTTTTTGCCATGTAATCCTTTCAAACCCAGCTGATTGATCGCATAGACACGTTCGTTCCAATCCCCGTTGTCAGCCAAATTCTCATAAAACGCGACCTCCTCGGCCATCGGGGCAGCCCCAACCGTGGACGCAATCAGCAAAAAGACAAAAACCAAACGCGGCATCCCTGCAGGATAGCCGCATTAAGTCTGGCACGCCAGAGGACAAAATGGATATAATGCGGCACACAAATTTGGAGGCCGTACGATGTATTGGATTCGAAAGTTCGCCTTGCGAACACTGGACATTTCGTCGATGCTTTTTTCTAAAGCGCTCATCGCCGTGATTGGCCTCTTTTTCATTTCCGCCGGCATCGCCCTCATTCCGAAGGTTGATTCCTACGCCCCTCTTGTAAAAATTATGGCTTGGGACGCCGCGCTGCGCGCTCCTCTCATGCAGTGGATGCACACGAACCTTCCCATTAATTTCAAAGGATTTGACGCCGCGCCCTGGCTCTTCATCACACTCCTCTTCATATTATTGGTTGCGGTGGAATTTTATCGCGACCGAAACTTCGAACAGCGCGAAATACTCCGCTTCAACCGCAAGGACCAGCTCGACAAACGCGCAGCCGACAAACGTAAAAAGGAGCAGGAGAAGTCGCGAAAAACCGAAATCGCCCGGCTAGAGAAAGAAGCCGCCCTCCACGAAGAGGAGCGCAGGAAACTCGATAAGGAACAGGCTGCGCTCTACCAAGCCCAACAGGACGCAATTGCCGCCGCTCAGCGCGCCTCCGCGGAAAAAGCCGCCCAAGAGCGTGCGGATAAAGCAGCGGCGGAAGCCGAACAAGAAGAGGTAGCGGCGAAAATAAAAGCCGTTGAGGCCAAGAAAAAAGAAGCCCCGACAATAAATAAACGCGAAGAACTCATGGAATTACTCGCGCAGACCAAGAAATCCCTCGATGAACAAAAACGCTTTTGCGCGTTTCTCGCGATGGACGTGGTCAACTCAACGGGCATGAAGCAAGGCGAGGATCCTGCAATCGCCGCGCGCGATTTCAAACAATACAAGAAACACGTCATGACAGCCCTGCAGGAGCATAAATTTCTAAAACTGGCCTGGACCCCCGACGGCCAAATGATTTGTTTTGACTCCGTCGAAGATGCGATTCGAGCCGGACAAGCGGTCCTGAGCGGCCTCGATTCCTTCAACAAGGATATCAAGGCGATGAAGATGGATTTCAGAATCCGGGCGGGCATCAATGCGGGACGTGTTCTCTACGATGATGAAACGCCCATGGAAGAAATGTCTGACCGCGTCATTGATATCGCGGGGCATATGCAGAAATACGCGCCGGCCGATTCAATTTTTATCAGTTCGGAAGCAGTCGGCGACAAAGGCCCCGCCTTCAACTTTTCCCCGGATGAAAAAGTTGTTGATGGAAGCAAGGTCCTGGTCTGGCGAGCACACGCCGCCGCGGCGTGAAATCTCTACTGATCACCCTGCTGGCGGTTGCCGCCCACTCGGCTGATACCGACGGCATGCTCCGGGACTACAGCACGGCGCTGGAAAAGAGAGCCGCCCTCGATCTTGAAMTCGAACGGAGAATCACCCTCTTTGAAGCGGAAGTGTCCGGCCTCGAAAAGAACCTGCATCGCGATGGCGAGGCTGCCGCGATTCAATGCGCAAAAGCGGAAGAAGAAGGAGCACGACTCACGCGCGCCGCTGACGCACTCGCAACCATAGGAGCGCAGTTCGCACTTCGATTGGAAAATTTTCCAAAAAAAACCTGCGGGGGTTACGCCGTTCGCCGCGCGGAGTCCCTTCTGGCGGCCTCGACCGCTGGGGCCGCCGAGATAACGCCGCTGCTGTCGGAAGCGAAATCCATCGCACGCACACGGCTGCATAGCCGAGCCGCCGCTCAGGCGATCGCCGCCCCATGGGATCAACGTCCAGGAAGGCTCGCCCTGGTCTCGGACCAAGCGGAATCGCTTCGCCTGTTGTTTGAGGAAGCCCGGCAACGCTCCCATGCCGCACGGGTGACCCGCAGTGAAATAAAGCGACTGTCTGATAAAGGCGTTGCGGCCGCCGACCCCGATTCCTCCATCGACTACGCCGCCCGCGAACGCGACGCGATCACCAAGCCCTTCTCCATGCTCGTCTCTAAAATCCGCACCCTCAATTGCAATGCGTCACTCGCCCCCACCGCCGCACACCTCGACGCGTCCGCCGACGCGGCACTCGAAGCCTTTCAAACTCTTTTGGCACGCGTGCGCCGATGCCGCGCGGAGGCCGCAGCCGCTCTGCAAGCCGAGCTAGAACACGCGCCCCAAACCGCTGAAGAGGCCCGCCTCGAAGAAACCGCCTACGAAACCCAACGCCAAAAACACCTCGCGCGCGATCTTGAGGAATGGAAACGCCGGTCAAAACGCGAAGCCAGACGTCTCGCCCAACAGAGACGCTTCGCCAAGAGAATGCGCCCGCCGCGACGGCGCAAGAACGCAAAAGGAACCGGGCGCAAAGGGCCGTGGCTCGCCTGGGGCCTGCAGTTGGAAAGCGACGCCCCCATTCGTTTGCGCATTACCGACGTAGACCAATTCGAAGAAAACGAGGCTCCCTATAAACGTATCCTGCGCGCGCGCCTTTTTCGCAGCTCGCGTGCCGCGCAGCAATGGGTGTGCGAACGCCTCGCGGGCATCCGGGAACGGCCGGTGGTCGGACGCTCCGCCGAATTCGGAGACGAAATAGTTGGACTCGGAAAGGAGATCCGATGCGACTGATCATTGCCGCGGCCCTGCTGCTCGTTGGCTGCCACACACCGTTTGGCACAAGTGTACGCGTGACGACGCCCAAACCCTTCACCACGCCCCAACTCGGCACCTATGAAATCCATCCCGACGCGCCGATGCCAAAACTCGGGCGTTCCCTCGAAGTCGTAGTCCTGCCCTTTTTTGACGGGCGAAAAATCAACAGGCCCGGCGTCGACCGCATCTGGTCCCCGGACGCCGAAAGCCGCCGCGGCCGAACGGTGCAGCCGCGCGAGATCCGCGGCATTATCCGCAGAGGGCTGGAACGCGGCCTCAAGCGGTGGCCGAAGATCCGGCTCATTTCCGCCGAAGAACTCGCAGAACGCCGCGACGCAGAAGTGATTGTTTCCGGAAAAATAGAAACCTGCCGGGTGAGCGCATCTTTTGTGAACTACCGCGCCGAATGCTCCTTCTCCATCGATCTACGCGGCAGCCAAGGACGCTCGCTGCTCGATGCTCCGATTGCAGTGAAAGGCAGGTTTACAAAACGCATCTACGAACGGCCGGCGGACTGGCGCTCGGTTGAACCCGTTCCCCCCAACCCCCTGGCCCCAGCCGTGGAGCGCGCTATTGAAAACGCACTCGTTAAACTTCTAAACGACGCGGCGTTTCGTGACGGGTTTCGAGAAGCCGCTCACTGAGAAATTCCCGCAAGCCCCGGGGCTGAGCGCACGTGCAGGTCCCGTTGGGGAAACGGAATTTCTATGTCGGCCTCACGGAAGGCTTTTTCGAGATCGAAGAAGATCCGGCTCTTCGTATGAAATTGTTTTCTTGGATCGAGAATCCAGACGAGTAATTCGAAATCAAGTGATGAGTCCCCAAATCCCAGGAAACGCACCTCAGGACGCGGCCCGGTCATAACGTCATCTTTTTTTGCAACCGACAAGGCGGCCTCGCGCACGGCATCAATGTCGCTCCCGTATGCCACGCCAAAGGGAACATGAAGGCGAATCTTCGGGTCCCCGTGCGACCAGTTAATCACGGGCTGCTCAATAAACACCGAGTTGGGAAGAATGAGGCGTATATTATCAAAGGTATCGATTACCGTCGAGCGCAAGCCGATATCCTTCACCGTTCCGATATAATTCTGCACGGTTACTTTGTCGCCCACACGAATCGGCTGCTCAAACAAAAGGATTATCCCCGATATAAAATTCGACGTGACATTCTGCAGACCAAATCCCAGACCGACGCCAAAAAAACCTCCGAGAACTGTGAGGCTGGTGAGGTTAACACCGATGGACTGCAGAGCCACCAACAAGGAAACAGCGATCATCACATAATGCAGGATGCGCGACAGGGCATAACCAAGACCGCGGTCAAATGACAACTTGGAACTGAATTGTGAACGCAGGAATTTTTGGAGCAGATGAGAAAGCGTCGCTCCGGCCGCGATGATGGCTCCGGCGATCACAATGCTCATCACACTCACCGGAGTGTCGCCGAGGCTGAAGATCGGACCCGTAATTAAGACCTTTAAAAATTTAAGCGCGGCCCCTAAATTAAGATCGCTCATCGTCCCTCCTTAAGGTCCGCGGCCAGCAACTTATGAAAATGCTGCGTCGGTGCTTCCCACTGAGGCGCGTAACGTCCTTGATCGTAGGCAGAGGACAAGAGACCCTGTTGGACCGATTCACAAATCGCAATGTCCTCATTTTGAACCCGGTCACTTGGCGGTATGCTTTCGGCAATAAACTTCCTTGCCTCCTCTCCTTCAACATTCTCGAAATAGTAGTCGAAGACAACCTTGCAGCGCGTCTCAGATACCGGAAGAACCAAATTCGTATCCATGACCGGACCATAACGATTGATCATAAAGTTGGGGTACACCCAGGCGTAGAGCTGCTCATCCCCCACCCGCGCGTCCAACATGGACGCGCCCTTGCAGTATTGGATCGACAATCGATCGAAGATCTCCGAGCGATACCCCGATAACGACAATTTCCCCGCTAATTCTTTATGCAGGGTGGGCACGTGATACCCGCCATCCAAATAATTGTCTACATACACCTTCCAATTGCATTGCATTTCATAAACGCGCCGCTCGGCGAAATGAAGTGCTTCAAAATTCGTTTTTGCGAGCGGCCCCCGCAGAGGTTTAAGCTGGTCTTTTAATGAGGGGGGACTGGGGTCGAGACACAGAAAAACAAACGGGCCCCAGGCCTCGCAGGGAATAGAAATTAACCCGTAGTCCGCCGGCTTAAAATCCTCCAACGTGCCGGCATTGGCGGTGCCAAACAACGAACCATCCAGATTGTAGCTCCATCCGTGATACGGGCAGGTTAACCGTTTCTTTTGGCCTTCGCCGGATACAACGCAGGTTGCATGATGCCGACAAACATTGAAAAAACCTCGTATTTTTCCATCGTCGCCGCGCACCACCACAAAGGGTTCACCCGCCAGCGTTCCCGAAAAATAACACCCGGATTCCTTCACCTGATCAAGGCGCCCGACGGCCTGCCAGGACCGCTTCAAAACCGTCTTTTTTTCCAAAGCCAGCGCGGCCGGGTCGCAATACCACGAGGACGGGGGTGTGCGCCCCGCGGCAAGGGGAGCGGATGCGTCAAAGCGCTCAAGTTCGTCCACGAATTCAGCCATGTTTACCTAAGATTTACCACATTGGGACCCTTGCGTGAAACCGCTGCTGAACCTATTTTACGAGTATGGCAACGGTACGGGTGAAACGTTTCCCAGACGAGCAGGATATGATTTTAATCCTACTCGTGCTCGCGGTCTCCTTCGCTGTGCTTCGCGCCAATAACAAACCCGTAAAGCGGCGAGCCCTCGCTGCGCCCATCGGCAGTTCCGCAGCGATGGACGGTTTATGGCGCGACTCGGTGGCCCCCTTAAAAAAACAGGACATGCGCCCGCAAGCCGATCCGGAGATGATTTGGGACCAACCCCGCTACGAACGAACATTTCCCAAACCCCTTCCGCCGATTGACGTAAAACCGGAGCAGCCCCAAACTCAACCTGAACCCAAACCCTATTTCCCGACGCCGCGCCCCGTAAAGGAAGTTTTTGAACGGCCCACTCTTTCACCCCAACGCGTATCTTTTGCCGGCACGGCAAGCAGCGCACGCACCAAGGCATTTCTCAAAAAACCGGAGGATGAAAAGAAGGTTCGCCGGCGCGGTTACTGAACGCGCGGAGATTTCGAACCCGAGAAAAAACGCCGCAGCTTTTCTTTCGATAGATCGAAGACAATTCCAAAAAACCCAAGCCCCACCAAACACACAGCAACCGAAAAGGCGATCCAATAGGACTGTTTTCCCTCGCGCAAAAACTTGAAGAAAATAGTTCGCCGGGAAGGGGGCTCCACCGCGATACGCTCTCCCTCAAACAAGACAAGCAACCGTGAATGATCCTTGAGCTGGCGCATCGCCGCCAACAGCGGCTTGTAGGTTCCGTCGAACTCCGCTGCGGACTCCATCATTTCCAGGGATTGCGCGTATTTTCGCATGCCCGCAAATCCCCATGATGCCTGCGCAAATCCATGAGCGTCTTCTTTCTCCGCCGCGATGGCTTCTTGGGCAAACTCCACCGCTTCCTCGTAGCGGCCCATACGGTTTAATAGTTCAGCCTTGGTGCGAAGCAGCAAGGCCGAACGTCCTTCATCCTGCAAAATCGCTTTATCCAACGCTGCGAGTGCCTGCGGATAATTTCGCAAACGCATATGCGCCTTCGCTTGAACAAAATAAGCGTATGGATTGTTGGGCAAGCTTCGAATCGAAGCATTGGCCATGGCGATCGCTTGGCGCGGATATGTCTCCACCAACGCTTCCGCATTCTTCGCGGTCACCAGCGCGGGTTTGATCGCGGCAAGATTCTTCGGCAAAGGCCCGGGTCCGGGGCGAGCGCCGCCGGCGAGCGTTTTCTTTCCGGTCCTCCAGGCGCTCTGCCAACCTCCCAAGGCCGCCTGTGCGATGCCCCGCGCCGACGTGACCCGCCCGGCGAGCTCTCCGGTTAACCCGCTGCGGTCTGCGGCGCTGCGGCCGATGCCGCTTCCCCCGGGAGTACGGCAGTCCCTCTCACCATAGGTATCGCAAATGACGTCTGCGGTATTGCGCGAGAGATCCTGAGGGTAAGACAGTTTTCGGGACTTCACATTGCGGGAAATCGACCTGCCTCCCGTCGGCGCGACGGCCTTGGGCTGGGCAACACGAATTCCCATTGGCGGTAAATCAGACAGCCGGTCGGCATCCGCCGGATTGCCGAATTTATCGCGGAGCTTCTTAAGTTTTTCGGTGGTTTTCTTCGCAGCGGCCTTTGATTTATCCGAGGCTTTCTTAGCCTTCTCGGCCGTCTTCGAACCCTTCTGCTCCGCCTCCTCCGCCTGAGACTTTTGCTCCGTCGCCTTTTGCACCTGCTGCTGTTTTTCCGATTCGTCCTTGGCCCGCTCCCAGGCGGAACGAATCGGTCCTTTAATCTGAGTTTGCTTTTGGTTAATTCCCTGCGCCGCAGCCTCAATGCCTTGTTTGGCGGCCATCGCGGCCGCACTCGCTTTCTCCGCCGCGCCTAACGTTTTGGGATAACCCTCCTTAGGCGAGGTCAACGCCTCCATTTCTTTATGCACTGCCTTGGCCTTCTTCACCGTTTTCTTCATCCACTTCTGCGCGTTTTCAAGAACCTTCCTGGAAAGCCCTTGCCGCCCGACATAACGCGTGCCGGCGCTCGTGCGGCTTTTGGCAAGCCTATCTTGAGAATCCTTTTCGAGATCGCCCGCCTTTTTTGAGTACTGCTTCAAGGTGGGCACAATCGCCTCCGCGATGGAAATAAACTTTTTGGCTTCCTTGAGCTTTTCTTTCGCAGCCTCGAGATGCGGCTTAAGCGGTTTAATCTCCTTGTTTTGATCCGAAATCGGTTTAACCGCGGCGGCATTTGCCGGCGGACCGGGAGCGGTGGGGGGGTCGGGCTGCATCGCCGAGACCGGGGGTTTTAAGGTTTCGGCCGCCTCCTTTATCGCAGGCACGTCTTCCGAGATATTTTTTTTGATGATGGGTTTGAGCCCTTTCTCCACCGCTTTGAGTTTTTCATGCGCGACAATCATCGGAACAAGGCCGTGGCGCAGGGCGTCATAACCGTCAACCAAAACCTTCCGCGCGTCATTGGCGTTTCTTAAAATTTTGTAGCGCGGGATATCGCTGCCCAACTCCATTTCCTCTTGGAGGTTATCCATGAAGAGGTCCACTCCCGGCAGGGAGTCCTGAGGAATATTGCGGTCCGCGATGAGGTCGGCCACATGCCCGATCATCGTGATGAGATCTTCGCGATCCGGGTCCCCGGTAAAATCGGGATCGTCCTGCTCGCGTTTATCCGAAGTGATTCCGGGAATATAATTGAGGCGCTGCTGCTGGTAATTAATATGGGACGTGCCGGTGTTATCGCTCGTTTGGCGCGGACCCGCCCAAACGGGGGCCGCGAGCAATCCTGCCAAAAGAAACGCCGCAAAAGCCATGCTCATTGAAGTGTTGTCTATCTTCGACCCGGCATCAAGGGTCTGAGCCCCTCTTTAATGGACACCCAAACATCCTAGGCCCTTACTCCCAGACAAAACCTTCTAATTACTGCGGAATTTTCCCGACTCCGCGCTCCAAGGTGGTGCGCATGTCCAAATACCATCGGTCCCCGTCTTTCTTCCAGTAGAGCATCGACTCAACACTGCGGTCTTGATTCTTATTAAGGAGTCTTACGGACGTGGTGGTCTTCACCTTGGCGAGTTTCCCGGTGGAATCGAAATCGATAAAGTCGATGGAGATGTCCTGAATATCGAGATTCTCATGGGGAACCATGAAGAAGTTCTCCAGCATCTTGGGGATTTTTTCGTTTTCCTTTAAATCTTGCGGGGAATGAAACGCTGCGGCTTCGTTAAATTCTTTAAACTTCAGGCACTCCAAAAAGCGGCCTGATTTTTTTAGGAGATCGCCGCGTTCGGTCTTAACACCCGGGAGCATGCCCCGCATATGCAAAAATCCGGCGCCAACGGCTCCGCCGAGCACAACCACGAGCAGCAGGAATTTCTTCATGTTCGATCGTCCCAGCGCAATTTCGCCGCCGACAACGCGAGAAAGGACGCGCCAAATACCAACAGCACCAACACCGACTTAAGCTGCACGAGCCATTCTACTTCATCTCTCAGATCCGACAGAGCCACAAAGCACCACYTCGTCAGGGTCAACGCCTCGATGCGGGACGGCCATAGTTTATCGATATTAGTTTGAAGGAGAATCTCAGAGAATACCACCTGCGGAATCAGCAGAATGGGCACAGTGACAACGGCCCCGTAGGGGGTACGCGAAAATGTGGACACCAGCAGYCCGAGTCCCGCCGCAGCAGTCCCTGTTAGAGTCAGCATAAACCACGACAAACCTTGAACCAACAGCCCGGTCTTTAAATGCATCAACTGCCCCTGCGCCAGCAGCATTAACCCCGCCTGCAAACCACTGAGCCCCGCAAGCACAACGGCCTTCGATAAGAGATAGGCGCGTATATCCAACTGGAACATTCGTTCGCGTTCATACACCGCACGCTCCGAAACTATTTCCGTGCATGCGTTCAGGCACCCCATCCAGAGCGCCGCTACCGACATGATGAAATAAGTCGCGGGCGCGGCTTCCTGCCCCTGCCAGGCGAGACCAATAAATCCCCCGATAATCGGCGCTTGTACCAGCAGCGTCGCCATCGTGCCAAACGAACCTGCGCGCACCGCGATGGTTCTCCCAACAAGAGCGTCGAACTGCACTCTGAATACCGAACGCACGCTCACGACTCTTCCTCGACGGCGTAGGTGGAACTGCGGTATCGGCTTTCCCATTCATCCAAGCTGCGGTCCCGTAAGGCGCGATACACATCCGAGGGATCCTTGACTTCAAAATGCTCGGCGAGTTTATCCGGCGGCCCGGCATACATGACGCGCCCGGCGGCAACGAGGATGAGTTTGTTGTAATCGTTGAGACGCTCCATCGAGTGGGTAGTGAGAATTATATTTCTCCCGGCATCGGCCATGCGCCTTAGGAGTTTTACGAGATCTTCCTCGATTGCGGGATCGAGGCCGGAGGCGGGTTCATCGAGTACAAGCACCTGGGGATCGGATAAGAGTTCAACGCCGATGTTCACGCGTTTGCGTTGTCCGCCGGATAGGCTTCTTACGCGGAGATATCTTCGTTCTTCCAGGCCTAATCCTGCTAAGACGGTGTCGATGCGTGCGCTGAGTACGCTGCCTTGGTCGAAATTTCTGAGGCGTAAACGGCCTGAATAATAAAGGGCGTCTTCCACTTTTAACTGGCGGTGGATGACGTCGTCTTGGGGGACGTATCCTAATTGGAGGCGGAAGGCGTTGAGATCATCCCAGAGGTTTTTACCGTTGGCGGTTATTTTTCCTTCTCCGGGCTTGAGAACGGTGGATAGGCATTTGATTAGGGTGCTTTTTCCGGAACCGGAGGGGCCGAGGATGGCGGTGATTTCTCCGCTGTTGAAGTGGAGGTTGGCGTTTTGGAGGATTTGGGTGCGGCCGTACCAGAAGGAGACGGCTTCCATGCGCAGGGAACGGATTCTCATTGGTAGGAAGGATAGCCGGGGGTCGGACTGGGGGCAAGCGGGTGGGGAGATGGCTAAATATTCTTTAACTGTCAATTAAAATTCTAATTTGTTGAGCTAAACTCCG
>NVTF01000038.1 GCA_002401485.1 Elusimicrobiota bacterium | reverse complement strand
CGCAAACCCAAACAAGGCGATGCTCTATCGCGCGCGCAACACTAATGGATACGATTCCTTTTTCCTAGGCAACTATGTGCACTACTCCTACCGCGCGGAAGGCAAACCCGCCGCGACTCCAAGCCGGGTCTATTTAACCAATGTCGAATCCCCTGAACTGCGTCGGCTTGGGGTCGCTTATTTCTTAGACGCCAAAGCAAAATTAAATCCGACAACCGCACCCCTTCCGCTCGTGCGCTGGGAATCAGACGAGACGCCAATAGAATTTTCGACTCCTTCCGCAGAGCGCTGGGACATTCGCGGTGAGGCGAAAAAAGGCGGGAAACTCATTTTAGCCGTTCCGCTACATCGAGGATGGCGCGCCTGGGTTAACGGGTCACCCGCCCGGATCAATCTCTACGACCGATTCGTGCAGTCGGTCTCGGTCCCTGCGGGACCCTTCACGGCGGCCTTTCGCTTCAAACCGCCTCGCTGGCTTTTCCTATCGATCCTTACTGTTATTTGCTGGGGACTGTGGTTTGTCGCCGGGTTTCGATCACTGGTGCGAGGGCAATAATGGGCATTTTCCCATTGGCCCTGATCACGGTTATCGCCCTTCTGGCCTTGGCCGGGTTAGCTTATTTTTGGCGCATCGCGCCGGTGGGATCGGGCTACAAAGCGAAGATCGTTTGTTCGGCGGTATTTGCTTGCGGCCGCGACCCCAAAGAAGTCATCAGTCTCGACGTCGCCGCTGACAGCTACAGCATCCTCCGACCCTTTCGCGTAGATATCGACTACCACTCAAAAAGCGTGACGGCATCCGTCTTAGGGTTTCAAGAAAAAACTGCAGTCTATCGGCCCGGGATCGGGGCAACTCTCTCCGCCGATCCCGCCGGACCCGCCTCCTTGCCTGAAGCCGAGATCGCCTCCCCGGACTTGCCGCGCGCCAAGGCGCGCGATCCCAAAGCCCTCACCCGGGCCCTCGATGCGGCCTTCACGGAAACCGATCCCAAAAAACTGCGTCGAACCCGCGCGGTGGTCATTCTCAAAGACGGCGCCCTGATCGGCGAGCGTTATGCCCCGGGCTTTTCTCCCGAACAACGCATGGCGGGATGGTCGATGTCTAAAAGCGTGGTGAACGCACTGGTTGGAATCCTCGTGCACCGGGGGGCTCTTTCCGTTGATCAGGACGCGCTGTTCTCCGAATGGACGGACGAGCGTTCGGCCATTCGCCTCGATGATCTGCTCCGCATGCGCAGCGGTCTGAGCTTCGAGGAAGCCTACGAAGATCCGCTCAAAGACGTCACGCAAATGCTCTTCAACCGGGAGGATTCCTCCGCCTACGCCCTCGCCCAGCCGCTGAAAAATCCACCCGGGACCGCCTGGTCGTATTCAAGCGGCACAACAAACCTCGTGTGCCGGTTGCTGCGAGACACTCTCAAGGGCAGCCTGAAAGACTCGCTTGAGTTTCCTCACAAAGCTCTCTTCTCCCAAATAGGCATGAACTCAGCTTTATTTGAACCTGATGGTGCCGGCACCTTGGTCGGGTCCTCCTTCTGCTTCGCAACCGCGCGGGATTGGGCTCGATTCGGGGAGCTCTATCGCCTGGACGGCATCTGCAACGGCGAACGCCTGCTCCCCGAAGGCTGGGTCAACTACTCGACCACTCCGACCCCGCAATCCCCTGATGGCTGTTACGGGGCGCATTGGTGGCTTAAACTCCCCGAGGCTTTCGGGGGTAATTCCCCTGCAGCCGAAAGGATTCCCCAGGATGCCTACTTCGCCATGGGCCACGAAGGACAAACCGTGACGGTGATCCCCTCGCGGGGGCTGGTCGCTGTTCGGCACGGTTTATCCATTTATATTGACGCGTGGGACCAAGCAAAATTCGTCTCGGACCTCCTCGAAGCGATATAATCCCCGCATGGTCATTTTATTAGAACCGGATCGATCCGATCACGCCGCTGTTGTAAAAGCGGTCAAACGCGCGGCCTCCCGCTTCCCGGGCATCAAGATAAAGCCTTATGAATTTTCCGGAGCCTCGCACCGTTTTACCGAAGTCCACCTGGTCGGCCGCACGCAGGGAATTCCGACACTCCCATTCGAAGGCATCCCCGGCGTTCTGCGTGTTGTGCGCGTCTCGAGCAAATACCGGATCATCGGACGCCACGGGGCCATCGACAGTTCCGTAGGATTTAAGGCGAACGGGGTCTTTTTTGACGATAAACATTTAACCCTCATCGCCGGCCTCTGCGCCGTTGATACACGGCAGCACGTGGATCTTATGTTTAAGGCACTCGCACAAGAAGGATTAACCGCTGCCCGCATGGGGGTCTACAAACCACGGACAAGCCCCTACGACTTTCAAGGATTGGGCGCAAAATGCCTCCCTTATGTTTTTGAACTCGCTGGAAAATACGGGATTAAAATCGTCGCCATGGAAGTCGTCGATGCGAGCCAGATTAAGGAAGTGCTCGCCGCGCTCAAGAAGACGGGCAAACCCACCCAGGTACTTTTCCAGGTTGGCACGCGGAACTCGCAGAATTTTGAACTGCTCAAGGCGCTCGGCAAACAGAAAATGCCCGTATTGTTTAAGCGCGGCATGGGCATTACCCTTGAAGAATCTCTGAACGCCTGTGAATACATCGCCAGTGAAGGCAATCCCAACATCGTATTCTGCCTGCGCGGCGTAAAAACACATCTCGGGGACCCGCACCGCAATCTTGTGGACTTCGCCCATGTGCCCGTCGTGCGGCGTCAAACCCGCATGCCGGTATGCGTCGATCCGTCCCATTCGGTTGGAAGCTTGCGCGAAACCCCAGACGGCATTCCCGACGTCTTTCACGCGACCGCACAGGGAATCATCGCGGGAGCGACCAGCGTGCTCGTCGATTTCCATCCCAATCCAAAAGAAGCTCTCTGCGACGGGCCGCAAGCCCTTACCTTCGACCGCCTCAAACCTTTTGTTGACTATATGACAAAGGTCCGGCGCACCTACGAAGATCTCGCGAAGATTACTGTTTCGTAATTGCGCCGCCGGTGACGCCGCCGGAGATCGTGAAGGTCATCATTTCGGCGCTGGTGACTCCGTTGATCGTGGTGACCCGGTCCTTAGGAAGCAGCATGACATGTCCTGAGATGTTGTAGGCATGGGGCACGTACACCGCCACCGAGCCCGGTAATCCTAAGAAACCTAAATCCTTGCGGGTGATAAACCCGACAATCTTGGCGTCCCGGTCGGAACCAAACGAGACCAGCACCGGCTGGTCAAAACGGCGGCGTTTTCCCATAAAGGTCGAAACAAGATCCCGAACGGATTCATACAGAAGCTTCAGAAGGGGAGTCTTGCGCAATAGGTCCTCGGCGGTTTCCACGGCACCACGGACAAATACATTCGACGCGAAACGTCCGGCGAGCACAACCAGGACAAAGGCCATGAATAAGCCGAACCCCGGAATGGGCGTGATGATCCAGCTGTCGATAAGCTTGAGCAGCAGGATTAAAACGTACACGGTGATGGTCAGCGGCCCAATCAGAAATAGACCCTGAACAAAATGCCGGAAGAGCACCCCCGGCGCCAGTTCCTCTTTAATTAACTCCCAATCGATTTTCAATCGTCCCTCCGAACTCGTCCCCGTAATTTTTTGGTCGCCGAACGCCGCCTCTTGGTTTCAAGGATGCGTTCCTTCACGCGCCGAGGCTTCGGGCGCTTGCGGCGGATTTCTTTCTGAATTTCACTGCGCCGTGCGGCGCGCTTCTCAGCCTGCCGGGTCTCAAGAGCCGCCGCAAAACGCTCCCAGGCCAGATCGCGGTTTCTAGCCTGTGAACGTGTTTCGGCGCAGCGAACGATAAGGTTGGCAGGCGGATAACTCAAAACAACGCCGGTTGAAACCTTATTTACGTTTTGGCCACCCTTGCCGCCCGAACGCGTGAACGATTCTGAAATATCTTCAGGATCGACGCCAAGAAGGGCCAGACGTTTAAGAATACTTGGATCGACGGCCATACCGTCATGGTAGCCTAACCTCTAGCCGCAGGACAAATACAAGAAGGCCTAAATTAGGGAAGGGCGAGCACTTCAAGCCACGCGTCGATGCGTTGCTTGTTTTTATCGAAATCCTTTCTTCCGTATAAAGCGCGACTATAGACCGCGAGGGTCGACGATTTCTCATCCTCCGCAATAAAACGAACCGAAATCAGATCCGGGAAGCGCCAGAATTGGGAACGCATCGCGTAAACCCCCGACCCCAACACCTGAGCCCGCTCTGCGCCCGCAACAAGCGCGTCCCATTTGCGCTCCAATTCCTGAGCGGAGACGGAATACGTCGGGCTCTCCCGATGGGATTTTGCGGCGCACAAATCTTTCGGACATACGAGGTATTGATTGGGTTTTGCCGTGAGGGAGAGGGTGCCGAAGTCGACGATCTCAACGCCGGGGATGGAAAACACCCGGTCGAACATATTGTCTTTAAACAAAAATCCCGCAGCGAACACCGAAATACTAATCAATAGAACCTTCATAGGCCTCATTATAACAAACCCGTCTTTGTTATAATGGGCGCAATGTCCTCGAAAGGTTCCTCACGATTAACGATTATCGCGGCTCTCATCGGAAACGCCCTGATCTCGGTCACCAAGTTGATCGCCGCTGCGATGACCGGCTCTTCCGCGATGCTTTCGGAAGGCATCCACTCCATTGTCGATACCGGCAACCAAGTGCTACTGCTGTACGGACTCAAGCGAGCGGAACTTCCTCCGGATGAACAATTTCCCTTCGGGCATGGAAAAGAAGTCTATTTCTGGAGCTTTGTCGTTGCAATCCTGATTTTTGGCGTCGGCGCCGGCGTCTCAATTTTCGAGGGAGTCAGCCATCTGCTCCACCCGAAAATGCCCGGGGACCCCTTCATCAACTATGTTGTGCTTGGACTCGCCGTGCTCTTTGAAGGAGCCGCCTGGATCTTCGCGCTGCGGGAGTTTACCCGCGCGAAAGGGAAGTGGGGATACTTTGAGGCCGTTTCGAAAGGCAAAGATCCGTCCATCTTTGTCGTGCTGTTTGAAGACTCCGCCGCCCTGCTTGGTATTTTTATCGCGTTGGGCGGTATTTATCTGACGGATGTGACGGGAGACCCGCGTTTCGATGGTGGAGCCTCCGTGCTCATCGGGTTAATTCTCGCGGGCACCGCGTCGTGGTTGGCTTATGAAACCAAGGGGCTTTTAATCGGGGAACGCGCCAACCCTGAAATCATTGACGGCATACGAAAGATCGCGGCGGATCACTCCGAGGTCACCAAGGTCAACGAGGTCCTCACGATGCACATGGGACCGGAATTTATCCTTGTTAACATGAGCCTCACGTTCGTGGACGCCGCGATGGCCGACGATATCGAAATTGTCGTCTCGGAAATCGACGCAGCCATTAAGAAAAATTTTCCGCGCGTAAAACGCATCTTCCTCGAAGCCGAAGACTGGGAACACGGGGCCCGCCCCCAGGACTAGCCAACCCCCGCACACACGGGTATGCTCTCTGGATGACCCAACGTCTTCTCCTTTTGTCCTTGATTCTTCCTCTGGCAACAGCCTCCTACGCACGCCGTGGAGAAAAGATCGTCGAATGCGTGGACAAAAAAGGGAAATCGCGCTTTGCCGGCGGCAAATGCAAAAAAGGCGAACGCATGGTTGCGCCGGAAGCCATTCCGGACAAACCACCCGAAAAGAAGTTGGCTCCCCCGGGCATCCTTTCCGACCGCGAAGGCGTCGCAGTAAAACCCCGGACCGGGAAGTGGGTCGTGCACAACGTAGTCGGTCAGTTCAAATGGGACAAGAAAGAAAATAAGTGGATTCAAAAGGGACGCATCAAGAAACGGGAACGGGACGCGGTTGAAAATGCGATCGAGGTATTTAATATGACCCGCGACCTCGATACCACACTCATCTACAAAGAATCCGAAGACACGACCTACGATTTAAACAAGATTTGGAAAAACCGCAACCGCTTCGTCGTCTATTGGGCCAAAGACTCCAAGCGCGGGTCTCTCCCCAAACCCTACCGGGTTCGCAATGGCGCCAACGCCGGCGGATGCTCCATCATCGTGCAGAACCCCGACGGCTCCTACGCCTATGGGGTCGATGGAAGAATAGAGCCCGGCGCAAAAATCGCCGGGGCCGCCATGTTCATGGTGGAATTCTCACGCCGTGTTCGCAAGAGTTTTAAATGCCCCAAGGCCGGACACCGCTACGAATTCCTGCATCAGTTGGGCCACTGCCTGGGCCTGGGGCACAAGACGCCCAACCCCTCGGTCATGGGAGGAACGTGCGGGGAGGATTATTACCCCAACGATATCCTTAACATTCAGACTCTGTACGGAATCCGTTAGGGTTTTTCGACTGCCAGCGCCAGTGATCCCGACACATCGCATCGAGGTCGCGTTCGGCGGTCCAGCCAAGTTTTTTCTTCGCCAATTCAGCATCAGCCCAAACGGCAGCCGCGTCGCCGGGTCTGCGCGCCGCGATTGAGTGAGGAATTTCCGTGCCGACCGCCTTTGACGCGGCAGCCAGAAGTTCGAAAACCGACGATCCTTGCCCGGTCCCCAAATTTACGGCCTCCGCTCCCGCAAAGGAGTCTATTTTCTCGACAGCACGGGAGTGTGCGTTCGCCAGATCGACCACATGGATATAATCCCGCACGCCCGTTCCATCGGGCGTCGGATAATCATTCCCGTAGATATTAACCTGCTTATGGCGACCCACAGCCGTCTGCATGACAAACGGCATAAGATTGTTGGGGATGCCGATTGGATCTTCCCCGATCTCACCGGATTCATGCGCGCCGACGGGATTAAAGTAGCGCAGAAGAGCGATATTCCACCCGGCCTCGGACTTCGCGAGATCACGGCAGATGTCTTCAATCATCAGCTTGGTGGCCCCGTAGGGATTGACCGCCGAGAGCGGAAAGGATTCCAGAATCGGGTTCATTTCCACCTCCCCGTAAACGGTTGCCGATGACGAAAATACGAGTTTTCGGCAAGCGGCCAACTGCATCGCGCGCAGCAGATTAATAGTTCCCGAAACGTTGTTCTCGTAATACAACAGCGGTTTCTCGACCGACTCCCCGACAGCCTTCAAGCCCGCGAAATGCACCACCACATCGAAAGAACCGCTCTTCAACAAGGATTCCAGCGCGGAAAAATCACGCAAATCGCCATCCACGCGTTCGAGAGACTCTCCGGCGAGTTTTTCCACCCGCGCCAACGACTCCTGCGACGAATTTGAGTAATTGTCGAAGGAGACAACCTCATGCCCCGCCGTAAGCAAGGCGAGCGCGGTATGGCTTCCAATGAAACCGGCAGCCCCTGTAACAAGGATACGCATGAGGGAATCATAGCAAGCTTGGTATACTCGGGGCATGAAGACGTTTGGAACTGAAACCGCGGCGGAAGCGAAACGGCTCTTGGCCAGCGGAAAAGACGCGAATCAAATATCAGGCATTCTCTTTCAACGCGATCAAGCGGGCCGCAATTACGGCATAGGAATTATTCTCGATGGCCGCGGCAAACCCGCAAAAACATCCACGACTCTCTTGCGCGCGGCGGCGAAAGAATTAAAAACCGGAAGCGCGCTGGGCACCTACATGAACTCCGCCAAAACAATGACGGCGCTGAAAAGCGCTGTGCTCGCGTGGCAGCGAATTCCTAAAAAATTCGCGGACCGGTTTCATTTAGCGCTTCCCTCAGACGCCGGAACGGGGGCGGTTAAAACCGCGCTCCAAGCCGCGATGTTCATGGATTCCAACATCGCTACACTCGGGCTCGAGGCCCTGAGCTGGCCCGCGTACAAAACCATGGCCAAGGTCCTTCGCCTCGACTCCCGCGAATTTGCCTTAGGGAAAACGGTGAAGGGACGCGGCCTTCTACCTATTTATCAGGCGGGGCCTCATAACTCAACGGGACTGCTGCTCCGGCGTGATGAAGTGTCCGCCCGCGCGAAAGCGGCCCGGGGCTGGATTGTTTTAGACCGCGCCTATTCAGGGCTTGAATACGCGTCCGACCTCGCGTCGTCTTCCTACGACTCCGTGATGCGGCGCTCCTACAAGAATCAAATCGAACCTTTCATCCAAGCCCAAACGCCTTTTTTGCTCGCGATCAGCCCCACAAAATCTTTCGGAACGTTCGCGCTCCGGCCCTGCGGTCTCCTGCTCGCCTACTGCCCGGACAAAAAATCAATGAGTGCCGCGCCCACCGCTTTTAACGCCGTGATGCGCGCACGCGGCTCGGCCTTTGAACACCCCATTACCCGCGCCTTTGTGCGGGCGATGCTTGAAGACACCGACGGCCTGCGCCGCGATCACCAACGACAACTCGCGCGCGTTGCTGCCGCGGAGCGGGGATGGAAACGCCTGGCTGCGGGCACGGCGCTGGAAGGCGCGTTTAACGGGCGGTACGGCGGTTTATTTCGAAATATAAGGGTTCAAAGCGGCGCGGCCGCCGCCCTGTACGGAGAACACCTCTACCCCGTCTTCACGCCCGGGCGATGCCGCCTCAACATCACGGGTCTTCCTATTGATGCAAAACTAGCGGCCGCGGACGCTGCGGCGCTTGGCCTTCAAGCGCTTGTTGGCTAAAGCGACCTTCGCCTTCTGTTGTCGCCCAAACGCCTGAATCCGTTTAAGAATGGACTTATTGTTCAGGGCGAGAATACGCGCGGCATACAGTCCGGCATTCGCGGAATTATCGACCGCCATCGTCGCAACGGGAATTCCCTTTGGCATTTGAGCGATCGATAAAAGAGCGTCCAATCCATCCATCTTGGCCGCCTTCACAGGAACACCGATCACCGGCAGGGTGGTGCACGCCGCGACCATGCCCGGCAGATGCGCGGCACCACCGGCACCGGCGATGATGACCTTGAGTCCTCGGCTCGCGGCTTTTTGCGCAAAGGACTGCATTTTTTCAGGGGTGCGGTGCGCCGAGACCACACGGACTTCATGCGCGATGCCCATTTCATCGAGCATATCAACGGCACCCTGCATCACCGGCAAATCGGAATCGCTCCCCATGATCACAGCGACGAGAGGCTTCATAGACGAATCTCCTGGGCGCCGCGTTTTGCAGACGCAAGCGCACGGTCGGGCGACTTTCCCACCGCGTTAATATGTCCCATCTTCCGGCCGGGACGATTGCCGTTCTTCCCATACCAATGCAAATGCACCCCCGCCGGATAACTCCACCGCGGCGCCTTCGCACCCGTGCCCAATAAATTCCACATCGCAAAACCCTTCGCCGCAAACGAAACGGCACGCGGCAGCACCGCAGCAACCACCGCCTTCATATGCAGCGTAAACTGATCCTCATCGAGCGCGTCCAGGGAATAATGCGCGGAATTATGCACCCGCGGCGCGATCTCATTGACCAGCAGCTCTTTGCCGGTGTCGAATAACTCAAACGCGCATATGCCGACGTATTTCTCAGCGGCAAGCAGGCGCTTCAGCTTTCGTACCAAGGCCGGGAAGGCGCAGTGGCGTATCGGTCCCTTCACCCATAAACAGCGCGAATCTTTTTGGCAGGTCCGCACCAAGGGCAGAACACAAATCGTTCCGTTTTTTCCGCGCACGATGCTTACGGCGAGCTCGGCCTTAAACGGGATGAAGCGTTCAGCGATCATGGGGGCGACCTTGAGGGCGGCGAGGTCGCTTTCACGCTTCACAACAAAGGTCCCGTAGCCGTCATACCCCCCCATCCTCGTCTTAAACACGCACGGCCCCAACGTCTTAAAGGCCGCCCTTGGATCGGAAACGGACACGAACTCGGATGTGAGAATTCCGTATTTCACCAACAACCGTTTTTGCGACAAACGGTCTTGCAGCAGTCCCATGATGCGTGGGGANGGCGAGACGCGCGTTTTTGTCTTGCGGGAAATTTCGGCAAACATGCCGCCGGAATAAAATTCGCTTTCAAACGTGATGACCGATACCGTTTTAAAAAAGGCGGTTAAATCGCCGCGGCGGGTCGGGTCGCCTTTCACCCATCCGGCGCAAACCTGCGCGGCGGGATCCATCGATGATTTCGAAAGCACCCTTACGGTGAGGCCCATTTCGTGGCCTTTTAAGGCCAGCATGCGGGCTAGTTGTCCGCCGCCGACGATGCCGACGGTGGTTTTGGGGCTGTGTTGGGGACTCATCACCCCATCTTATTAAATACGTCCCTCTCACGCATTGATGCTAAAATCCTACCTCACCATGAAGACCTTGGTCGCCGTCGGAGATAAAGGGGATTGGGATTCCTATAAAAAGTTCATCCGCAGAAAAGGGATGTGCGGCAAGCACGGCTGGCGCTTCCAATCGTTTGATTACGACACAATCCTCTCCGGGAAACTTCCGGAGGTAAAAACCGATTCCTTGGTTTTCTTTTTCTTTTTCCCTTTCGAATTCTGGAAAAAAACGATCGAGACAAAACGGTATAAAGGCGTTTACGGAAACCGGTCCTTTTATCTCTCGTACGTCGATTTCTGGCAGCAGCTGAAAAAGAGAATTACCAAACGCTACCCCGGAAAGAAAATCTCCTTCGTCAACGATCCAACGGCGATCATAACGGACCGGGACAAGGTCCGAACCCGAAAAATCCTCGCTCGAGCCGGAGTTCCGGTCTCGCACGTGTTTGAGACCCGGGATTTCAAAAAAATCATAAGCCTCATTAATCAAGGAAAGCGACTCTTTCTCAAGGTGCGTTACGGCTCGATGGGAAAGGGCATCACCTATATTGAAAAAGACCGGTGGATCACCAACTTCGGATTTCGCAACGGGCAAATCCTCAGCAGGAAATCGGACTACGGCTGGAAATTTCACGAGGTGACGGGCAATAACGCATTCTTAAAACGGCTGCTTCGCCAGGATTTAATCATCGAAGAAGCGATTGAACCCCTCCTCTCTAAGGGGAGAAAGTTCGACCTAAGGCTGTATGTTTGTTTCGGAAAAGTCCTCTACATTTACCCCCGAAGCACCGATCCTCGAAATGTCACAACAAACATTTCGCAAGGGGCCACCGGAGAGGCTCAGGAATTTCTGCGCGGCCTGCCGGAGCGAGTCCTCGAGCTCTCGAAACGCCAGGCTATAAAATCGGTTCGCGCGATCAAGTTGAACTTTGCCGGAGTCGACATCATGCCGCGCGTCGACAACGGAAAGGTGACCGTCATCGAGGTCAACACATTTCCGGGATTTCCCCGGGCGCGGCACTTCCCCCTCTCAAAACTTTTGATGACGGAAATCCTGAAACGGCACTAAGCCCAGGAAGGGCATTAAACGCAATTTGTCCCGATTTCCAAAAGACTTCGCTTTTCAACTTACAGAAACCGAAGCAAACAACTTGAGGTTCCAATCTGGAACCTCAAGTTGGGGAGGAAATCGCTACCTGCCATTTGTCTTCACCGAACAGGGTATAGCGATGCTGTCAAGCGTACTCCGCAGCCGCCAAGCCATCCAAGTTAATGTTGAAATAATGCGCGCTTTCGTTAGGCTCCGAAAAATCATTGCAACCAACGAAGACCTCTCACGCCGCCTTAACGAGCTCGAGAAACGACACGAAGGGAAATTTAAAGTTGTATTTGAAGTGATCCGCAGCTTAATGAGCGAGGCGGAGAAACCTAAGCCGCGGATAGGGTTTAAGTCTAAATAAATTGGTGGGCAGTACGGGGCGGCGGCAAGTTATTCCGTGACGCCAAATCGGTGCAAGCCCCAGCGCCGCAGCGGGGAAATTTCAAAATAAACCGCTTCCGGCTCGCCCTCTTTGCCGCCGGCCGGAGCGAGCATCCAAACATCGTAATAACTTCCCTCGATCTCAGACGAGGAACGACCGAGTGAGGTGCGCTCGAATTCCTTTATGAGACCGTACTGTTCCCGAATGTGTACGGTTCGAAAGGCCGATGGGGCGGTTTTTCCATCTCCGGAGCGTCGTACGGAATTAGCGAGGCCTTCGGCGGCGGCGGCATGAT
>NVTF01000001.1 GCA_002401485.1 Elusimicrobiota bacterium | reverse complement strand
TCTCGCGGGACTGGGCTGCGAATTTTTTTGCTACCCGAATTCCAACTTCCTCTTTTATATTAAGCGCTTTTACTGTGTCTGAGCATTGGAGAAGGACCGTTTCTTCCAAATCCAGCCCCTTCAAAATGTGACGTGTGTGGAGGTGGTCGTCGGAATCGTAAAAGGCGCGGTCAAATGTCCCACGTTCCAGGGTTACTCCTTCTTCCACATATAGGGAAAAGAAGCGTTCCGGCCAATGAATGCCGTTGGAATCGAGAGTTCCGCCGAAGTCGAATAGAAGGGCCTGCGTACGGGAGGGGATCATAAAGACAAAAACCGAGAACGTCTTAGAACGCCTCATTGTACCATATTCGAAATAGGCCTTGACAAACAAAGCGAATCCTGTTAAAAATGCTCTGGTTGGTAGTTATGCGCCGAGAGTTCCTTTGGTCGGTATACGGGGGGGCCTCGGTATTTTTTTGTCTTGATGACGTGATCTAAAGTCACTGGTGTCTTTGGTCACCGATAGCTTGTATTGGATCGAGACAGCGTCTAAACTGGAGCTATGCCTGACGCGAACGCAGTTGCGCCTGAAAAGCAAGATAAGCTCTCCGCTCTCAAGGAGAAGCTTAAAAATATCGATCTAAAAGCGATGCGCGAAAAGATCGAGGGCCTCGTATTTGGGTCCTCCGATGTTATCGGTGTGGACATTGGTTCCTACGCGCTTAAGATCGTTTACTTTAAAAAAGAAAATGGCGTTCTCACGTTAGGTGCTTGGGGACACATCCCTCTGGAGACCAAGCCCGATTCGAGTCCCGAGGAACGGCGACAACAAACGGTGAACCGTTTGCGCGCGTTTATGATCGAAAAGGGACTCAAGGTTCAAAACGCGGCGGTTTCTGTTTCCGGCAATGCCGTGATCGTTCGCTATGTTAAGTTCCCGTTATTGACGAAGGATGAGCTGCGTTCAACGCTTGCCACCGAGGCGGAACCCTTCATCCCCTTCGATATCAATGAGGTTCAACTCAGCTTCCATATCCTTAATGAGATCACCGAAGATGGACAAAAGAAAATGGAGACGGTTCTTGTCGCTGCTAAAAAGGATGCTGTTCAGGAGCGTGTTGATATTCTCGACGAGGTGAAGTTGAAGCCGGCAATCATTGACGTCGACTCCTTTGCGATTGAAAACGTGCATGAAGTGACGACGGAAGGAAGCAGTCAGATTGGTTCGACGCTTTATTTGAACATCGGCCATTCCGTTACGAATTTATCGATCATTGAGGAAGGTGTGACGCGCGTCGTTCGCGACGTTTTTATCTCCGGGACAATCTTTACCAAGGCGGTAATGCGTGCCTTGCAGTACGATCAGCCGAAAGCGGAGGAGGCTAAGAAAAAGCATGGAATTCTCCTCGATGCCGAAGATAAAGAAAAGGCGCTGCAGGACGGGGATCGGGATGCTTTAGGTGTCTCGCAGGCGGTCACCGGGGTTCTAAAGGACCTTGTCTCGGAGATCCATCGTTCCGTCGATTTCTATTTGTCGCAAGGGCCCGAGCGAAATATCGGAAAGATCGTTCTTTCGGGCGGGTCCGCTCAAATGAAAAACCTGGCGAAGGCACTTGCGGCTGAGCTGAAGGTACCGGTCGATGTGCTTAAGCCCTTTGGCATGCTGCCGGAGCCTCCCGCAGACATCCCTGCGGATGTTCTACCGTCTATGGCTGTCGCCGTGGGGCTTGCGTTGCGCAAGAATAAGGACTGGGCATGATTAAGATTAACCTGGTCCCGCAAGAGATTCTGAATAAAGAGGTTCAGAAGCAGCGGATGGTGCAGGTCGGATTTGTCGCCGGTTTTTTCTTTTTAGTGTTTGCGGGAATTTCTTTCAAGCATTACTACAAAGGAGTTACGCTCGCAAATGAGTTGGAAGACAAAGAGGCTAAATTTAAGAAGCTTGAAAAAATCGTTACCCAGGTGGAGGCGCTCGAGCAGCAGGCCAAAGCGGTTCGAGGAAGGCTTGACGTGATCGGCAGTCTGGACGAAGCGCGCGCGATATACCCTCGGGTTATGACGGATTTACTGAGCACCTTCCCCCGCGGGGTTTACATTAATTCCTTGGGTACGGTGTCGGATGGGATGAAGGTTACATTGAGTATGGGGGCGGTCGCGCTGGATTCCGAGGCTGTGTCCGACTGGTATCGGACTCTCGAGATTTCCGAGAAATTTTCCGGGCAGAAGTTGGGGTCTCTAACCTTGTCTCCCGAGGGAAAGGTCAATTTTTCGATGAGCGTGAAGTACGCGTACGCGAAACCGGGCAAGGGTAAATCGTAACGGTATGGCCGATTTTAAAATAGAGCTCACAAAGGAGCAGCAGCAGTATTTGGTGGTGGCTGTTTTGTTTATCGGCGGCGGCGGCTTTGCGTATGTGAAATATTTTTGGGGGCCGACTTCGGAGAAAATCACAACGACGGCCGAGACGATCGAACAAATCGAGCGGAAGATTCAAAAAGCCAAACGACAGGCCGGCCGCCTGAATAAAATTAAAAAGCAGCTCGTCAGGCTCAACGAAGAAGGGGAGAAGGTAGAAAAAAAACTGCCTAAGGAGTTGGATCTCCCTGGAATTATCGATACGATCACCGGGCTTGCAGAAAAGAACAACCTTGAGATCCAGGTCTTTTCCGCACCGTCGGCGACAACGCGAGCGCATTTTAAAGAATTTACATTTAACCTTTCGATCACTTCGACCTATCACGACCTCGGGCGATTTTTGGCAGCCGTTGCTCTCGAGGAGAGAATTTTCAACACGCGCAACGTGACTTTCGGTAGAGGTGCGGGTACCAGTCGGTCCGGCGAAACAAAACTAACTGTATCCCTATCGCTGATCGCGTATCAATATAAAGGATGATGAAAAAAATTATTTTCATAGTCAGCATTTTGTGTCTGGGTACCGGTGTTCAGGCGGAGGATGTTGTTAATTCCATCGACGAATTAGTTGCGGAGTCGAGCGCCACGTCGAAAATGACGGTCAAAGAGTTGTACAAAGGAGATCGTTATCGAGATCCATTTGCCGAACTATCGGCGGGCGAAACGGTGTCCACTCGCGAAGAAAAGGAGTTTTCTATCGAAACCTTCAGCATCCATTCACTTAAGTTGAAAGGATTGATGAAAGAGAAGGCCGGAAATTACGCGATTATCATTGACGAAGACACGGATATGGGATTTATGCTCCGAAAGAGCCGCCTCTTCACATACCAGAACGAGAAAATCCCGGGTGTTCGCGGGCGTATTAATATGGCGCAGCAAACTGTGACCCTGATAACGGATGAGAAAGATGTTCAGGTTTTGACGCTGGGTGAGGAAGAGGATGAGGACACCGCCGGGCAGGAGTAATTTATGTTCATGAATAGCTTTAGAAAATTTATCGCGTTAACATGTTCTGTCGCGCTGCTCGCCGGCAACCCCGGTATGCTCGCTGCGGCGGCCATGCTGGAAGGGGTTGAGGTCGGCCCCGATGAGGTTACAGTTCACCTCAGCGAAAAAGTCAAATTTAATGCGTTCACCACATCCGAGCCGCCCCGCCTCGTCCTGGAGTTGCTCGACACCGAACACCTCGCTTCCGGCGAATACACACCGGGTCAGGGAAAGTATTTGAAGCGGGTCCGGTCCGGTCAATACCAGCGGGAGCCCGATTTGATTTCACGCGTGGTTCTTTATTTATCGGGTGTTGTTTCTTATCGTGCGAGTTGGGAGGGATCCCGGTTAAAAATCGGGCTCGTTGCGTCGAATCTTCCGCGTAAAGCCGCCGAAGTTGTTACGGTCTTGGCCGCTCCGGTTGCGGCCCAAGCCGCTGAAGACCCATCAGCCGATGTGATTGTCCTGGAGCAGGTTGACGTTGACGCTGCCGGGGTAACTCTGCGGTTAAGTGATAAGGCGAAATTCAATGTGTTTGCGACTGAAGAGCCCCGACGCCTTGTGATCGACCTCTTCGACACCGAGCATGGCGCATCGGAAGAGTTTGCGGCCGGACGGGGAAAATATGTGAAGCAGGTTCGTTCGGGTCAATATCAGAAAGAGCCCAGAATGGTCTCCCGCGTTGTTTTGGATTTGTCGGAGGTTCTTTCTTATTCCGCGCGCTGGGAGGGAACGGATTTGAGGGTTGACCTCACGGCTCCGACTCTTGCGAGCGCGGCTGCTGAGGTGGTTGCGGCTGTAGCGGTCCCCGTCGCTGCTGCAGAGGTGCCGCCCAGCGACACGGTAACCCTTCAGAAGGTGGATGTCGATGGAGCCGGGGTTGCCGTTCGACTGTCGGGTAAAGCTAAGTTTAAGATGTTTACGACTGAGGACCCTGCGCGATTGGTCATCGAGTTGGTAGGGACACGCCACGCCACAACATCGGACTACATTCCCGGTAAAGGCGACATGATTCGGCGTGTGCGTTCCGGTCAGTTTCAGCCGGAGCCGGACCTAACCTCGCGGGTCGTTCTCTATTTGAACGAAGTTGTTTCGTATGGCGCTGCGTGGCAGGGAAATACGCTTCGGATTTCTCTTTCTAAAGGTGGGGGGAAAGAACCCTCTCCCAAAAAGAAACCTATGGTCGTCAGGCCCCGGTCTGCGAGGAAATCGACGCCCCCGGTGACGGCCGTCCCCGTACCGGTCGTTGCCGCGGTTGCGCCGCCGATTGTAAGTGAGGACGAAGCCTCACCCCCGGGTGCTGTGGCTTTTGAAGATGAACCGGAGCCTGTTGCGGCCCCGAAGAGGCAGGCGCGGCCAACGTCGGACATGCCGACTAAGATGACAACCACCGCATCGTCGGAGTTGGAGAGGATCGCGTACGCAAAAGATTACGACAGAGTGAATGAAATCGTCGACAAAAGAGAAGCCAGGAAGGTCACTAGAGTGCCCGCTCGGAAATCAACTGCGGGAAAGGTGCGGCGCGATATTATTGCCACCTTGCCCACGGATCTTGTGACGCTCGACTTCGATGATATGGACGTCCGGGATGTTCTCAAGCTCCTCGCGACCAAGGCTAAAATAAATGTTGTTTACGGAAATGAGGTCAGCGGAACGATGACGCTTCATTTGCGCGATGTTCCGTTTAATGAGGCTTTCATGACAGCTCTTTCGATGGAGGGTCTGATTCCGGTCCAGGTCGGCTCGAATATTCTTCGAGTCGTGACGCCGGAATCGCTTGCACTTCAGCGGGCATCCGGAATTAATCAGACCAAGATTATCCCCCTTCGTTATGCCGATGGTAAAGACATTCTACCGTCCATCACGGCTGTACGGGCTGCCGAAAACCGTTCCGGGGCAGTCGTGCATGATTTGACAACGAACTCACTTGTTATTACTGACTCACTCGAAGGCATTGCGTCTCTGGAGCGCATCTTATCGGATCTGGATGTACGCCCTCAGCAAGTACTCATTGAAGTAAAGTTCGTCGAAGTGACCTTGACCAAGGAAACTCACTTCGGCGTTAATTGGACTCATACCGTGACGGATAACGGCTCTCTGGGGGGGCAGGCTGGAGCCAATACCTTCACATCGGAGGTGCCCCTCACGGCGAATTCGCTCAATGGGTTTTTTACGTTTAAGCGCGTGACAAACAACGGCAGCATCAACGCGGTGATTACGGCTGCCGCAAATCGGGGTAAGGCCAAGGTCCTCTCCGATCCCAAATTGACAACGCTGGATGGGGAAAAAGCGAATATCAATATCACGACCCAGATTCCTTATGTGACGGCATCGGTCACGTCCACCGGGGTTATTACCGAGACGGTGACGTACGCGAATATAGGTATTTTATTGGATGTAACTCCAAACATTAAGGCGGATGGTCGGGTTCATCTCGAGCTGGCTCCGACGGTCAGTCAGCCGTCGGCAACCGCAGCGACCGCCGGCCAAACGGGAGCGCCGGCCATCGACTCTCGAGCGACGGTGACGAAGGTGATGGTCCAGGACGGAGAGACGATTGTCATTGGGGGTCTCATTACGGATCAAGTCAATGACACCGTTTCGAAGGTCCCGCTCTTGGGGGATATCCCTTTGATCGGATGGGCGTTTAAGAAAAAGTCTAAAACGCGAACTCGTGTCGAGTTGTTGATTTTCGTGACGACGCGCATCATTAATACCTAGGTGCTTCCCTGCGCGGTCGCATTGACGGCTGCGGGAAGTCTTTTATTGCTGGGGTCTGTCCCGGCGTGGGCGCATGCGACGGTGCTGGTGCCCACTGCGGGGCTGTTGACCTTCTGGGGTCTTTCCCGGGTTTTTATTGGTCACGTAACTCTGCCCTCTCATCGCAATCTAGTCTGGGCGGGAGTTCTTGCCGCACTCGCGGCGTTGTCTTCTCTGCAATCGCCTCAAGAGCTTCCTCCAACCGCAGTGTGGATTGCATGGAATGCGCTCTGGCTTTTTCCCGTTATCGCGTTCATATCGAAAGATGAGAGAACCGCCATCGATGACGCGGTTCGATGCGCGGCCTGGATTTTGATGGTACTGGCGTTTTATCAGCGTTTGGTTTTAGGGATTGAGGCGCCCGCATCCGCGTTGCCTTCCTCGACCGCTTACGCGGCGACGGTTCTCTTGCTGATCCCGCTGGCTCTGGAGCGACGGGACCGGCTTTTGGCTTGCGGATTGCTCATAACGCTGCTCTGGTCCGCCAGCGTCGGCGCTTGGCTGGGGCTGTTCGCGGCGTTCACGCTCTTGAACCCGTGGACTCCGGGATTTCGATTGTACGCGGGATTAACCGGCGTTGTCGTTTGCGCGATCGTCATTTACGGGAGGATCGATTCTGTTGAGGTTATTGCGCGGGCGGAGCAGTGGGTGGAAGCGTGGCGGTGGATTGGGTCGCATCCGTTACTGGGCATGGGGCCTGGATCGTGGAAGCCGGACTCCCCTGCGGCCTACCCGCTGGTTGTTGCCGCCGAATTCGGTGTTCCCTTTGCACTCTTATGGTTTGCGGGGATTTGGCATTGTTTGACCACGGGCGGATCCTACAAACGGTTTGGAGCTCTCGCGGTTCTCATGCATTCCATATGGGATCCTGTCTTTATGGCTCCCGCAAATCTGTGGCTCCTCTGTTATTGCACCGCCTCATCCATATCAGAAGGGTCTGAAGGGGTCGAAATCCCTGTGCGTTGGCGCTTGCCGGCGGCGGCGGCGATTGCGTTTCTTGGGTTTTTCATTGGGCGGTCCGCACTTGCGGCATGGGGAGGGCATTGAAGCGGATGCAAGCCCTTTTCGGGTACCATAGACGGGTATGAAGCTTCATTTGCTTGCGATTCTAGCGTGCCCGGTGTGTCAGGGGGATCTTGTTTATGAATCCCTGCCGGAACACCCGCACGAAGATGATGAGATCGGAGAGGGCATGCTTCAGTGCTCGGCGTGCAAGGCCCCATACCCGATCATGGACGGGGTGCCGCGTCTTCGCCCGGAAGACGGCAATCCCGATGCGCGCGTCGCTAAAACCCGGGAGAGTTTTGGATTCGAATGGCATCGTTATCCGGGTCCCCGTCCGGAGGACCGCGGACTTTTTCTGGAAGAAACCCAGTTGGCTGAAGATGCGTTGGAGGGAAAGATTGTGCTGGACGCCGGCTGCGGCATGGGGCGCTACACTCATGTGGCTCTTTCTCTCGGCGGTGAAGTTGTTTCTTTGGATCTTTCCGAGAGTTTGACGCGTCTAATCCCGGAGATGATCGAAAATCCAAAACTTCACGTTGTCCAGGGAGACTTGCTGCGGCCTCCCTTCAAACCCGGGTCGTTTGATGTTATCTACAGCCAGGGAGTGATTCATCATACGGCCGACACGCGGGGGGCCTTCGACCGTATCGCCGACTTGGTGAAACGGGATGGATTTCTCAGTGTTTGGGTTTATGGAACGCCCGGGTCTTACGCGAGTTTTAAGACCAATCCCCTAAAGTCGACTCGCGCTTGGTTAAAAGCGATTCTCCCGCTGGTCTGGCTCGTTGTGTGGGCGCGCCAAATTTTCAGTGATGCTGTTCGGGTGTTTACAACGCGTTTGCCCGTTCGGGTGCTCTATGCCTTGTGTTATCCGTTGACGGTGCTTGGCGCGATTCCACTGCTCAAATATATGACATTTTCCGTCGAGCCGGAATTTCAAGTGCGATTAATTGAGAACTTCGATTGGCTTGCCCCTCCCTTTCAAACTAAACATACAAAGGAGGAAGTCGGCGGTTGGTTTGCCAGTGCCGGCTACGAGGTATTGTCTCGCCTTGCGCATGGCGTCGTCCCGAAAATAGGGGCGCTTGGTGTGCGCCGCTCCAAGCCCGGCGAGAAATAGCGATGCGGGTGCGCATGTTAACACCTGGCTTCTACCCGACCCTTGGCGGAGCCGAAAAACAGGCGCTTGAGATCTCGAAGGCTCTTGCGCGTGCGGGTGTATCGGTTGATGTTTTGACGCGCCGAATGCCGGGGTTGGCCGCAGAGGAAACGGTCCAGGGCATTCCGGTTCGGCGTGTTTTTGTTTTGGGATCCGGTCTTCTCAACGCTCTCTCTTTTTTTCTTTCCACTGTGTGGCGGCTTCTGTGCGACGCGAGCGACTATGACGTGATTCATGTTCATCTCGCCGGATCTCCCGCGATCGCCGCGTGTGCCGCATCTGTGATAACCAACTGCGGAGTGGTTGTAAAAATCGGAGGAGGGCGGGGTATCGGTGAAATTGCGGTGTCCAGCCGTACGATTTCCGGACGTTGGAAGCTCCGGCTGCTCCGCTGGTTTGCACCGCGACTCATTGCTGTCTGTGAAGATCTGAGGTCCGAATTGGAGGAGCATGGCCTTGGAGCCGGCGCGCTGGTGGTTCCCAACGGGGTTGATCTTGAGCGTTATCGCCCCGCCCGCTCAAACGAAAAGGAGACACTCAGGGAAGCCTTGCATTGGCCGTCAGGGATAATATTTCTCTATACGGGTCGCCTTTCGGCTGAAAAACAGCTGCCGCGTTTTGCGCGCGCCTTTAAGCGGGCCTGCCGGGCCACAGGCGTGCAGGCGCGATTTGTTGTTTTGGGCGCGGGACCAGAGGCCGATGCAATCGGGAAAGCGGGCGATGAAACGGTTATCCTTCAGTCGTCAACGGATGCGGTTGAAGATCGGCTGCGCGCCGCCGATGTATTTGTTCTCCCATCGGTGTCGGAAGGGTTGTCGAATGCCCTGCTGGAGGCGATGGGTTCGGGCCTTGCCGTCTGTGCGAGCGCGGTCGGCGGAACCAAGGAGGCCGTTGTCGATGGAAAAACAGGGCTTCTATTTGATTTTGACGATGATGAAGCGATGGGCGCAGCCATTGAGCGTTATCTGAGGGACATCGATCTCGCGCCGAGGTTTGGGATCGCGGGCCGCGTCGAAGCAGAAAAACGCTTCGCGATGAATGTCGTAGCGAAACGATATATGGAACTCTACAGGGCCGTCGAGGCCTAAATGGTAAAATAGCGTTATGTGCGGAATCGTCGGTATCGTTCACACATCCCCCGGGAAGGTCGATCGCGAAGCGCTCCTGCGATCCAATGATCTAATCACGCATCGGGGCCCCGATGAAGCCGGTGATTATTGCGATGACCGTGCCGGTCTTGCGATGCGGCGGTTGTCCATCATCGATTTAAAAACAGGCCAGCAGCCGATTTCCAACCACGATGAAACCGCCTTTCTCGTTTTTAACGGGGAAATTTATAATTTCCAGGAACTTCGGGAAACGCTTGAGAAAGACGGGTATGCCTTTAAGACAAAGACGGACACTGAGACGATCATGGCGCTTTATGAGAAGCACGGAACGGATTGCGTCCGTTTTCTGCGCGGCATGTTTGCCTTTGCGATTTGGGATAAACGCCGCGAACGCCTTTTTGTCGCGCGGGATCGGGTTGGGAAAAAACCCCTTCTCTACACGCTCGGAGAGGGTTATTTCGCCTTTGCCTCCGAACTAAGGTCTTTGTCGGTATGGCCCGGGATTAGCCGAGAGATAAATCCCAAGGCGGTTGATTTGTATCTATCGCTGCAGTATGTTCCAAGCCCCCATACTATTTTTAAGGGAATCTATAAACTTCCGCCGGCTCACACCCTGGTCTTTGAAAAGGGGAAGGCAGTCATCGAGCGGTATTGGGATTTACCGATGGACGGGCCGGAGAAAGGCTTGAGTGTTGCTGATGCGGAAATCAGGATCCTGGATAAGCTCAAAGAGTCCGTTCGCCTGCGCATGATCTCCGATGTTCCGCTCGGGGCTTTCTTATCGGGAGGAATTGATTCTTCGGTGATTGTCGCCTTGATGAGCGAATTATCGGACAAGCCGGTAAAGACGTTTTCAATCGGCTTTGACCATGAAAAATTTTCGGAACTCCCGTACGCCAAGACGATCGCGGACATGTATGGATGCGACCACAATGAATTCGTTGTAACCGCGGAAATGGCGGAGACTCTTCCAAAAATCGCGTGGCATTACGGCGAGCCTTATGGGGATACCAGCGCGCTGCCTTCTTATTATGTGTCGAGGGAAACGCGCAAACACGTGACGGTGGCTCTTAACGGCGATGGCGGCGATGAGAATTTCGCGGGCTACATCCGGTATTTTGCACTCAAAGCGATGCGGCTCTATGACACTGTTCCCGGCCCGCTGCGTGCGGCGGCGTATGAGATCGCAAAAAGGCTGCCGGAAGGCGAAGCGCCGTTGGGACTTGTGTGGCGCGCGAAGCGGTTTTTTAGATCGGCGATCGGTGCTGACTATGTCGGACGCCATTTAAAAACCCTGTGTTATTTCGCCGAAGAAGATAAGGCGTGGTTGTACTCCGATGCCATGAAGCGCGCGCTGGGCTACGATGAGGATCCCGACCGCGCCGATGCCGAGCGATATTTGCGGGCGGCGTACGACCGATCGAAGGATCAGGACTATGTGAATCGGATGTTGTATATCGATTTTACAACCTATCTGCCCGAGTGTCTGATGGCGAAGATGGACATTGCTTCGATGGCCAACTCGCTGGAAACGCGCTCGCCTTTTCTCGACCATGAATTCATCGAAATGGTCTATCGCATGCCGGGTGACTGGAAACTAAAGGGGCTCAAAGGACATAAATGGATTCTCAAGCGGGCTTTTAAGGACAAACTTCCGCAGTCCATTATTAAGCGTGGAAAAATGGGGTTTGGTTCTCCGATCGGTCCGTGGTTTCGGGGCAAGCTCAAGAAGTATTGGGAGGATCGCGTGTTGTCGCCTACCGCGCTTGCGCGGGGTTATTTTGATCCGAAGGCCCTTCGCCGGATGTGGGAGCAGCACCAAAACAGGGAATGGGACCACGGCTATCGTCTGTGGGGACTGCTCATGCTCGAGTTATGGCATGAACAGTATTTAGCCGACTTTAAAGGGTTTGATTAGGGTTTTCGTCCTGCCACGCACGCCAGGCTTGGCGTTCGCGTTCTTGGTAATACCATTGAACATCCCCCAGTCTTTTTAGAAGAGAGTCAATTTCCTCTCCTTGCTGGATGAAGCGGTTCGCTTCGCGCCGCGTTGTCAGAGCTCCTCGCGTCATTTTTGCAATCGCTTCGTTTTTAGGAGGCGCTCGGCTTCCATGATCGTGGAGGAGTCTTTTGAGGCGGCGGGCTTGAGGAATGTGTTGGCTGAGACCCAGGAGATCGTCGCCCCGTGAGAGGGAGGGATAATTTGCCGCGACCGTATTTTGGTCGAACGCCCGCAGACCGTTGGGACCCTCATTTTGCCAAAGTCCGACCAATTGGGATTGGGAGCGGGTTAGCGAGGTTTCGTATTTGAAGTCCTCGGCAAATAGGTCCCGCGCTTCGCTGATAACCGCCGTTTCCACGGTACGCGCGCTGAGCTCGCTTTCTTTATAGCCGAAGGAACTGATGCCGACCTTTTTGGTGTCGATTTGGTGGCGCAATTCGTGCGCGAGCAGAGGTAAAAATTGCGAGGCGGCGATTTCCATGACTTCATCCGAACCCGCGTGCGGAGCGCTGGATCGGATTTCACCGTAGAGGCCGTTCAAGAATTCACTGCTGAGCAGGATGCCGTCCTCGGTGTGGATGCCGCCGATGGTTGGGGAGTAGGCCGCGCCGAGTTCTTCACGAAGATCGGCGACCCGAACGGTGACATTGACAAATATTTCGCGTTCGGCGGCCGCTCCTTGTAAACGCTCCAGACGAGCCTCAAGTTTTCCGATAAACGGATCGGAGAACCGAGGGGTGTCTTGGAGCAGGCATGTCCCCGCCAAGAGCAGGGCTGCAATCAGGACGCGCATCCCCTCAGTATAGCCGGGCAGCAGAGGAATGCAAGACGTCTTTGGTCACTGCGAGTACGGCATTTGAAAGGTATAATCCCCGGTGAGGTATAAGAATTTTTGAGTAATTCACAGGCCAATCTCGATCTGTCGGTTGTCATCCCCGCGCTTAATGAGGAAGGAAATATCGCGCGGGTCATCACCGATGTGCGCAAAGCGGCCGACGATCTAGAGATTTCCTACGAAGTGTTGGTCATTGACGGAGAATCGACTGACGCCACGCGTGAGGAGACCGCCAAGGCGGGCGGGCGTGCGATCATTGAGCCCGGGGGTTTTGCGGAGAGCTTGCGGCGCGGATTTCGGGAATCCAAGGGGAAGTGGATTCTTGTTGTGGACGGCGATGGCTCCCATCCGCTGGACCGATTTCCCAAGCTTTGGGAGAAGCGGGAAGAGGCCGACATTGTTGTGGGGTCTCGCCTGATGGAGGGTGGAGACCTAACGCTTCCGGGATGGAGAAATGTACTCACCCGAATTCTAAATTTCTTTTTCCGGCGGATTATGGGATCGGGCGTTGCGGATTCCTCCAGCGGGTATCGTTTGTACCGGGCTGAAAAGGTCCGGGGTTTGGAGGGCATTTCTAAGAGTTTCGAATTCCAGCAGGAAACCCTGCTGGATGTGATTCGCCAGGGAGGAACGGCCGTTGAGGTTCCGATCCATTACAAGTGGCGGGAAAGCGGTGAATCCAAGGCGAGTGTGCCCCGATTGGCGGTGGGTTATGTGCGCACCGTACTTCGAATTTGGTTCGGCGGCGAAAGTCGTTGGGTGTGGGGGCTGCTGGGTCTCGCATTTGTTGTGCGCATTGCGGCCGGCATTGTTTTGAGCAAGGGTTTCTCCGCCCCGCCTGAGGACATGGATAGCTACATGCATCTGGGGAGGACGGTCGCGGAACATTGGGGGCTTCTCGACCGTGTCGGGGAGCCGACGGCTTGGCGCGAGCCGTTTTACCCGATTCTTTTGGGTCTAGGGTTTAAGTTGGCCGGCGTGCGTTATTCGGTTGTTCTCGTAATCAATGCCATGCTCGGTGTCGGCGGCTTATGGTTTGCGCATCGGGTGGGAAAACGGATTTTGGGGGAACAGCCCGCGCTCATTGCTCTGGGAATCGGTGTTTTCTACCCTCACTTCATTTATTTCGGCGCGCTTCCGATGCGTGAAAGTGCTCAGTTATTTGTTGCACCTCTCATGATTCTTGCCTTGCTGGAGGCGCTGCGGCGCAACGAAACGGTGTGGATTGTTATCGCGGCGGGGGCGAATGTATTGGGCGCATTCACAAACACGACCTTCCTCCCGTTCGGGCTTTTACTTGTGCCTCCGCTGCTGCTGTATTTTCGTCCGAAAAAGGCGTTGCGGTGGATCCCGATTTACTGGATTGCCTTCGCGATCTTTTACGCCCCGTGGCCGATTCGCAATTACATCGCCTTTGACCGCGTGATTCTGGGTTCTACGGCCGGTGCCGGGAGTACCTTCCATAATAATCTGTTCGTTCCCCCTGAAGTCGCCGGGACGTCGGAGGAGACGCGTTTGATTCTGGCCGACCCCGTTGTTCAAAAGGCGGCCCTATTGGCTACGCGTGCCGAAAAGGAATCCTATTTTTGGAAAGAAGGCATTCGGAGAGTTTCCGAAGATCCCCTCGCCTACGTGCGGCTCGTCGCGTGGCGATTTTTTGTTGATATTTGGCGTGTTGTCCCGCGGGATCGCAACCACAGTCATTCGATGAGTCTGATTCGATGGGTGAGTCTGTTATCGGATGGGTGGATCATTCCACTCGGGCTAATCGGGCTGTTGCTGGTTAGAACCACGCACCCGGAAATGCTGTTTCCCTACCTACTGCTGTTTTCTGTTAACGGCGTCTATGCGCTCGTGTTGACGTCGATTCGCTACAGGCTTTCGGCGATGCCCTGGGTCATCCTGCTCGCTGCGGCCGTTTTATCCAAGGGCTGGGATCGTTGGAAAATATCGACGCGCGGATTGGCGAGCAGTTGACCGATTGGAAAACGAATCCAACCCAGCGAAAACGAATCGAATTGTTTTATCCGCTTGTAGCGGTTCTCTAACGGCTTAAAGATGGGGGAATGGTCCCCTCCAACGTGCGTGAGGATCACGTATTCGGGCAGAGGACCTGTTTTCGCAAGAGTCTTAATGGCGTTGGGCTCGACAAATCGCAGACGGTAGCGGTTCCACTGAAAGTAGGGTGAATTCGAAGGCTGCGGCAATTGCAGGAGAAGCAGTTCACTTCCAGCGGGAATTTCTTTTTCAATCCACTGACCCGCAAAATCCCGTGTCGATCGACCGGTCGCGTCGAGGTAAAAATTGTAGTTCATAACCGATGTTGCGGCCAGGCCGTAGACGAACGCGACGACTGCAAGCGCCTTGACTTCTTTGCGGCCGGAGGCGATTGCCGCTCCCGCGAGGAGAAATCCAATCAGGGACCCGCCGAAATACCGAATAGAGTCGAACTTGTCGACCGTGGAGTATACGATGCTCGTCAGGAGAAAAACGGAAACGGAAATGACGGCGAAACGTCCAACAACGGAGTTTCGATTCCCCCGGGCGAGCAGCCCGTAGGCGTAGGCAGCTGCAATGGGAATCGTGAGCGCAAGAGGAATGCAAAGAAATATGAATGTCAGAATTTTAAGCGGATTCAGATGGAGGAAGGTGGAGACCGCGCTCATCGCGTTCATGGTCGTTGTGAATTCAGTCACGTAGTAGGAGTTGACAATGAAAAACGCGGCAAAGAAACTCAACGCCGAACAAACGACCCATTTTATCTCGGCGGCGATCTCATTTTTTTCCAGCAGCCGAAGCGCGAATGCGATCGCGACGATGAGAACTCCCAGGCTTAAGTGAATTGCCGCCGCTGCGGCGAGACCGATGACTCCGCCGGCTAGAATTCCTTTGCGCGTATTTCCGGTTTTTAACATGTCGGCGCATAACGAGAAACTGATGAGAATAAACATCGCGCCGAGTAAATGGGGCTTCATGTAGTGTGATTGGATGACGAGTGCCGGAGAAACCAGAAAGAGGCCGGCCGCGATCAGCCCCGCTCGTTCATTGAAGTGACGTTTTCCGATGAAGGCGAGGAGAAGCGCGCAGGCCCAAAAAATGGCGGCCGAGAGGAGGCGGCCGGAAAGGAAAATCGCCGCCATTTTATCGATATTCTCAAGGTAGTAACCGAGTCCGGGGACCAGCGTAACAGGCGAGATGAGCGACGAGGCTCCAATCCAGCCCGCGAGGAGAAAAATGTACGAGTTCCCATACCAATAAACACGTGGATTAAACTGCAGGCGGTGGGGTTTTAGGGTAGCGACTCCACGAACAATATTCGCCTCGTCCTCATAGGCGGAACGAAGATGAAAGGAGCGGGCGGAATTAAGAAGGGCCGGCGGCGGTGTGGACCATCCCGGTTCGATCACGATTGAATTCTTAAATCCGTGGGAATAGACCTCGGGATTGAGAATGATGTCGGCGCCCAGCCGGGAATGCATTTCTTTCCATGAGTTGAGGAGTTTTTTTCGAAACTCAGGTGAATCAGCCGTGGAGGGTAGAACACGAAGAACGCGCGATTGTTGGGGGAGGCACCAGGAAATTCCCCATAATCCGCTGAACAAGCCGACCGCCGCTAAGAAGATCTTTGCCTGCAGAGAGCGAGTCATCGATAATCATCTTACATTTTCATGCTAAAATCGCCATCACGATGGTGCGAATTCTATCCTTCGTCGGGACACGTCCCGAGATTATTAAAAGCTTGGCGTTTCATCGCGCGGCGAAAAATATTCCGGAGTTGGAGATACTTTTCCTCCATACCGGCCAAAATTTCGGCCAGACAATGGCCGATTGCTTTTGGGAGGGATTGGAAATCCCGCTTACGGAATCAAATCCTAATTTTAAACACGAGACGCCGGGTGCGATTGCGGGAAGTCTTCTCGATTATATGACGTCCAAGATTGATGAATATAAACCCGATGTTGTGATCTCCAACACCGATACCCATTCCGCGTTTTATGCCGCCATGGCGGCCGCCAATCGCAAGGTTCCTGTCGCTCATTTTGAAGGCGGTATTCGGTGTGAGGTCCGCACTAATCCCGAAGAGATCAACCGCCGGCTGGCGGACCATTTGTCGGATTGGATTTTCCCGATCGCGGATGGGGATGTACAGTTTCTTATCAATGAGGGGATTTCCAAGGATAAAATTTTTAATTTGGGAGACATCACGCTCGACGCATTGAACATCGTCTTAAAGGAGCATGATATTGTTCCGCAGTCGGGTGATTACGATCTCCTCACGACGCACCGCCAGGAAAATACGAATGATCCGAAACGTCTCGCCCGCATCCTGAAGGGTGTGGCGGATGCCGGGCACAAGACCGTGTTCCCCGTTCACCCCCGGACGCGCCAAATGCTCGACTCGGGATTGCCCGCAGAGGCGCTGAAGCAGGCGACGAATATTGAGATTCTGCCGCCGCAGGGTTATGTGGATATGGTGCGCTTAGCGGCGGGGTGTCGGAAGGTGATAACCGATAGCGGCGGCCTCCGGCGTGAAGCCTATATGCTCGGCAAACCCGTGATTTCTTTGGTTTGGTTTGTTTGGTTTAAAGAAATGTTGAAGCTCGGGTTTAAGAAAAGCGTCGGTGCGGATTCCGAGAAAATCACGGACGCCATTTTGAATTTTAATCCCCAGGGCGAGCGCCCGCCGTTGTTTGGTGATGGCAATGCCGCCGAACGGATTTTAAGAAAGATCATCGAGAAGGTCAGCGATGAAGCGTGAGTTAACGATTGCGACGCCTTGTTATAACGAAGCGGAATCATTGCCTGAATATTTTAAGCGCATTGAATCAGTCCGCTCCGAGCTTGTTAAGAGCGGTTGGCAATGCCGCCTGACACTCATCGATGACGGCAGTTTCGATCAAACCGCAGAGATGATTAAGGCGTATGCGGCGTCGCACGAAAACACGCAGACGATCCATCATCCCCGGAATATGGGGTACGGGGGTGCGATCAAAACGGCGCTGACCACAACCGAAACAGAGTGGTTGATTTTTGTGGATGCCGATACGAACTACCATCAGAACATCGCGTTGGAACTGGTGAAGCTTGCCAGCGACGACATCGATATCATTAACGTTTCCCTCCTCGCGCCCGGGGGGCTCCAGGGATACCCGTGGTATCGAAAAATTCTCTCAATGGGGGCCAGCGGGTTGTACCGGGTATCCATGCCGCGTTTGACGCGCGGCATCTATACCATGACCTGCGGCTTCCGGATGTATCGGACCGCCGTGGCGCCTCAGATTCTGCCTCATATCGATAACTTCGCGGCGACAACTGAGAGCATGCTTCGCGCGCTCAACGCCGGGCTGCGGATCGTGGAGTTCCCGGCGAAAAATGAGGAGCGCGAACACGGGATCAGCAAAATGCGCTTTGTTTCCAACACGCTCATCCATTTTAAGCTCGTCCTGCGTGCGTGGTTTTGTCTGTTGGGGGAGCCTGAAACCACAGCCTCCCATCTTCGCCGCATCGGCCGCTAGGTTCTAAAACGAGAGTACGGCGTCGGACACACGGCGCAATTGCGCCTTCGTAATTCCAGGAAACATGGGCAGGGATAAGCAGGACGCGGCCAATCGTTCCGCGTGCGGGAAGGATCCCTTGCGGTGTCCGAGCGAGCGATAACAATCCAATTCGTGCAGCGCTTGCGGATAGTGAATGCCTGAGTCTATTCCGCACCGTTTGAGGTGAGCCTGCAGGGCTTTCCGGCGTGGTGATTGGACCACGAAAAGGTGATAAATCGAGCGTGAGCCTTCGGGTTCCCTCTGCAGGCGGACCGACGCTTTGGCGAGCAGTTCGCGATAGGTGTCTGCGGCGTCGTGGCGTGATTTGTTCCAGCGATCAAGACTGCTGAGTTTTACGTTGAGCAGGCCGGCTTGCAGCGTGTCGAGCCGGGAATTAAAGCCGACTAACTTGTGTTGGTAGCGTTTGGGTTGGCCGTAGTGCCGCAGCATCCGCACTTTTTTGGCGATTGCGGCATTAGACGTCACCACCATGCCGCCGTCGCCGAAGGCGCCGAGGTTTTTGGCGGGATAAAAACTGAAGCTTCCGGTGATCCCGAGACTGCCTGCGCGTTTACCGCGGTAAAGAGCGCCGTGGGCTTGGCAGGAATCTTCGATGACATGCAGGCCGTGACGTTTGGCGATTGAATTAATTTCCTTCATGGGCGCCGGCAGACCATAAAGATCGACGGGAAGAATCGCTTTGGTGCGTTTTGTAACGGCCTTCTCGATTAAAGACGGATCGATGCAAAGGTGATCGGGGTCGATGTCGACAAATACCGGTTTTGCCCCGGTATGAGAGATCGCGAACGCGGAAGCCGCAAAACTCATTGCGGGGAGAATTACTTCATCTCCGCGCCCGATGCCGAGCGCCAGCATCGAAAATTGCAAGGCGTCGCTTCCGTTGGCCACGCCGATCGCGAAACGCGTGCCGCAGAATTTTGCGTAGGCGGTCTCGAACTCCCCGACGGATTTCCCGAGGATGTAGTCGCCGCTTTTGATCTGGTTTGAAGCGGTTTGATGAAGCCGTTTGGACAGCGGGGCGTGCATTCCCTTAAAATCTACAAACGGCACCCGCGTCATTTGGAAAGTTCCACCGGAGCGCCGGAAGCCTTCAGTGACCTGTCGACCGCCTCAAGAGTCCGGATAACCCCCAGCGAGAAATCGCCGTCCGATTTCTCGACGCGGTTATTGCGGATTGCGTCGAGGAATGCGTTCGCCTGGACCATCATAGGTTCGGAATTCGGAATTTTAGGAAGGCGCACGTCGCCGTCCCACATCGAGACGCGCAGGTATTCTCCAAAGCCGCCCTCGCCGGGGGTCACCATGGCCCCTTTGTCATAAACAGCGATCGGGGTTTGCGGTTCCAGGTCGTTCCAGGTCACCATTTTTTTGCTCCCGACGAGCGTCATCTGCCGGATTTTCTTCGGGTCAATCCAGCTGACATGGATATGCACAAGTCGGTTGTTCGGATAACGCAGTGAGATAAAAACCACATCCTTGAGGCCGGGCTGCAGGTACTCTCCCCCGGATGCCGAAACCGATAACGGCTCCGCCTGAAAGAACCAGTTGAAAATGGAGATGTCATGGGTCGCGAGGTCATACGAGACATCGGCATCACTTCGGATCGGGCCCAAATTCGTTCGTGTTGAGGTCGCGTAATAAATATCCCCGAGCAATTCGGAGTCAATCATGCCTTTCATCGTGTTGATGGCGGAGTTGTATAGGAATACATGACCCACCATGAGGATGCAGCCGTTTTCCTTGGCTAACGCGACAAGCTCGGCGCCTTCTTTTTCTGTCTTGCAGAGGGGTTTTTCACACAACAGGTGTTTTTTAGCTTTGAGCGCTTTTTTGGCGAGTTCAAAATGTGTCGTGGTCGGCGTAGCGATGATGACCGCATCGATTTCGGGGTTAGAGAAAATTTCAGAGGCAGCCTTGGTCCCTTGAACGTGTGGTGCGACTTTTTTGGCTTGTTCGAGGCGTTTGGAGTCCATGTCTGCAACACGGAGGACTTCACTATGAGGGATTGTGTTAAAAACCCGCAAGTGGTGCGGCCCCCAGTGGCCATACCCGAGAACCGCAACGCGAATCTTGTCTAAGGAGCTCATTAGCAGCAATTATATATATATTATTTTCTCTAGGAGACTATGACTCGGGTTTGCTACTTCGGATATGGAGATATTGGTCGTCACTGCCTGCGTTCTCTTGTGGACGCGGGGGTTGAGGTGGTCGGCGTTTTCTGCCGCGAATCTGATCGCCGAATCATCCCGGACCGGCCTTCTGTTTTTTCGCTTGCCAACGAGTTGGGACTGCGCTGTTATGATGTGCTGCGCCCCACGGATAAAGGATTCCTCGAAGAGCTTCGCAAGAATCCTCCGGACTATGCGGTATCCATTCAATATGACCGTATTCTGAAGCCTTCTTTTCTAGAGATACCGACCCATGGGTCTCTTAACCTGCATTTTGCCCCCCTGCCACGACTTCGCGGTTGTTTCCCGACGAAGTGGGCGATCATCAACAACGAACCGTCCGGTGTGACGCTACATCATATCCTGCCGGGCGTTGATGATGGAAATCTCATCGCTCAGGAGATCGTGGTTCTGGCTGCCGATGAAACGGATGAGACCTTGTATCATCGACTCGTCAAATCCGGAAAACGCGTATTCGACGCCCAGGTTGCTGCGATCGCGGATAAGAGTGTTTCTAAGGGGACTCCCCAAAACGCTGAAGAGTCGTCATACTATCCTAAGGCCATGCCCCATAACGGAACTATTGATTGGACGCGGAACGCCGCTTGGATTGAACGATTCATTCGGGCGTTTACCTTTGCCCCGCATCCGGCGGCGCAAACCTCGCTCGGTGCGGTTGCGGTGCAAATCACGGCACCGATAAAGATTAATGGCTTCAGTTCCTTGGCTCCCGGGGCTTTTGAAAGGGATGAATCCGGAGCACTTCGCATTGGCTGCGGCGATGGCAGCATCCTTGTCGATCGGTTTATTGTGGACTCGAAAGACGTTGATGCAGGCGGATTAATAGCAGTGGCCGGGGGGCTTTCCCGATTCAAATGAAGAAAAGAATTCTCATCACCGGAGGAGCCGGGTTTATCGGCGTCAACGCGGCCGCCGCCTATCTCCAAAAAGGGTGGAATGTCGGTGTTCTTGATAATTTGTCCCGGAAGGGGACCGATAAGAATTTGCGCTGGCTGAAGCGTCAGGGCCCCGTCGATTTTGTGAAGGGCGATCTTCGCGACCCCAAGGCGACCGACCGTTGGCTTGGCCGCCGCCGCAGCGGCCTTGAGATTGTGATGCATTTTGCAGCCCAGGTGGCGGTTACCACCTCGGTCACTGACCCGCGCTCTGATTTTGAGATGAATGCGTTTGCGAGTTTTAATTTGCTGGAAGCGGTTCGCAAGTCAGGAAAAAAACCGTTCACGCTCTATGCCTCGACCAATAAGGTGTATGGCGGCATGGAATCCGTGAAGGTCCGCCGCAAGGGTGATCGATACATTTACGTAAATCGTCCGCGTGGGATCACGGAAGCGGATCCTCTCGATTTCCATTCGCCTTACGGTTGTTCCAAAGGCGCTGCGGATCAGTATTTCCGCGATTACCACCGGATTTACGGAATCCCGACGGTGGTTTTTCGCCAGTCCTGTATTTACGGCCCTCATCAGCAGGGCAATGAAGACCAGGGCTGGGTCGCTCATTTTATGAAGGCCGCCCAGGCGAATAGGGGAATTACGCTTTTTGGTGATGGGCGGCAGGTGCGCGACGTCCTATACGTTGGGGATCTGTTGAAAGCCTATGAGACGGCGTATCGTAAGCGAGGAATATCCGCAGGACGTATTTACAACATGGGCGGCGGACCGGCCAACACCGTTTCCCTTCTTGAATTGCTCGCTTGGATCTCTCAGCGCCGCGGGAAAAAAATATCCGTTAAGAAAAAGGGCTGGCGGCCCGGAGATCAGCGCGTCTTTATTTCGAGCGTTGATAAAATCCGCCGCGAACTTGGCTGGAAGCCCGAGACGCGAGCCGGCACCGGATTTGAAAAACTCTGGACCTTTCTCGAAAGCCGCTGACATTGATGAAATTCTCGATCATCGTTCCCGCGTTTAACGAAGAGGGTTCGATTGAGGATCTCGCGCGGCGTTGCGCTGCGCTCGACCCCGCCGCACTCGCGGTTGAATCGATAGAGGTTATTGTCGTTGATGACGGCTCGACGGATGCTACGGCGAAAAAAGCCCGCGCGGTCGACGGCGTTTCTGTCATATCCCATCCGGGCAATCGCGGTTACGGCGCTGCAATAAAAACGGGGTTTGAACATTCGCACGGGGACCTGCTCGGGTTCCTGGATGGTGACGGGACCTGCGACCCCGCGTTTTTCCAAACTCTGCTGCACGAGCTCCAAGAGCGTTCTCTCGATTGTGCGCTCGGATCGCGGATGCACCCCGGGAGCAAGATGCCCGCGCTGCGTTTTCTCGGCAATCGGTTTTTTCGCGGACTGGTGAGTGCCCTGGGAGGGGAAGGGGTAAGCGATGTCGCCAGCGGCATGCGCGTCTTGCGGCGCGATTCATTGGAGCGGTTTTATCCCCTTCCCGATGGGCTGCATTTTACACCCGCGATGAGTGTGCGCGCGATATTGGACCCGCAGATTACCATCGGGGAAATCGAGATGCCCTATGAGGAACGTGTGGGGAAGTCGAAATTGTCGGTTGTTGGGGACGGCCTTCGATTTCTGCGGGTGATTCTTGAAACGGCTCTCACCTATCGTCCGCTGCGGATGTTAGGTTTTACGGCTGGGCTCTTTGCTCTTTTTGCCGCAGCCTTGCTCGGGCTTGAGCTTGGCGGGCCCGCAGCGCCGCTTCAGTTTTATATCGAACGGAATTTCATAGCCGATTGGATGGTCTTTCGTCTCATGCTGGTCGCGGTTTTGCTCGCCTCCTCGGTTTTTCTCATCACCCTAGGGCTTGTCGCGCAGTCGCTTGTCGGTCTCATTAACCGGGAAAGCGAAGCCATCCCCGATGAGCCGGGTCTCCGTACGGCTATTTTGGATCGGCTTCCCTTATGGGGCGGCTTAAGCATTTTCGCGGCGCTGCTCATCAATAAACGCCCGTTGGTGTCGTACTGGCAAACGGGAGAAATCCCGGGAGAGTTTTGGGTATTCCCTGTCGTTGGCGGGTTGTTTGCGATTGTTGGAATTGAGCTGCTTGCCTTTTGGGTCGTCAACCAGATTGCGGCGCAGTTGCGTGAACGCGAACGTTATCGCGGGCGATTCGCGGACTCGGCCATCAAGCGCAATCCCACTCTGTAGCCGACGAGTTTTGTTCGAAGTGTGGACTGGGCTTTTTCTACGATGAGCCCCGCTTTCATCGGACGGGCGGCCGCTTGCGAGAGCGATTTTGTTTCCACACCCTGGATAGAATCGGTCGGGCATTCGAAGGCCTCTGCGGCGGCCAACGCGAAGCCGTAGCGGTCGATGATATCCGGCCCCGAAACGTTGTAAACGCCATTGAGAACACTCTCTCCGAGTTCGACGGCGGCATCCGCGAGATTAGGAGCGTAGGTGGGAGTGGCAATCTGGTCTTGCGGAAGGCGGATCGTTTCACCCTTCCTAATATTGTTGATCAGCCTACGGACGAAATTTTTCCCTCGATCATCATCACTGTAGACTCCGGTTGTGCGAATGATGATCCATGAATGGGCCTGGTCTTGTATTTTTTGTTCCACTTCCAGTTTTTGTTTTCCGTATTCATTAATGGGGCAGGGGGCATCGTCTTCACGGTAGGGACCGGATTGCCCATCGAAGACATAGTCGGACGAAAAATAAACGAGCTTCGCGCCGATATCATTGACCGCCTTCAGAAGCGGGTCAATCGGMGCRACRTTCATSGMSCGKGTYTCTTCGGGRTKKGTTTCGCARWARTCAACGAAKGCRTTGAASGCSGGGAGATARAGMACKKTYGGSCGGAYYCGRCGRATKAGTTYMYCMACYTTRTCSAGGTCRCGMAGATCGAGACGTTCGTTGGCGACGGTTTCATGCTCAAAAAAAGTGCCGGAGTAGGTGCCGATCGCGGGTTGTGAGCGGTGGGAAGCCGAAAGGCTTTCGATTAAATGCTGCCCCACCTGTCCCGAGGCGCCGATGACGAGCGAGAATTTTTCTTCGGTTTTAGCCATGTTTCGGCGACCACGAAAAAGGAATTGAGGGGTCGTCGTGAGGGATGCGGGTAATTTCATCGGGGTCGTGCACAATCGTTGCGCAATTAGCCACGATCGACTCACCCTTCAAACCTCTAAAGCCGTTCCAAACCCCTGGAGGAACACGTACCAGCACGTAGTTTTCCGGACTAAGAAGAATTTCCTGACTTTTCCCTTGGGTCGGGGAATCCTCCCGCGCGTCGTGCAGGCCGAACTTAACGGCTCCGTGTACACAGGCATAGTTCAGCGYCATTTTTTTATGCAAATGCCATCCCTTGGTGACGCCTTCATAGACTGTTGAGAAATAGATTTCTCCGAATTGTTCGAAATGCGGATCGTCGGCACGCAGCATGTGCATGACCTTCCCGCGGTTGTCGGTGATTTGTTTGAGCGGATGAATGAGAACACCTTCAATCATAAATAGTCCTTGTACCAGGCGATGGTTTCAGCGAGACCGTCTTCGAGCGTGTACCCCGGTTTCCATGCGAGGGCCTCCCGGGCCTTGCTGCAGTCGAGGTATTGGTCGCGGATTTCATGTTTTGCCGTGTGGCGGATGTCGGGCTCCAAGGAGACATTCAACGCTGTGCTGATGGCTTCTACTATTTCAAGAACGTTGAGGGGTGCTTCTGCGGCGAAGTTAAAAGCCTCTCCCGCGCAGCGGCCGTCTAATAACGCTTCGGCTGTCTGCAGGTAGGCGGCGGCGATATCCTTGACGAAGATGTAGTCGCGCTTAAATTTTCCGTCCGAGCGAATGACGGGGCGTTCTCCGGTCAGCAGCGATTTTATCGTCCCGGGGACAATGCGGCTCCAATTGAGGTCGCCGGGGCCATACACATTGCCGCAGCGCGTCACTGCAACGGGCAGCGCGTAGGTGCGGTGGTAGGCAAGCGAAATTAAATCGGTGCAGCTTTTGGAAACCTCGTAGGGGAACCGTCCTTCCAATGCCATGTCTTCTGTGTAGGGGAGCGCGTCCTTAGCCCCATAAGCCTTGTCTGAGGAGGCGACCACGATCGCCTTGATCCCGCCGACTTTTCGGCATGCGTCGAGGAGGTTGTAGGTCCCTTTAATATTGGTTTCAAACGTAGCGACCGGATCGGTGAGCGCGGATTCCACGAGAGCCTGGGCGCCGAGGTGAAAGACCGCCTCGAAATTCCCCGCGGTAAGCGTCTTGTCCAGCAGCGGACCGTCTTCGAGGCGTCCGTCGATTTGTTTGATTTTATTGATGTCTCCGGACCGCACGAGGTCGGATCCGTCCGGGCGTTCAAAAATCAGGGCGGAGACATCCGCACCCTCAGCGATGAGTTGTCGTGTTAACGCGGAGCCGATTACGCCGGTGGCCCCGGTGACAAAAACACGCCGACGGTTCCAGGTCATGTTACCAGGTTTTCCAGGGAGCGCTGCCGGCATCCCAAAGGGCGCTTAGATACTTGAGATCCCGCATGGTATCCATGCATTGCCAGAACCCCTCGTGTTTATACGCCATGAGTTCGCCTTCCTTGGCCAGGCGTTCAAGCGGCGCGCGCTCAAAAATTGTTTCGTCCCCTTCAATGTAGTCGGCGACGTCGGCTTCGAGAATGCAGTAGCCGCCGTTGATCCAGCCTTCGCCGGTCTGGGGTTTTTCGGCGAAACTCGTGATTTTATCGCCTTCCATCTGCAGCGCGCCAAAGCGCGCCGGCGGCCGCACTGCGGAGATGGTTGCCTTCTTGCCGTGGCTTTTGTGAAAGGCGAGGAGTTTTTTTAGATCGATGTCGCAGACGCCGTCCCCGTAGGTCATGAAGCAGGGACCGTTGGCGTGTTCGAGCGCACGTTTGACGCGCCCCCCGGTCATGGAGTGGTTGCCGGTTTCGAGCAGGTGCACGGTCCAATCCTCGGCGTGTTCGTCGTAGTATTTTGCCGTTCCGTCTTTGAGCGAGATGGTCATCGAGCTTGCGTGTTGGCGATAGTTGAGAAAGAAGTCTTTGACGATTTCTCCTTTGTGTCCTAAAGCAACGATGAACTCGCCGAAGCCGTGGGTCTGAAAGGTTTTCATGATATGCCAGAGGATGGGGCGGTCGCCGATTTCGACCATGGGTTTGGGAATGCGTTCGGTTACTTCCGATAGGCGTGTGCCGAGGCCGCCGGCGAGTATTATTACTTTCATTAGGGTTAGATTCTACTGGATAGAATTTGTTCCGGCTAGGGGGACAGTTGGCATAACCCGCTATTCCCGGCTATTCTCCTACAACGTGGAAAACGGAAAAAATAAACAGGAGACGGGGTATATGCATTGGCAGATCTCGGATTCCTGCAACTATCGCTGTTCCTGCTGTTGCGAAGGCAGGGCTGTTGTGAAAAAAACCGCCCTCCCCCATGTCACCGAAGAAACGGCGCATAACATGATGCAGTTTTTATCCCGCCTGGAGCCGGGCTGGACGGTGCGCCTGAGTGCGGGGGAGCCCTCCTTGCATCCACGTGCTGCGGAGCTGGCCTCGAGCATTGTTGCCGCCGGCATCGCGTCGGCATGGAGACAAACCTCTCTTCCCCGGTGCCGGTCTTCATATTGTGACCGTGGCCTTGCCGGAGCAATTGGATGAGGTCAAGAATACTCTGTCCCAATTCGCCCGCAGCGGCCTGACCGTACATCTGCAAAGTTATTGGAATACCCACGACCCGCGGGGTTATTCTTTAAAAGATAAGGAGTTTATGCGCTCCGCTCTCGGATTTCAAGCGGGCAGTGCAGATTCCCCTCGGGGCAATTTGTGCCTGGTCGGCGCAAAATGGATGATCATCGATATTAAGGGTGATGTTTATTCTTGCCATGCCGGACGCTGGGATCCGCAAGGATACATGGGAAACGTTGGCGACCCCGCGACACGTGTGCGGCTTGGTGCGCAGCCGTGCCGGTATTCACACTGCGACTGCCCGGGTCAGCCGATCGTCTAAGGACAGTGAGTATTACTTTCTGGTATCAACAAAGTCGAAATTTGGGAGTTTTTTAATCCCATAGGCTTGGAGAGCCAGTTGATCCAATTTCTTAAAATCTCGTTGCCTGAAGGCTTCGCGGATGTCTCGACACAATTGCTTGGGTATGTCTGATGGCTTCGGAATACGGATTCTGCGCAGATATTGCGCTTGAAATCGCAGATAGCCGCCGCGCATTTTTGTTGCGTAGGACCAGATGAAGAATAAGGCCACTTTCGAGCTCAACAGCCCCCCGAGGACCGCCATATCCCAAGACTTTGATGTGACGTAGTAGAGGTTGTGATGTGGGTGATATTTCCCTGTATCGAGTGTGATTTCGTTTGATCCGGCAATGTCCGGAATTAAGAGCTTCTGGGCAGGGACGAGCTCCGGGTAAACACGATCAATCGTTCGAAACCAGGATCCGGGATTCTTCTTTGCGACGTGGCGGCGCCTGATAGCAATGCCATGCTCTTCTAGATACTGGCGGAGACGAGGAAAACCTGAGAGATCGATAATTTTTCCCTTCGTGTCGAAGGTGTTGATAACGAATCGGCTGTTGTTCTTGATTTGCCCCTTTTCGAGATCCGCGCGCATAACCAAGGGCACGAGCCGGTTCTTCTCAATTCCAGAGTCCGGTCCAACGATGTAGGCCGAGTCGTTTCCTGTCGCGACACCGATACGCACCGATGTTTTTTGGTCCGCCTCAATTGTGTCGAAGCGAGACTCCAGGTCCCGTAAGGCTTTGAGGTGTGCCGGTGAGCTTAGTACCCAGGGCTCGTCCTCGACAAACCAGGAGGGATAAACAGAAACGGCTCCGTTGTTGGATCTTCCGGGGTTTCGGAGGCGCATGGTAAGGTCCCCACACTCTTCTGGGGTCGCTTCAGATAAGCGTCCTACGGAAACTCGGCCAGTCTTGCCGGGAGAGATTGCAAAGATTGAAGGATAAGCGATTACTTCGGACTCAAAGGGTGATGTTTTATGGAGATCTACGTAGGTCTTTATTTGATAATTTTCTGCGATGATTCGACGCAGGGGCGCTCCATAGCGATTGAGAGTCCAACGGTCGGCACAGATGAATGAGAGTGTTCCTTTCTCAGGTAGCAGGCTTAGACTTCTTTCAATAAATGCAACGTAGATGTCGGCGCGATCATAAAGGGTTTCGTAGCGGCTGCGATATTCATTCTGAAGGTCTGGGGAAAGTTGCTCGATCCTGATATAGGGCGGATTTCCGACGATAGTATCGAAGGTTTGTCCTTCGAGGGGGGCGAGGAGAAAGTCATTCTGACGAACCCACTCCTCCGCAAGGCTTTTGGCAACACGGTTTTTAACCCCCTCTTCGATGAGAACTGCCTCAACGGCGGTTCTGGTGGTTTTAACATGCCTTGGGTCGATGTCATAGGCCAATAAACAAGCTTTGAGTTGAGACGCCCTGCGGTTGTGTTGGCGTGCTGATCGGATAAGTCGGCGGGCGGCAGCGACGAGGAAAACCCCTGTTCCGCATGAGGGTTCGAGCATACGCTTCATGCTGAGATCCTGGTCTTCGGAATAGCCAGCCAGGTCGAGGATCATGTCCACGATATGAGGTTTTGTTAGGACGACCCCGTGTGTTTCTCCCGACGCCCTCTTGCCGTAGCGATAAGCTTCAGGAGGGTAATTGATCTCTAGGTTAAGTGAGGGGTGGCGCATGTGTACCTGTTCTTACGTTTGAGAGGCCACAATAGTTCCCACATGCCCAGCAAGACTGGCAAAAAGGTCCCTTGCCCGAAGGTCCTTCGCGGGTTCGGTGTATCGGCCGCGCTTACCGCTGGTTTTTCTGGATAAGAGCAAGGCTGCGCGTGTATAAAGTTCCTCTCGGACGAGTTTTCGCAATAGGATTTCATACCGCTTCGCGTAAGAGGAGTCTTTGAATTCAGGAAATACTTTGAAGTGGGGTTCGTGTATTTTAACGGAGCTTTGTGATTTTGGGCAATCTTCTAAGAGCATTAGGGTTCCGACCCAGGGTTTCCCTCCGGTATTGAATGCTCCTTCCCGGTAAGCAGTTTTTAAGTCTTGGGCTGTGCCGACAGCTTCTTCGGCGCGGTTGTTTAGGTTGTTGCCAGAAGACGGTCCGATCTGGGACTTGAGTTCGATGGCCGCTACCAGGGATTCGTTTTTGACGACGACAATGTCCCACTTTTTTGTGGGTCGGAAGAATCCCGGGAGTTGGAGTTTTTTCCTATGTGGATATCTGCATCGGGCATTCCGTTTTCGACCAAGATCTGTTTAATTAGGCGATCGAAGCCGTCCATTTGTTTGCCGCCCGTGGCCGCGGCTCTTCCGCCGGGGTCGCTGGCATTGCCTTGCTTCTTTTGTTTGTTGGATTGCTGTGCGAGGGTTCGCCAGTAGGTCGAGACGGCCTTTTTGAGGCGAGCGTCGATATTTTTTAGGACGATTCCCATGAGATTTTGTGGATATGACGGCTTGTGAGGGCCTTGGGAGAGTATACCACTTCCCTGCAGTAGTACTTTGTTGGGCGTCCTTTGAGTGCTATTGAATACTATTCGTAGTAGATTTCTATAATTAAATGTGGCTGCAAATAAGATCATAGCCGACATCGACGCAATTATCCGATGCGAACCCGGCTATCCCATCGAGGAGATGTCCCGGCTAATAGAAGCGGGCAATGACAGCGTCCCTGAATTAAAGGCCGCCCTCTTGGCTGGCCTCCACGAAGAACATGAAGCTGTATTGCACCTTACGGTAGTCCTGGGGGAGATCCAAACCCCGGTGGGTATTAGTCTCCTCGCCGACATGCTCAAAACCGACTGCGGAGAATTCGTGTTGGATGCGGCCGCAGAGGCGTTAGGCAAAATCGGCGAACCCGCCATCCCGATGTTGAGGGACATGATTGCCAACGAATTGACCGAAACAGCTTATTGGGCCGTTGGGGCACTGGGTTATATGAAAACCCAGTTGGCAAGAGAAGATTTCGTTGGTGCCTTGGGTAATCACTTGGACCTTGCTGGATTGGCCGCAATGTATCTGGCAGATCTGGACAACAAAGAAGATGTTGCAACCCTATATACCACCTATCAGGAATTGTCTGAGTTTGATGACGCAATTCCTAATTTTGAGGAAGCGATCCGGCATCTTGCAGGGTCAGAGCGATACCCGGATATTGAGAGGAGGGAGTCGAATTGGCGGACACGCTGGCGCTACAGGCCCTCTGGGGAGTGGACCCCAATGCTTAGCCCGCTAATTATTGGGCATGTGCTCAGGGAAAATCCAGTCAAGGTGAACGTTAAACTAAAATCGTTGGACAAGATTCTTTCTCGTCCCAAAGATACTATTGCCGGCTCCGATGCATGGTGTCAGCACTGCGGCGAGGAAATTCTTTCCCCTTACGGAGTCCCTGTTTGTCCTGAGACTGCGTATGGAGGCACTCTGTATGGAGAGGATGTTCTCAAACGCCATCTCTCTGCACGACGTGCAACAATTCCGGCTGCGCTTAATCAGATGGACCAGCTAGTAATTGAGACTATTAGTGGATGGAGTGGATTATCTGAAAGAGAACGCGATTGCTGGAGGTTAGAGCATAGCAGCTTGGAGTTTCTCATGCTGGATGGGGCGAATACTTTGGAGGAAGGAGTTGCTAGGATTCGTGAAATACGCCAAAACATTGGATCGTATTGGAAATTACCGAGAGCGGAATTCCACGATGAAAGTTTGTTGAAAAAACAGTTTCTGCTGAAGCTGGGGCTTTCTTTGGATGAGCAGAAAAAAGACTGCAAGACTGTTGGAAGAAACGACACATGCCCGTGTGGTTCAGGAAGGAAGTTTAAAAAATGCTGCGGCCGATAGGTTGAATGCGTCGCGAATCACAAAAAATCCGTTTTATTGCCCCTGGGCCCATTGCCAACCCCCCTCTGGGCCGTTAGCCGCAGGGCTTAAAACCCAACCCCTGGTATACTGAAAGTACTATGCCGTATTGCGTCCGGCGGGGAATTTCCCTGGCCATAATAAGCTCTATTTTTATTGGAGAATCCGGGATTGTGCACGCTTCCCGGGCGGTCGTGGGACGCTCCGCCGCGCCTACCACAAACGCAGTATTGGCCCCTGCGGGACTGGCAAATTTGTCCCTCTCTCTTAATAATGACGGCCTTCAGGCTGCTCCTGGTCTATTGGGTTCGTCCTTGCCGACCCTTGAGATGGTTGATTTGAATACGGCGATTCAAGGCCCCGTTGGCATTGCGGCAGTTCAGCGCACTGCAGCCGTCAAACGCATGGTTGCGCCTGTCGTTGGCGCGCGAGTCGCTGCGGCGAAAACAAAAACAGTTTCAGTGACGCTCCGCAACAAAAGACGCCAAGCGGTCGCCAAAAAAGTAGCGGCCGTAGAACGCCGTTTCTCCCGCGGTTCTCATCAAGTCACTTCCAGCGGATTTTTCGACGCCGCCGCGTTTAAGAAAAAATCCGCAGGCGTCCTGATCGCTCCCATCGCGGTTACGCGCAGCAGCCTGCGCCCGGCACTCTTTAATGCCGCAGATAAAACAAAAGACGAGGTGGTTCCCGCTGCCGTCACCCGTCCGGACCCCCACGGATCTAAGAAAGTAGTGATGGCCTCACTCATTGGAAACTTCTTGGTCGCGGTTGTGAAATTCTTCGCGGCGGCTGTTACCGGCAGCGCGGCGATGACCTCGGAAGGCATTCACTCCATAGTGGACACGGGTAATCAGGTTCTCATTCTGTATGGACTCAGGCAGGCCGCAAAACCGCCGAGTAAGGAATATCCGTTCGGCCGCGGTCGGGAATTGTATTTCTGGAGTTTTGTCGTCGCGATATCGATTTTTGCGATTGGAGCGCTTGTTTCACTAGGGGAAGGCGTGCATCGGTTGATGGAGCCAAGCGTTATTACCAACCCCATGGTGAACTACATCGTTTTGGCTCTCGCAATGGTGTTTGAGGGCTATGCCTGGAAGGTCGCCTACAATAAATTTCGCCAATCCATGGGAAAGAAAGGTTTTATGAAGGCGCTGCGCGATCATAAAGACCCCGCTGTGTTTCTCGTGCTGTTTGAAGATTCCGCCGCGCTGGTCGGTCTGGCGATTGCAGCCTTGGGTATCGCCCTAACGCAGGCGACGGGCATTCTTTACTTTGACGGAATCGCGGCTCTCTTAATCGGTGTCGTCCTCGCAATAACCGCCTTCTTCTTGGCTCGGGAAACGAAGAGTTTGCTGATCGGCGAGAGTGCTGATCCTGAGATCGTGCAGGGAATTAAAGAACTTGCGATGACCTTTAGGAGCGTGGAGTCGGTCAACGATGTGCTCACCATGCAATTAGGCGCCAATGATGTGCTGGTCAATTTGTCCATTGAATTTCGAGATGAAGAATCAACGGGAACACTCGAGGCAACCATCGCCGCTCTCGTTAAAGCGATCAAGGCCCGGTTCCCCGATGTGAAGCGCGTGTTTGTTGAAGCCGCAGACCACAAATAAAGCAACCCGGAACTATTTTTTCCGTATTCTTTAAAGAGTGTCCAATCCCCTCTCTCCCGATTGCGACGACGCGATCCTCGTTCGTGCCTGTCTAAATGGCGAACGGGATGCGCATGCCCTGCTGTTGGCGCGTTACCGCGACCGCATTTACGGATTTATCTTGCGCATGCTGCGCGACCGCGGCGCGGCGGAGGACTTGGCGCAGGAAGTCTTCATCAAGGCCTTCCGGTCTTTATCCTCGTATGACCAGGAGCGTCCGTTTATCCCTTGGCTGTTTCGCATCGCGCGCAACGCGGTCATCGACTATACCCGTAAACGAAAGGCGGACATTGATCCCATCGAGTTTGATCTCCCGGACGCCTCACCTTCGGTTGAGGACGTGGTCGCCTCCAAGCTGGAGGTCGAACTTGTGGAGAAGATGCTCGGGGCATTGCCGTTTGATTTTCGGGAAGCCCTGCTGCTGCATCTTGGGGAGGGGCTTGGCTACGCCGAAATGAGCGAGGTGTTGGGGGTTCCGGTGGGAACCCTCAAGGCGCGTGTTTCGCGGGCCCGGGAGATGCTGAGAAAAAAATGCAACCCGGAGCCGGAATCACCGTAGTTATTAGCGAGGACCGAAAATGACCCGTTTTGACGACCCGCAGGAATTCGACGCCTTGCTTGCTAAAAGCATGGCGTGCCTTCCTGTTCTGACGCCGAGCGCAAACTTCGACATGGCTGTTTTGAATGCGCTTGGATTTAAGCCCCGGACCCATTGGGCCGCGGCGGGCGTTTTGCTTTGCGCGGCGTATGCGGCGGCGGTCGGAATTCTGATTCACATCATCCCATGGGATTTGATCCCAGGGAGCGCGCTCCATCTCTTGTTGTCCGTGCGGCCTGTGATTGAGATCGGAGTGCGTGTGCTGCACATCTCGCTGTCGCAATTGGCGTTGGGTTCTCTGCCCTTTCTAGTCCCCGCAGCCGGTGCGTTGAGTCTTGCCTTGATGAGTGCGGCGCTGCGACCCCAATCCGTGAGGAATTCTCTATGAAAAAAATAATGGCTGGAATTTTATTGTCTGCGTTTATGCTGCCCGGCATTTCCGAGGCGAAGCGAAACAAAGAACTTCCCACCGAACCGATTCATATTCTGGAAGGGGAGGTGCATAACGAAGACATCGCGACCAAGGGTCCGGTTACTATTGACGGCATCGTTAATGCGGACGTCACGTCTTTTGGGGAGGATGTCATCGTTCGGGGCGAGGTCAACGGCGACGTTGTTGCTATGGGGGGCATGGTGGAAGTGACCGGAAGGGTGAACGGGGATGTCGTCGGTTTGGGAGCTCCTGTCATGCTGAGTGGTCATGTGTCTAAGGATCTTGTGGTGATTGGTGAAGAAATGACGATCACCTCCGGGGCGGTGGTCGCCGGCGATGTATCGGTGATCGGCGGCGATTTTAATCAGTCGGATGGTGCAATTATAAAAGGCGATGTTTCTAATATCGGATCAGGACTCATTTCAATGATGCCCGGCATCGCACGAAAAATAGCACGCATCGAGTCCCGCGATGGGTCGCCCCTCGCTTTTCCTTCCAAGAAGTTCGGCTTTTTCGGCCGCGCCTTTGGCTTCGTGTTTGCAATTGTTGTGCTTGTCGGGTGCGCCGGTATTCTTATGCTAATGGGCATGCTCGTCCCCGAACCGATTGAGCGCATGAGCGCCGCCATCAAGACCGATTTCTGGAAGGCGGTCGGCATGGGTTTTCTTGTGGCGGTCGCGTTTGTGCCCGGTCTCCTGTTTCTTACGGTTTCGATTGTCGGATTGCCGCTGGTTCCCCTGGCGATGATGCTGCTGTTTGGGGTGACCTTGATGGGGCTTGCCTCCTTCAGTATTTTGCTGTCGGAACGTCTGCACGCTTCCCGTAAATCGAAAATGCCCGATACAATCCCCGCGATCGGACTTGGGTTTCTTGTCTTAAACGCCCTGTTTATCGTTGGCAAAGCGATGGGTGTGGTCGGCGGACCGTTCGCCACGCTTGAAATGTTGTTTTTCTTGACGAATATGATGCTCTTCTCCGGCGCGATTTTACTCGGGCTTGGAGCGGCTGTTATGACGAAAATGGGAACCAAGGAATACGTCCTTAGCAAGTAGAGCGCAGGTCGCTTACCATTGCCCGCCGAAGTCTGTGCTCGCAAGAGGCAGGCTTCGGAGTCGTGTTCCCGTGGCGGCGTAGATCGCATTATAAAGCGCGGGTGCGACCGGGGGAGTGCCCGGTTCCCCGACTCCTGTGGGAATGTCGCCGTTATCAACGAGGTCCACGATGATTTCGGGGGCGTCCTTCATGCGCGCAATCACGTAGTCGTCAAAGTTGCTCTGCTGCACCACCCCGTCCTTAAGTGTGATCTCTCCAAAAAGCGCGAGGGAAAGTCCGAATGACACCGCTCCCTCGATTTGCGCTGTCACCGTGTCGGGATTGACCACCGTGCCGCAATCGACGGCGCAGTGCACGCGGTCGACGGTGACCTCATTTTCGTCGTTGACGGCAACTTCAATCGCCATGGCAACATAACTGAAGAAGCTGTAGTGGCTTGCAAACCCAAGCCCCTTTCCTTTGGGGAGGGATTTTCCCCACGAGGCTGCCTTCGCCGCGCGTTTAATAACACGCGCGAGGCGTCCGGTATCTTGTTTGTAGGGTCCCGTTTTTTCCGCCTCAGAGAGTTCGAGAATTCGAGGTTTGCCAAGCAAGTCCAGGCGCATTTGAACGGGATCCCGTTTCGTCGACACGGCGATTTCATCTAAAAAACAATTAATGGCAAACGAGTGGGGGATGTGGAGCACCGACCGCAGCCATCCGATGCGAACATCGGATTTCACCGGGTACGACTCGGTGCGGATATTGGGGATGCGGTAGGGGAGGGTGTTTATTCCTTGGGCGAGTTCGAATTCCGCGGGAGACACGGCACCCGGCGCGAAAATCGTCAAGAGTGTCGGAAAGGCCGTACGGTGCCGCCACGTTTCAATATTTCCTTTCTTATTGAGTCCCGCGTCGAGTCTTTGCATGCATTGGGTATGGTAGGTTCCGTGGCGAACTTCATCCTCGCGGGTCCACGTAATTTTGACGGGTTTTTTAATTCGTTGAGACAGTGCGACCGCTTCCATCGCAAAGTCGGGCTGGGATTTTCTGCCGAAACCGCCCCCCAAGAGCGACACTTCGATGGTCACGTGTTTTTTGTTGATGCCTAGAAATTTTGCCGCTGCCTTGCGCAGTCGTTGGGGCTGTTGGGTCGGCGCAATCACATGGCATTTCCCTTCGGTGACGTTGGCGAACGCGTTGGGCGGTTCCATCGGTGCATGCACGAGATAGGGGGTGAAGTACTCCGCGTTTATTCGTTTCTCAGGCATCGCGGCGCCGATGTCTCCGTCGTTGCGTGAGATTTTCCCTTTTTTTTGAACCAATGCTTGGAGTTCGGTTTTTTTTGCGTCGGTTGACTCCGAGGATCGTCCACCGCTCCAGCGTACCTTCAATATCTTTCGAGCCTTCATCGCTGTCCACGTGCTGTCGGCGACCACCGCAACGGCAGCGCTCGTATTGACGTCCTGGCTTTGAGCGGGAAGAGAGACCACCGCGACCACTCCGGGGATGCGTTCCACTTCGGGGCCGTTGAAGCTGACAATTTCCGCGTCAACACGCGGCGAACGTTCGAGGCTTGCATGCAGCATGCCTGGTTCTTCCACATCAATGCCGTAGCGGGCACTTCCGGTGACCATCGCGTTAACATCAACAAGATCTCTGGGCGTACCGATAATGGTGTAGTCCTGAGGAGACTTCAGGGAGAGCTTTTTGGGGGTTTTTAGTTTGGACGCCGCGATCGCGAGCGCACCATAAGAGAGCTTTTTAGAGGAGCCCCGATGATGCACCTCACCATTGCGAGCAAATACGGTTTTTTCGTTGACGCCCCAACGTGCGGCGGCTGCAGCTTCCAGCATCATGCGGGCGGCCGCGCCGGCGCGACGCAAAGAGTCCCAGTTTTTTCGAACACTCGTGCTGCCGTCGGTATTTTGGTCGTTGTATTTTGCGTCCCCGACCGCTTGGATAATTTTGATTTTTTCCCAGGGCGCTTCGAGTTCCTCGGCCAGCAGCATCGCCATCGAGGTTCGGGCGCCATTGCCCATTTCGGAGCGGTGGATAACGAGACGGATGACATTGTCCGACGAAATGCCGATATACACGTTGGGGTTGAATTGAGAAAGAGTTTCCGGATCGGTGAAGGCGGCGAGCAGCTCTTCGGGTAGGCACGCTAAAAAAAGCCCGGCGGCGGTGATGGCGGCGCTTCCCTCTAGAAATTTCTTCCGGCTTATTTTTTGGGTTGTGAGGTTCATTTTACGCTCCCGCTGGCGACACGAATCGCTTTTTTGATTCGACCGTAGGTTCCGCAGCGGCAAAGATTGCCCGCCATCGCCTTTTCAATTTGTGGTTCTGACGGGGAGGGGGTCTCGGCAAGAAACGCGGCCGCGTTCATGATCTGTCCCGGTTGGCAGTATCCGCATTGCGGGACTTTCTCCCCGCGCCACGCAACCTGGCAGGGATGGGAGCCGTCTGTTGATAACCCTTCAATTGTTGTGACCGTTCGTCCTTCGACAGAGGCCAACGGGGTTTGGCAGGAGCGCACCGCCTTGCCGTCGAGGTGAACCGTGCACGAGCCGCAGAGTCCCTGGCCGCAGCCGAATTTTGTTCCTTTGAGCCCCAGGACGTCGCGGAGTACCCACAACAAGGGCATATCTTTGTCGGTATCGAGGTTTTTTTGTTTTCCGTTAACAGTTAGGGAGATCATCCGGTGACAGTATTATTTTTGGGGCAATTGCGCTCGCCAAGACGGAACGGATAATACATTCGAAGCGAGAAGGAGTGATTGAAACGCGTCGATGGTATTCTGTTGCCTGAGGAGATAGCAGACCTGTATCGATACGATTGTGCTGCCGGGAGAGGTAGCAGAATTGTCGCCGGGGCTAATGTGCTATCTGGGGAGATAGCAGACCTGTATCGATACGATTGTGCTGCCTGAGGAGATAGCAGAGGGAGTTGGGGACATTTCGTCGTTGAAGCGACGGGAACTTGGAGGTCTGTCACATTGACCCTAGCCCGCTAGTCGGTTAAACTAGCGCCAACGATGCCTGAAGCTTCACTTGGACGCCGCAAACTGGGGGCTGAACAGAGTCCTGAAGAGCTGGCGATCCGCTCTAAGATCGATGCGCTTGTGGCCGAACTCTATCATCTGCGTGAAGATGAGAAAAAAGAGTTCGCGCCCGGGCGTGACCGCGTGCATTACGCCGGGCGTGTTTTTGATGATGAAGAGATGCGCAGTCTCGTTGCAAGCTCGTTGGATTTTTGGCTAACGCTTGGACCCTACGGGGAAAAATTTGAACAAGCGGTTAAAAAGTATTTTGACGCGCGCCGCTTCGTTTTTGTGAACTCGGGATCGAGCGCCAACCTTGTCGCCATCTCCAGTCTTACAAGTCCGACGCTTAAAAACCCCCTGCGTCCCGGAGACGAAGTGTTGACGCCGGCGGCGACGTTTCCGACCACGCTTGCGCCCATCGTGCAGAACAAGCTCACGCCGGTGTTTATTGATGTGACCTTGGGGGATTACAACGCCAACCCCGAGCTTTTGGCGGAGGCGGTTGGTCCTAAAACGCGCGCGATTTTTCTTCCGCATACACTCGGCAACCCCTTCGATCTCGATGCGGTTTTGAAACTCGCCAAAGAGAAGAATCTTGTTTTGATTGAGGATTGCTGTGACGCGTTCGGCGGCACTTACGGCGGAAAAAAGGTGGGAACCTTCGGCGCGATGTCGACCTTGTCTTTTTTTCCGGCGCACCAAATGACGACGGGGGAAGGCGGCGGGGTTGTTGTCAACGAAGGGAAATACGCGAAAATCGTCGAATCCTTTCGGGACTGGGGCCGCGATTGCTGGTGTCCGGCCGGCGTTTCCAATACCTGCGGCAAACGATTTGATTGGCAATTGGGGGGTCTTCCAAAGGGATACGATCACAAATATACCTATTCGCATCTCGGCTACAACTTAAAGCCGACCGACATGCAGGCGGCGATTGGGCTTGTGCAGTTGGAAAAGCTGGACTCCTTCGTTAAGTTGCGGCAAATTCATTTTAAACGCTACCACGATGCTTTTAAGAAGTATGAAGACCGGTTGATACTTCCCACGAAGCACGAAAAAGCGGATCCCTGTTGGTTCGGCTACGTGATTACGGTGAGAGAGGGTGTTTCGCGCGCTGCGCTCACGCGGTTTTTGGAAGAGCGCAATATCGAAACGCGCCTCGTTTTCGCCGGGAATATCCTGCGCCAACCCGCCTTTCACGGCGTCGATCACCGCGTACACAAATCTCTCGAGAACACCGATCGCGTGATGAACGACACATTCTTTTTGGGCGTCTATCCGGGATTGACCCCGGCGATGCAGGATTATGTGATTGAGTCCGTTGACGAATTCTTCAAACAGAATGGCTGATTCTAAAATCGCGATTTTTATACCGGCTTTTAACGCCGCGAGTACGCTTCCAAAGGTTCTCGACCGCATTCCTCCCGAGATAAAGGAAAAGGTTAAGCAGATTTTTATCATCGATAATGCGAGCGCCGATAATTCTTATTTAATCGGCGTAGGTTATCGTGAGAAGCATGGTCTCGACAAATTGGAAGTGTTTCGTAATGAGACCAATCGCGGTTACGGGGGGTCGCAGAAGCGCGCGTATCAGTACTGCATCGACCAGGGCTTTGATATTGTGGTGATGCTTCACGGCGATGCGCAATACGCACCGGAGAAAATTCCCAGCTTGTTGGAGCCGCTTGAGAATAATGAAGCGGACATGGTGTTCGGTTCCCGGATCGCGGGACTGCCTCTCAAGGGCGGCATGCCGATTTATAAATTCCTAGGTAATAAATTTTTGACTGGCATTGAGAATTTTGTTCTCGGCACCAATTATTCCGAATTCCATTCCGGGTACCGAGTGTTTCGCTGCGATGCGCTCGCCAAAATCCCTTTTGATTTATGCGCCGACGACTATCATTTCGATACCGATATCATGATCCAGTTTCACATCAAGAAACTGCGGATCGCGGAAATGCCGATTCCCACGTATTATGGCGATGAACCGAACTTCGTGAACGTTTTCGATTACGGGTTCAAGGTCCTCCAATCGACTTTTGAATATTGGCTCTGGAAGAAGGGCTGGATCACAGTCGAGAAATACGACAAGGTCTGATCCTTCGCGCTCGCGCGCGCGTACGGGCCCCGACGGGGATTGGGGGCCTCCTTTTGCTATACTCGGGCCGTTCGGATTTGGAAAAAGTGCAGGCACAAGCGACCATATTAGCTGGAGGCCAGGGCACGCGCATGCGTTCGTTCACGCATGAGCCGAAGGCCCTTTTGCCTGTGCATGGCCGCCCCCTCCTCGCCCATCAGCTGGAATGGCTGCAAAAGGCGGGATTTGAAGAGGTTTTTCTGTGTTTGGGTTATCGAGCGGATCGGGTCCGTGAGGTATTTAAGGACGGATCCGAGTATGGTGTTTCGCTGATTTATCAAGTCGAAGAGTCCCCGCGGGGAACTGCGGGTGCGGTGCGTGATTTGGGGTCCGCGATTACGGGGGATTTGCTGGTTCTTTACGGCGATCTCATAGTGGATTTCGACGCTCGGTCCCTGATGCGGCGGCATGCCGAGACCGGGGCTGCGGCGACTCTCGTCGTGCGCCCGACAGACCATCCAGAGGATTCCGATCTTGCCGATGTTGATGACGATGGAAAAATCAGCTGGATAGGCCGACTGAACAATGCCCCTGAGTCGGCGGGGGAGCGTCTTGGGTGCTGCGCTGTTTGGGTTGTGAGACCCGCGCTGACTGAATATGCACCGTTGCATGCCCCCAGTGATTTTGCACGGGACGTATTTCCCAAGGCGCTTGCCTCCGGGGAGCGTCTGGAGGCGCATCGCATTGAGAGCGGCGCGCGTGATATCGGCACCCCCGAGCGGTACGCGCGTTATTGCGAGGAAAGCGCGTGAGCGATTGGGGTGTTTTTCTTGATCGTGATGGAACGATCAACGAAGAGGTGGGTCTTATTGATGATCCCGCCAAGTTAAGGATAATTTCGGGTTCCGCGGCGGCGATCAAGCGGCTTAAAGCTGCGGGAGCGGCGATTGTGGTAGCGACGAATCAGCCGGTGGTGGCGCGAGGATTGCTTGATGAAGAGGGGCTTGGGCGCGTGCATGCACGCCTGCGCGAGCTGCTGGCCGAGGAGGATGCAGTCGTTGATGATATTCGATTCTGTCCGCATCATCCAGAGACGCATCATGCTGAGGCGAATGATCCGCGCTACCGTCGTGAATGCGACTGCCGTAAACCCAAACCCGGCATGCTGCTGGACGGAGCTGCGGCCATGGGCATGCCGGTGGGGGCGTTTTATTTCGTCGGGGATAGTACGCGCGACATCGCCGCCGGCATCGCCGCCGGTTGTCGGGGCACGGTGCTGCTCGAAACCGGATTTGGTGGAAAGGACGGCAATTGTCCGGATGCCAAGCCCGACGCTGTCGCCGCCGATCTCTCTGCGGCGGCGGATTGGATTATCGCGAGGCAGGCAAGCGCATGATCATTTCCCGAACCCCGTTTAGAATCAGCTTCGCCGGCGGCGGCACCGACCTCGAGTCGTTTTATGGCGAGGAACCGGGAGCTGTAGTAAGCACGGCCATCGATAAATATATGTACGTGAGTGTTCATCCCTATTTCGAGGACCGCATTCTGCTCAAATATTCGCGGACCGAACTGGTCAAACGCGTTTCGCAGATCAAACACCCTTTGATGCGGGAGTCGATCCGGTTGGCAAAAATCCACGGCGGCATTGAGATCGCCTCCGCCGCCGATGTTGCGGCCGGCACGGGATTGGGTTCCTCTTCGAGTTTTACGGTCGGATTGCTGCACGCGCTGCACGCGTTTGAGGGACGGTATGTTTCGGCGGAACGTCTGGCAGGCGAGGCCTGTGCCATTGAGATAGACCGGGTGAAGGAGCCGATTGGAAAGCAGGATCAAACCATTGCGGCCCACGGTGGATTTCAGTTCATTGAGTTTCTCCCCGGCGGAGATGTTCGGGTTCGTCCGATTATTTTCCCGCGCGGAAAAGAGGCGGCGCTTAACGAACGAATGCTTTTGTTCTATACCGGCGCCACGCGCAGCGCCAGTCGCATCCTTAATCGGCAGCGGCGGCGCGCGAAAGCAAACCGGGAGCATCTACGGCGTATCCGGGGATTTGCCGACGTCGCGCGCGAAAGTCTGCACCGAGGTCGGATCGATGACCTGGGTGAGATCCTGCATGAAGGATGGGAGTTGAAGAAAAGTCTCGCAAAAGGCATATCCAATCCCCGTATTGATCGTGCCTACGCGAAATCCCGTCGAGCCGGGGCGCTAGGCGGCAAGGTGCTTGGCGCTGGCGGCGGCGGGTTTTTGTTGTTGTTTGCCAAAGACGGACGCCAGGATGCCGTGCGCCGTTCGATGAAGGGATGGCGGGAGATTCCGTTTAAATTCGAGCCTGAGGGCTCCAAGATCGTTTACGTCAGTGGATAGAGGAATCATGAAAACCAAATTTCTTCAGGGCGGTGATTGGGCCGATAAAACGTATGGAACCGGTCCCACAGGATTGACCCCGCGCCAGTTTGCCCAGTGGTATCGCGAACGCATGTTGGAGCAATTCCACGGACTCGATACAGCGGCGATAGCGAAAATCGCGGGTTGGCTTAAGGCCGCGCGCGGGACGAAGCGGCAGGTGTTTGTAATCGGCAACGGGGGGTCGGCGGCGACGGCGTCGCATGCGGCGACCGATCTTTCGAAGACGGCCATGGTAAAGGGTAAGAAACCGCTGCGCTGCATTGCACTTACCGACAACACCTCATTTATCACCGCAATCGGCAATGACCTTGGTTATGATCGTGTCTTCTCGAGGCAGTTGGAAAACCTCCTCAATGCCAACGATATCCTGCTCGTGATTACGGGCAGCGGGAACTCGCCCAATGTACTTGATGCCGTTCGGTTTGCGAAAAAACGCGGCGCTAAAACGGCGGCGCTGCTGGGGTTTTCCGGGGGAAAGTTGAAGCGCATGGTGGATGTGTCGGTGCTGGTGCCGAGCACTCAATATGGCGTCGTTGAAGACATGCATTCCTCCGTGATGCACATTCTTACGTTCTACTTGAAGCAGGCCTAATTTGAAAAAAGTATTCGTTACCGGTGGAGCCGGATTTATTGGAAGCCATATCGTCGACCATCTGGCGGAGAAAGGCGCACGCGTCACCGTCTACGATAATTTTAGCGCAGGGAAAAATATTTTTCTGAAATCGGCGCTCGCGACTCGCCGGGTTAAGATCGTGAAGGGCGATGTGTTGAATCTTAAACGCATGACGGCCGCGATGCGAGGGCATGACGCGGTGTTCCATTTTGCGGCAAACGCCGATGTGCGCGGCGGGACCAAGGACACTCGGGTTGATTTAGAACAAAACACAATTGCCACGCATCGGGTGCTGGAGGCGATGCGTGCGGCGCGGGCTAAGAAGTTGGTTTTCGCAAGCTCGGCGGTTGTATACGGGGAACCCCAACGTTTCCCCACTCCGGAAGAGTACGCGGGGATTCAGACCTCGGTATACGGCGCGTCGAAGCTAGCCGGAGAAGCCATGATTCAGGCCTACGGGAATTATTTCGGCATCCGGAGTTGGTCGTTTCGCTTCGTGTCGTGGATCGGAGAGCGTTACACCCACGGCGTCGTGTACGACTTCGTGAAAAAACTTCGAAAAAACGGAAAGGTTCTTCCAGTGCTCGGCGACGGCCGCCAACGGAAATCCTATCTCTATGTTAAAGACGGCGTCGAGGGGATTTTTCGAGCGATCACTCGTGGGCGCGGCCTTTCCCAGATCTACAACCTCGGGCATAGGGAGTCCATGGGTGTCGATCGCCTCGCGCGCATCGTCGCTTCCGAAATGGATCTGCACGGTGTTCGCATCAGGCATTCGGGGGGTGTGCGCGGATGGGTGGGCGATAGTCCTGTCGTTCGTTTATCGACGCGCCGCATGTCCGCACTGGGTTGGTCGGCGCAAACAAAAATTGAAGTGGGGATTCGCCGCACGGTGCGATACTTGATGGAAACCCCGGAGGCTCTCGCCCGGTGAAGGTTTCGATCCTGATCCCAATTTTTGATGAAGCCCCCTCGGTGCGTGAACTGCTCGACAAGGTTCTTGATGTCGAGATTGATGCCGAGAAGGAAATCATTGTTGTGGAAAGCGGCTCCACCGATGGCAGTCGGGAGATTGTTAAGGAATTTGAAGCGGCGGGCAAGATTCAAGCGTTGTATCAGGACCGCCCCCGGGGAAAAGGCAACGCGATCAAGGCGGCTCTTGCGGCTGCGACCGGCGACATCATTCTCATCCAGGATGGTGATCTTGAATATGACATCAAGGATTATCCGCGATTGCTTGCGCCGATTATTGAAGGCAAGGCTGATTTTGTGCTCGGGTCACGCCATCTTGGGCATGAGGATTGGCAATTTCGCAGCTTTATCGATGATCAGTTTTATGCCCGCGTGATTAATGTCGGCGGTAAGTTTTTCACCATGCTCTTCAATATTCTCTATGGGGTGTCGCTGACCGATCCGGCGACGATGTATAAGGTTTTTCGCCGTTCCTGTATGGAAGGCATTCATTGGAAGTGCAATTATTTTGATCTGGATTGGGAGATGGTTGCGAAGCTGATTCGGAAGGGATTTATTCCGATGGAGGTCGCCGTGAGTTACGCCTCCCGCAGCACGGCGCAGGGAAAAAAAATTCGTTTCTGGCGTGATGGAACGACCGTATTCCTGGCGATTCTTCGCTTTCGGTGGTTTGGTTGAGGGTCCCCAAAATTTTCCTTAAGCCTGTCGCGTGGGTCGTCGTTGCATTTGTTCTGCGCGCGGGGTTCGCGCTGGTTCTAGGTAACGGTTTCTATCAAGCGGACGAGGCCGGGTGGCATGCTCAGGCTTTAAGTTGGTCCCAATACTTTGTATTTGGCGTGGGGGGGAAGGCCGCGGTTGTCACTCCTCTCCCGTCCGTTTTATTTGGGACCGCGTATTTTATATTCGGTCCTTCTAAGTTGGCAGCACGATTGGTGCAGGCCGCTGTAGGTGCGGCGGTTGTATGGGCTCTTGGAAAAACGGCTGAAACCGCCTCGGGCTCTTCTCGCGTGGGCCTGATCGCGACCGCCATCGCGGCGGTCTACCCGTTCTTCATCTATTATTCGGGTGTTCTGATGTCAGAGACGCTTTACCTTTTCGGTGCTGTGTGTGGGCTCGGTTTCTGCGTCAAAAGCCTTTCCGAGCGCGGGGCCTCACTCCCTACCGCCGCCGGGGCCGGCGTGTTCTGGGCGCTTGCGGGGCTTTCCCGGACCGAGGGTGTTCCGATCGCACTTTTCTTATGGCTTGCTTTGCTGGGGTTGTCTGTATTGGGCCGATATTCCCCGAAGGCGTTTGCCCTGGCGGTGTTGTGCTGGACGGTTCCCCTCGCTGGCTGGGCGGTGCGCAATCACGGGATTGTGGGGCGCTACACGCTTGATACCCACGGCGGTATTACCTTTCTCGATGGCTCGATGAATTTTGATCTTAACGAACAGGACACCTTGTTCGCGCGCCAAGCCTTCCGCATGACCGATGTCTACCGCCGCGGAATGGCCATGTCCGAGATCGACCGGGATGACTATTTTCGCGCGGCGGCATTTTCCTGGATGCGGGCGAATCCCGGACAAGTACTGCGTCAGTGGATCCATAAGGCGTTTAATTTTTGGCGGTTCTATCCCCGGCTTAACAAAGAGATTCCCGCGGCGAGCTCTGATGCCCGAGCAGGAATGAAGGTTTGGATTTTAGCGGCCGTGAGCCTGATGACCGAACCCGCATTAATTTTTCTGGGGTTTTGGGGCGCGTGGACGCTGCGCGAACGGTTCTCGGAGTTATTCCCGTTTTATTGGATGATACTTGCGACTTTTGGGGTTCACGTTATTGTGATTAGTCAGATGCGTTATCGGTTGCCTGTGATGCCGGTGCTCATCATTTTTGCGGCGACCCGCCTGAACTCTTTCCTCCCGAAGGAGCAGTCTTGAAGATCGCTCCACCCATGAAGCGGCGTGTTTTTTGGACCGCGGTAGCGGTTGTTGCCTTGTGTGCCTTATGGCTGCGGTTTTGGGGCATGAGTTACGGCTTGCCGCAATCGTTTAATGCCGACGAGCCGCACCATGTCAATGTTGCTATTTCCTTCGGACGGGGGAGTTTGAACCCGCAGTTGTTTAAATACCCCACCTTATGGATGTACACGATGTTCGGCGCGTACGGGGCGTATTTCGTCGGTTGGTCGGGATTTGGCCTGCTGCGTTCCGTTTCTGACTTTGGGACGCACTTCGCTTGGAATTCAGGCGTCTTTTATTTAATCGCTCGCCTATTGTCTGTTTTGTTTGGCGCACTTTCTCTCATCGCGGTGTACCGGTCCGGGTTGGCGCTGCAGCGTCCTCGGGTGGGTTTGTGGGCGACGGTGTTTCTCGCCGCATCGCCGACGCTGATTATAAGCGCCCACGCGGCGAAACCTGATTCCCTTATGTTTTTCTTTGCGGCCCTCGCGTGGTTATGGGCACTGCATTACCTCGATGCCGGAAAAAGGTGGTCGTTGTTTGCCTGCGCGGCGGCAACAGGGTTTTGCGTTTCGACCCAGTACATCGCCGCACCGCTTGCCTTGTTGGGGCCCCTCGTTTGGGGTATGCGTTGGCTTGAGACGGGAGAAGCGTCCCCTCGTCTGCTGGCGATTTGCGGGGCGGTCGTTCCCACCGCATTTTTTGCGGGTTCCCCGTTTGTTCTTCTGGATTGGCGATCGGCATGGCGGGATATCGCCGATACAGGAATCATGGCCTCTGTCGGGAAGGGATCGGGTGTTCATGTGTTGAAAAATCTAGGAGCATTTGCGGATCCGTTTTTTATCGGGGGACTCTTTGCGTTGGCAGGTCTCATTTTGCTGTATCGCTCACGACGTTCCCTTGCGCTTGTTTTCGCCATTCCCATCGCCAGTTAGGTATTGTTCCTCTCTCTGTTTCCCAACGGCGGGTGGGCTCGCTTTTTGATCCCCGTGTTTCCAGCGCTCGCGCTTGCGGCGGCGTTTGCCGTCGAGTCCCTGCTGCTTAAGGGAAAACACAACGAGGCTGTGCGCGCCGCAGTGTTGGTCCTGCTGCTCGCTCCGGGAGCGGCACGCTCGTGGTCGTTTGATGCGGAGCTTGTTCTCCCTGACACGCGCCCGCAGGCGCGCGCGTGGATTGAGGCGAATGTTCCGCCCGGGTCCAACGTCATGTCCTTCAATTCTCATACCACTGTGCAGTTGACGCCCAGTCGCGAGCATCTCCAGATGCTGCTCGCTAAAATCGGAGAGCATCCGCGGGCCAGGCTTTATCGCCTCATGCTCGCGTCTCATCCTGGAAAGGGCTACGGGATTTATCGGATCGCGCAGGACTCCAGAATTCTGCAAGCGGGTCCCGGGCATGTTAAGTTTTCCGCGAGCGGAAGAGCCATGATTGAACCGAGTCATGGATTGAAAGGAGTGCGCGCGGCGGGGATCGATTATTTTGTGTTTACCAGTTATGGATCGAATGCGGAGGGATTTGAAAAGCTCCAACCATTTCTGACTGAAATTTTTACGGCAAGCGAGTGGTTGGTTGCATTCCGCCCGGAGCCGGGTGTGCGTCGCGGTCCGGAAATTTCGATTTACCGATTACAGGAGTCCCCGTCATGATTAAAGGCAAGAAGGTTATTGCCGTGTTGCCGGCTTATAATGCCGCCTCTACCCTGGAATGGACCGTCAACGCGATTCCGAAGGATGTTGTCGATGAGATTATTCTCGTGGACGATCGTTCTACCGATGGAACGGTGGACCTCGCAAAAAAAATCGGATTAACGACTATCGTCCATGAAAAAAATCTCGGATACGGGGGAAACCAAAAGACGTGTTACCGCGAAGCATTGCAGCGCGGGGCGGACGTTGTGATCATGGTTCACCCTGATTATCAATATGATCCGCGGCTCACTCCTTATCTCGCCGGAATCATTGCCGATGATGTTTGCGATATGGTGTGCGGCAACCGGATTCGAACCCGAAGCGAGGCGCTCTCCGGCGGCATGCCGTTATGGAAATACTTCTGCAACCGGCTAATGAGCATCACTGAAAATATTTGGGCCGGTCAAAATTTAGGAGAATGGCATTCGGGCATGCGCGCGTATTCCCGCGAATTGCTGGAGGTCGTGCCGTGGGAGGGGAACTCCGACGATTTTGTGTTTGATCAACAGATGCTGCATCAGGTTGCCTACATGGGATTTAGGCTGGGGGACATCCCTGTTTCCGCGCGGTATTTCGAAGAAGCATCCTCGATCAATTTCCGTCGGAGTTTTCAATATGGCGTTGAAACGCTCGGTGTTATGTTTTGGGTTTTGCTTGCCCGTTTAGGAATTTATCTCCATCCGGTTTTTAAGCCGCGCCGCGAGAGGAAGAAAGTTTGAGCGAAAAGACCGCCAACGATCGTTGGCCGCACGCATATGTCGGCCTGTTCTTTGTCTTCGCGGTGCACGTGCTGCTCCAGGCAATGAGCGGGTCCTTGGGTTCGGGCATGATGGCTGTGATGCTGCTGGTTTTTCTGTTGTTGACCGTGACGGGCTGCGGGCGCATTCTGCTTCGTAGTTTCCGGGTTCGGGGTTTGACCGAACCGGAAAAGACAATTGTCGGAGCGACATTGGGATTGGGCTTGTTGAGTCAGGGATTATTTTTTCTGGCATTGATCGGCTGGCTTAAGTCGTGGTCTGTTTCATTGCTGCTGGGAGCATTTTGGGTTATTGGTTTTACCGAGATGCGCGATCTCGGCGCTTCGTTGACGGCCAACCGTAATTTGCTGCAGGACCGGCCCGTGCTGGCCGGGGGTGTGCTCGCTGCGCTCGCGATCCTCTTGTGGTTGTGTTTTGTTCCGCCCCATCAATACGACGCCCTCGTCTACCATCTGCCGCTTGCCGCAGACTATGCGCGGGAGGGACGCATCATCGTGCGTCCGGAGCTTTTGTTCTCGCACTTTCCTCAGAATGGGGAAATGCTGTATTCCATGTCGCTCCTGTTGGGATCGGACCTGCTTGCGCAGATGATGACATGGTTGGGCACCTTCCTGACCGTCTGGTGGACGCTCGAAACAGGGAAACGTCTCGTCCCGGTCACGGCTGTTTTGCTCGCCTGTTTTCTGATCGTGACGCATACGGCTGTGATGCTCCTCACTCCCATCGCGTATGTGGAATGCCTCGTTATGTTGTGGGTGACGGCCGCAGTTTTCTCGTTTATTCGCTGGCGCATCGATGCCGATGAACCGGATATGCCGCGTGGGTGGCTCGCCCTCGCGGGTGTTTTTGCGGGAATCGGTATTGGGACGAAATATTATGCGGGCATTGTTTCCATAGTAATCGGGGGAGTTCTCTTGGGGCGCTGGATACAGTCCCGTTTGGGGAAAAAAGACGCACGGACCTCGCGAAGCCGCCTTAAGGACGGTCTTCTGTTTTTTGCCTGCTCGTCAGCGGCTGGCCTTCCCTGGTTGATTAAGAATTGGTTTTTTGTAGGCGACCCTGTCTTCCCGTTTTTTTATCAATTCTTTTCACTGCACGGGGTGGATTGGGCTGCAACGGCGGCGCAGCGTTATTTTGAAATTCTCACCGAGTACGGTCATCAAAAAGGACATTTCTTGGTTGATCTCATGCAATTCCCTTACCTCGCTGCTACGGGGTCGACGCGATTTGGCGGAGGGGCGGACGTTTTAGGCGGCTTGGGGTGGGCGCTTAGTTTCGCGGCGGCGCCTCTTGTGATTTGGGGCGCTTGGCGAAAGCGAGCGCTGCGCTGGATTCTTGGATATTGCCTCGCTCATGGGGCGATTTGGTTTTCGACGGGTGTTGTTCTTCGATTCCTCGTTGTGCTGATCCCGTTATGGTCCTTGCTCGCGGCCAATGGACTGCATGCGCTGCACGAACGCCTGCGCGGACCGTGGCAAGGTTTATTGACGGGGGGTGTCACGGTTTGCGTGTTTACCAATCTGGCGTTATTCTTATTCGTGCACGCTGCGGTGGGGAGTTTAGACTCGCTGACGGGAATGAAAAGCCGGGAACAGTTTTTGGATGAAAAGTTCCCGTATTACGCCTGCGCGCGGGCTGCTTCAGAGACGCTTCCGGAAGACGTTCGGGTTCTTGTAGTCGGTGAGCAGAGAGGGTATTTCCTCAGGAGGCGCAATACGATTACGACGCCGATGGCTCCAAACCGTTTTGTGAAGTTGGCTAATAAAGCGCCCGATCCCGTAACCTACGCGCAGACCTTGCGTGATGAGGGATACAGCCATCTCCTTTTTGTCCCGGGGGAGGGGCGCCGGTTGGATAAACAATACGGGGTTTTTCATTTTAACGACCACGGAAAAGAGGTTTGGAAGGTTTTCTCACAAGAACAGCTGGAACAGGTGTTCGAATCCCCGGAACGTTGTATGTTGTACCGAATTCGATGAACATGCCTGGAGATGCCGGAAACGCGTGGTTGTACCTGAAAACGATTGCGATCGCCTTTGGATTATCGTTTTCGGTAATGCCTCTTGTGCATATGCTCGCCATGCGTATGCGCTGGCTGGATACGCCCGGAAGCGATGTGAAGACGCACACGGTCGCCACTCCCGCGCTCGGGGGTATCGGGATTTGGATCGGGTTCGCCGGGGCGCTTGTCGCGGCGCGGTTTTTAACGAATTTCCCAACCGGAACGCTCTTTCGCCTTCGCGCGATTCTTGCCGGGGGGGCATTCGTTTTCCTGTTGGGTGTTGTTGATGATCTGCGCAAGCCGATGGGGTTGGATTGGAAAACCAAGATGTTTGTGCAGGCCTTGGCTGCCGTGGTGCTGATTTCTTTCGAAATCGAATTGCGCTTCATCAATCCCCACTACATCGCGGTTATGCTCACCGTCATCTGGGTTGTGGGTATTTGCAACGCGTTCAATATCATCGATATCATCGACGGCCTCGCGGCGTCACAAGGCGTTGTTGCCGCGCTCGGGTTTTTGCTGATCGCGATGCCCTCGGAGGATGTTTATGTGAATTTCGCGGCGGCCGCTATGGTCGGGGCTGCCGGAGGTTTTCTGCCTTGGAATTTCTCCAGTAAACGAAAAATGTTCATGGGCGACTCGGGATCGCTGCTGCTCGGGTTTGTGCTTGCGGCTCTTGCGATGGGCATTGACTATACCCAGGTCAACCCGCTCGGTGTTTTTGCGCCTTTATTTATTCTTGCGATCCCGATGTTTGACACGTTTTATGTCATGTTCATCCGCCTCAAAAAAGGGCTTTCCCCCTTTCGGGGGTCGCTGGATCACTTCGCCCTTCGTTTGGAGAGGCTTGGTTATTCACGACTGCAGATTGTTGCGCTGTGCATCGTTGCTTCGGCGTTTTTGTCGGTCTGCGCCTTACTTGTCACGCTTGTGAGTACGCCGTGGGCGATATGGATTTATTTCGTCGTTGGTTCGTTTACGCTCACCCTCGCGTGGGCGATTACCAAGGTCGAGATGGGATGACGGTTAAAACAGAGGTTCTGATATTAGGCGGCGGCCTCGCGGGGCTTTCCACGGCGTACCATCTGGATCAACTCGGAAAAAAGGGCCGGTATCTCATTATTGAGAAACGAGAGAAGGTGGGCGGACGTGCCGGGAGCGAAAAAAAAGACGGCTTCCTATTCGATCATACAGGGCATCTTCTTCACTTGCATGATCCTTACGGCAAAAAGCTGATCACAAATCTCCTCCGAGGCAATCTCACGTCGCACGAACGCTCCACGTGGATCCACTCGCATGGAGTCGATACGCGTTATCCCTTCCAAGCGAATACCTTCGGCCTGCCCCCGAAGGTGATTGCGGAGTGCGTCGCGGGCTTTCTTCAGAATAAACGGCGGCCGAGGGCGTTATCGAAGCATCCCTCATTTGGGGAATGGGTTGACAAAACTTTCGGCTCTGGAATTGAGCGTCATTTCATGAAGCCGTACAACGAAAAATTATGGCGGACACCTCTGAAAGGGATGACTACGGAATGGCAAGGTCGATTTCTGCCGAGTCCGAAAGCCGAAGAGGTGCTCTATGGAGCGTTAACGGACCAGAAAAAATTCTTCGGCTACAACGCGTTTTTTCGCTACCCGACCAAGGGCGGGACGCAAGCCCTCCCGGATGCGCTCGCCTCGCGCATCGATTCCAAAAAATTGTCTTTGAATTCCCGTGCGACGCATATCGATTTGCGGGAGAAAGTTGCTCTGATTGAGGGATTGGGAGAAGTCCGTTACGAGCGGCTTGTTAATACGCTGCCTCTTAATGAGTTTCTGGATATCGCGACTCCGTTGTCGGGGGCCGTGAAGGCGGCGCGGCGGCGTCTGCGATGGGTGAGTGTGCATAACCTAAATGTGGGTGTTGACCGGGCCCGGATTTCGGACAAACATTGGATTTATTTCCCGGAGAAGAAATACCCCTTCTACCGTGTGGGTTTCCCAACGAACTTTTCCCGTTCAGTGGGTCCGCGCGGAACCTCCTCCATGTACATCGAAATTTCGCGTGACCCGAAGCAGAGGGTTGATTATAGGGCTCTCGCAAAAGCGTCTCTTGCGGGTCTTCGGGAATGCGGCGTTCTTAAGCGATCGGACCGAATCCTCACATCGTTGTGGATTCCCATTGAGTGCGCCTATGTTGTCTATGACCAAGCGCGAACCGCTTCGGTGCATACGATCATGAAGGCGCTTGCGGGCAGGGGGGTTCGTTCCATCGGGCGTTGGGGCGGGTGGAAGTATTCGTTTATGGAAGAGACGATTCTCGACGGAAAACGCTGCGCCGAACGCCTGCTCGGGCGTCGTGTTTTAGAGTCCGACTCCCGCGCTCCGCTTCAGTCGCTGAAGTGAAACGGCTGCTTTTCTTCGTTTTGCTTGCGGGCTGCGCCAAGGCCGAGCCGGAACCCGAAATAAAACGTGTGAGTGTGATGACGTTTAATGTCGAGAATCTTTTCGACACAAAACACGATCCCGATAAAAACGACCTGGCCTTCCTGCCGCTTGCCGGCAAAGAAACACGTGAGCACAAAACCGCGTGCCAAAAGATGAAGCGTGCGCTGTACCGGGATCAGTGTCTTGAGTGGGATTGGTCCTCAGAGACGCTTGCGGTGAAAATGAAGCGTTTAGGGAAGGTGATCCTTTCTGTCGGTGATGGGAGGGGTCCCGATATTTTGCTGCTGCAGGAAGTCGAGAATAAGGCGATCTTGGAGCGGCTTCGCACCGGTCCCTTGGCCGACGCGGGATATGGCCCGGGACTTCTCCTGGAAGCCAACGACGCGCGCGGCATCGACCAGGCCATTCTGACGCGCCTGCCGGTTGTTTCGGGCCCAACGCTCTATAGAGATGCCGGCGGGACCCTGACGCGGGGATTGTTGATTGCGGGGTTGTCGCTTCCAGACGGTACCGTCCTGCAAACGGGGGTGGTGCATTTTCCTTCTCCGGCCGCGCCGCGACGCCTCCGTGAGGGAGGGTTGCGTATTCTTAACAACTATCGCCAACGCATCAGCAGCGCGTCTCTCATGCTGGTCGGCGGTGATTTTAATATCACCGCTGAAGAAGAGGCGGAGTTTCGTGTATTTGCGCGGCTTGCCGGGGAGCAGTGGGCACTCGCGCATGAACTTGGATGCAAAAAATGTCCCGGGACGCATTATTATGCGCCTAAAAAAAGTTGGTCATTTCTTGATGTCGTGTTGATTTCAAAGAATATGGATCCCAACGGGAGTGCCCCTTGGACAATTGATGCCGCATCGGTGCGCCTCGTCGACAGTGCAAGGGGCCAGAAGGATAAGCGCGGCCGGCCGCTGCGTTTTGATCCGATGGACCGCACCGGTATTTCTGACCACTTCCCGTTAGTTGTTGATCTTGTAAAACGCAGATAGGGGCGGTATGCTAGACCATGGCTGTTTCAAGCGCGCGTCTTCGAGACCTTCATGATGAGTCCGATGATTTGCTTAATAAATTTTATTACCGAATGCTGAAGTTGAAGGATGGGCGCCCGGAGCAGACGGCGCTTGATTTGCTGCGGCGCGCCCGGGCCGCCTTGGAGACCCGCAGTTATAAAGACGCCGTGCGACAGGCGCAGAGTTTTTCCCGCGTGGCGCGAGAGGCGGTCGGGTCCAGTGATGAGTGTGCTGCGGACTACAAAGCTGTCGTGAAGGCGTTGGAGCGTCTCCGTCTTTTTGCGGAGCAAGGCATTGAGGTTAAACCATGACCACGCAGAACCGTAATACCTTGCTGAATGGATTTTGTTTGGTGGTAGGATTTCTCGCGGTGATGCGCTTTATGACGGTGCCGGCTAATTCAACGGAAGGGGAGTTGCGCGAAAATCCCTGTCCCCATACTCCATCGGCGAGTATTCAAGGCGTCCCGTGTTCGGCTGTTCTCGCCGCGGCCGAGGTTTATGATCGCAAGGTCCGCCCCATTTTACAGGTCAAATGCTACGACTGTCATGGCGTGGTGGCGCGTCTTCCTCTCTATTCTAAAATTCCGCCTGTAAAAGGCATGGTTGAAGACGATATCCGGCACGCGAAGAAAGAATTTAATATGAGTGCGGGATTTCCGTTTATGGCCGAGAAGGATTTCTTGGATGATTTGCATGAACTTCGGGAAGTGTTGGAAGAGGACCGGATGCCGCCTAGAAATTATAAGGCGATGCATTGGAAGTCGGGGTTGACGACGGAAGAGAAGAAGATTGTGATGGCTTGGGCGAAGAATATTGAAAACGCCCTGAAGGCGACGCGTGTTTTGCCTCCGGCCTCAGAGTAACGGCGCGAAGTAGACGGCCAACAGCGCCCAGACGCTAAATCCCCCGCAAAACCCATAGGCGACGGCCCGGTCGGTTGTGTAGAGATTAAAGAAACGGTCTACCACTTCGCGGCTGATGGTGAACAAAACAACGGCGGTGATGAAGGTGGTTAGGGTGGTCATGCGGGTTCGACCCCGGCATGACCCGGATGTTCCTAGCTTTCCCAGTCTTCCTTTTTAAGCATTCCGAAAACGCTGAGGCGGTTGCCGTCGGGGTCCTTAAATTCCGTGGAGACGCCCACCATTCCGTCGAATTCACACACGGACTTGAGGGGATCGGCTCCAACGGAGTCCTTTAATTGAGCATGAGCAGCCTTGATATCCTCGACGTTAAAGACGACAACAGGCGTTGTTTCGGTCTTTTCGCTGAGGTTTTCGGCGCCGTGGAGGGCTAAGGTAAAACCTTCTGTTTCGAGTTCGGACCAGTTTTTGTCCTTCATCCGGACCTTGAGGCCAAGCTGCCCTTCATAAAACCCACAGGCTTTTTCAGCATCTTTTACATAAAGGATGACGTATCCGACTTTTTTAAGCGCTATTTTTTCGGTTGCGGGCATAATACCTCCTATTTAAGTTCCAACGAGTCGTCTGAGCGCCGAGCCTTCCGGCGAAAGCTTAGCCAGCCGACTGCAGGCCAGTCGCGTCTGTTCCGAAACCTTCTTGAAGTGTTCTTCCAGCATGCGGCGCGGAAAGGTCGGTAAAATTCTCAGCACAAGCGAGGCGGCGAAGGCGATGGGACCGGCGGGAAGCTTTGCTAAAAGCCGAATGCCAAAACCGGGCAGGCATCCCTTCGAGCGCCCGGCTTGCATGCCTTCCGCCGCGGCATGCCAGGCGGTTTTAATGAGGGCTTGGTCTCTAGCCAAACGCCCCGTGTTGTACTCGGACAGCTCCAGCGCCATGAGCAGCGGGATGCCGTAGGAATATTTCGCGCAGAGTTCTCCCAAGGGGCGTTCAGAGAACCGGGCGGGAATATTTGCTCCTTTAAGAAGCTCCGCCCAGAGAACACTCGCGAGGGGATTGTCGCCCACTGATAAAAATTCCTGAGTAGCGGCCAAGGTATACACGACACGGTTATCTTCCGGAGGCAAAGCGGCGATTTCGGGAAAACAGGCCGTGGTTGAGGCGCGCATGGCGATGGGTTCCAGTTCCGCAGGAAAGAGAATGGGCGTAAATACCGCGACCGGCGGCGTATTCTCTCTTCGGCAAAGTTCATCGAGCACGGTCGCGAGACTTTCGTAGCGAACCAAAACGCCGACCGCCTTAAAACGGGAGAGATCAAAGGGCAAAAGGGCGACCGACCGGATCGCGTGGTGAAAAACTTTTCCGGATATTTTTTCCTCAACCGTGCCGTGGTCGGCGAGTGGTTTGCGATTTGGGGGGCGGAAGAAGATCGGGCTAAAGCCCGCGTGCTCCATGCGGGCGGCCAACACACGGCCGAGGGATCCGGCGCCGATAAGAAGAATTTCCGAACCGGGTGGAATGGGCAAACTAATCCCAATCCCCTGCGCCGCGCCGAACAACGACCGGATTTGCTTCATCGGTAAGATTGACGATGGTGCTCGGTCCGGCGAATTCGGTTTCGCCCGTGTCGAGCACGTGCCCGATGGTATTGGAAAGGGTGTCCCCGATGAGATAGCCGTAAATTTCAACGGACTCGTCTTCTATGCTAAGCACCTCGTGGGTGATGTTGGTTGAGAGCAGGACATTTCCGTAGGCTTCAATGAGTCGTTGAACGAGAATACAGGGGGGAAACCGGATTCCAATTTCGTGATCGCGTTTGGAAGCCTCCAGGTATTTAATGATCGACTTCTTCGCCCGAAAAATAAAGGTGAAGTGTCCGGGAATTTTTTTCTTCAGCAGCCGGAAGGCGGTTGTTTCGATGTGTGCGATCTCCATCGCCTTCGCTATGGTGTCGCACAAAACGCTGAAATGTTTCTGGGGGTCGGCCTTTTTGAGCTTATAGAGGCTTTTAACGCCCGCTTTTGAGGCCGGGTCGGCCACAACCACCCAATTGGAATCGGTCGGGAGGCACACGAGTCCCCCTTTCTCCAGAACCTTGCAGGCTCTGTTGATAATCCGGTCATCAGGGTTTTGGGCGATTACGTATTCAATCACGCAGACATTGTAGCGCCCTCGGTCGGTCTCAACAACTATCTTGAGTTAAACCAGGCCTAAAATCCTTGCTTCGGCTTCGGCGCACGGAGCGCGGGCACCGTCGCCTCCTTCTCCAGCGCGTGTTCCAGCACTTCATCGATGGTCGCCACCGGGACCAGCTCGAGGCCGTCACGGACCTCCTGGGGAATCTCGCGCAGGTCACTTTCGTTGGCTTTCGGGAAGAGCACCTTCTTATAACCCAAACGGTGGGCTCCCATCGCCTTTGCCTTGAGTCCGCCGATAGGCAGGACCTCGCCGGTGAGGGTGACCTCCCCGGTCATTGCGACGCCTTTTTTCACCGGACGTCCCGTGAGACGGCTCACGATAGCCGTGACCAGGGTGACCCCTGCGGAGGGACCGTCCTTGGGTGTTGCGCCGGCCGGGAAATGGATGTGCAGGTCCATCGTGTTAAATAGGGCGGGGTCGATCTCGAGTCCCTCGAGTGAACGGACGTGGGTGAGGGCGATCTTTGCGGACTCCTTCATGACGTCCTTAATGCTTCCCGTCACCTCAATTTTTCCCTTGCCATCCGCAAAGGCTTTAACCTCAAGTTTGAGGACCACGCCTCCGATTGACGTGTAGGCCAGACCGCTGGCCACGCCGACGCCGTTTTTCACCGGGATATTCTCTCCGGCCACCCGTGCGCCGAGCTGTTCTTCCACCGCGGCCCCATCGAGTTCGCCGAAGACGGTACGCTTTCCCGTCTCGATTAGGGCCACGAGTTTGCGAAATAACCGTTCGACGGCTTGGCTGAGTTTTCGGACTCCCGCTTCGGGGGCGTAGGCATCGATGAGTAAGGACAGGGCTTGGTCGGACAGGGTCGCCTCATGTTCGTCTAGACCGGTGGCCTTGCGGGCGCGCCCCACGAGATGGCGCTTAGCGATCTCCTTCTTCTCGAGCGGGGTGTAGCCGTCAAAATGCACAATCTCCATCCGGCTGAGCAGCGGGGCAGGGAGCTGCCCAAGGTCGTTGGAGGTCCCGATAAAAATTACCTCCGAAAGGTCAAAGGGGACGTTTAGGTAGTGATCGGTGAAGGTCTCATTTTGCTGCGGATCGAGTACTTCAAGCAGGGCCGAGGTCGGGTCGCCGACGGAGCCGCCTTGGGTCATCTTCTCGATTTCATCGAGCAGCAACACGGGGTTCTTCGTCTTGGCCCGTGCGAGCATTTCTACGATGACCCCCGGTCGCGAGTCCTGGAAGGCTCTCAAAAATCCGCGGATCTTGGACTCGGCATGAACACCGCCCAAGGAGATGCGCTCAAACTTCCGCCCCATGGCTTCGGCGATTGCCTTCGCTATGGTGGTCTTGCCAGTGCCGGGGGGGCCGTCGAACAGGAGGATGGCTCCCTTGCCGTTATCGAGGCGTTTGTGCACGGCGAGGAACTCGATTATGTGATCCTTGACCTTCTCCAGGCCGTAGTGCCCCCGATCCAAAATCTCCCGGGCCTTATCGAGATCCACATCGTCTTGGCTTCGGGCATCCCAGGGCATTTTCAAAAGCCAATTGAGGTACTGCTCGGTTCGGGCCTTATCCTCGCTTCTTTCCCCGGCCATCTTATGCATCTCTTCGAGGGCGGTTTTTCGCGCCTCTGCGGACATCCATGAATTTTCGATCTGCTGCTCGATATCGGGCTTCTCAACGGCCTCGCTCATGTTATGCCGGCCGGTCTCCATCATCCTGGCCATCATTTCGAGGCGTTCGTGCAGGGAATTCGCTTCCTGGAGGATTTCGTACTGAAGGCTAAATTTGAACTCCCCCGATAATGATTGGGTGACTTTCTCCCATTGCTCTAATGCGTCGATGGCTTCGACTTTTGCCTTGGGGTCTTCATTGGGATCGAGCTTATTGAGAATTCGGGTGTAGGCCGCGCGAGCGCGGGTTTCATTTAAGGGATTTTCCGGGAGGATTGTTTGGACCTCGGCGACATCGAGCGTGTAATCTGAGGTTTTCGCCTTGATAATGACCCTCTGCTTCTCCTCCATTGTTATCAACAGGCCTTCGGGCGTAGTTTCCATGCCTACGAACTTGGCCTGCAAACCGACTGATCCTTCAATCTGGTCTGGATTTCCGGAATATAAGATTAGATAAGTCCCGCCCTTGCCGTCGGCGATGATGCGAAGGGGGTCTTCATAGGGATGTTGAGGCAGGACTAATTTGCTGATGTTCTTGGCGGGCATAACCGTCAACTCCCCTAAGGCTATGGCAAATGACCTCTCACCGTCCCCGGTCTCGGATTGCTCCGGGTCCGCGCTATTAACGGCGCTTGCGCCGATCCCGGCCCCTTGGCCGTCGAAAAGGGCGTCAAACGAGGAGCCCCGTGCTTCCGGGTTTCTTCGGGGCTGGAACGTTTTGAGCGACCTGCCCAACTCGGCAATGGCTGTGATTGGGTTTGGGTCGTCGGCCTTGGGGCTGGGGGGCGGCATGCTGATATCGGGGCGGAGTATGAGGCTTGCCTGCTCGTTTGGCACTCCTTGAAACGGGAGGGTATTAGGGCGGGGAAAGGCGGGCAGCACGGCTAGGTCTAAACTCGGGAGGCTGGAAATCTCAAGTCCAGGCATCGTGAGTGCTGAGAGTGCGGCGACAGCGCCCGGGCCGGACAGAGGCAAGCTGCGAAACGAGACGCTGCGGCTTGAAAAGCGCTTCGCCCGGGCGGCGGGAACCGACGCGGGGCCCAACGAGGCGAGAATAAAAGCAAGGGCAAGAGAAACGGGTTTTCGGAGCGGGGCAGGTTTCATGGGTCAATCATAACACTGCTGGTCCCCGGCTCGCCTGAAGCAAATGGCTAAAAATATTAGGACCGAGGCCTATGAGGTAATGATCCAAGGTCCCAATTTTGCTCTGGGTCCTCAACCGAGAGCGCGCCCATTTGATACCATCAAACCAATGAAGCCCCCCGTCGTTACTATTGGGATTTGCGGCGGCAGCGCGTCCGGAAAATCGGTTCTCTCCAGTTACATCGTAGAGGGAATGAAGGGCAACGCTGTTGTTTTCTGCCAGGATTGGTACTACAAGGACAATGGCAGCCTCTGCACAAAGGAAGTTGAGAAGGTTAATGTTGATCACCCGAGCGCGATTGAGTTTCCGCTGCTGGTAAAACAGCTCGACGCGCTGCGCAAGGGCGAGGCGATCGACGCGCCCGTCTACGAATACGTGACCCACGCCCGGACCGGCATCCAGCGAATCGAGCCGAAGTCCGTGATCATCGTGGATGGTCTCTTTGTCCTTCAGAACAAAAGCGTCTTGAGCCGCTTGGACCTGTCGATATTTATAGAGGTTCCGGCTGACGAACGCCTGCTTCGGCGCGTTCGCCGCGACGTCACGCACCGGCGCATCGACTTGGATGAAACTCTGCGCGTCTACGAGAGCTTCGTTCGTCCGATGCATGATAAGTTTATTCAGCCGTCCGCGAAGAACGCGACGTTTCGTTGGCATCAGTTGGAAGACAAAAAATTCCGAAAGGAAGTTCTTGCCGAGGTAAAGGCCCGCCTCCTTCACAAGCGCAACGGCATCGACTACCCCACACTCAAGGTCTGATGGCGGAGCAGCTCTACGCGGGCCTCATCTTCGGATTGATTGGCATGGCGGCGTTTGGCTATGGCAAGAAACAGGGAAAACCCAAGCCAATGATTGTTGGGGCGCTGTTGTGCGGCTACCCTTATGTGATCACGCATGGGCCTGCGTTGTGGATTGTCGGGATGGCGTTGACGGCCGCTCTTTTTCTTAAGAACGATTAATTATCTTCGTCTTCCGCTTCAACATCGATCACATCACCATGATCGTGTTTGCCCGGACGTTCGAGTTTCTTTTTAAGGCCTTTGGCTGCCATGTAGATGGCAAGGACTACGATGAGGATATCGTCGACCCAGCCGACAAAGGCGAGAAAATCAGGAATGACATCGTAGGGCCACAATAAGTAGAGCAGCCCCGCAAAAATCCATACGGCGGCTTTCCACTTCATTAGAATTTCGTCGCCTTGAGAACCGCCCGCATTTTTTTGCGGCTGGGTGCTGTCAGGGGCAAAAGGGGCAGGCGCGGTTTCCCGTCGCCGTATCCGGCGGTTTTCATCGCGTCCTTGATGGGGATAGGATTTGTTTCCAAGAAGAGAGCCTTCACCACTGGAAATATTTTCGCGTGCAGGCGTCGGGCGGTGCGGAAATCATCCTGGAGGGCCGCCGCGGTCATCTTCGACATAGCCCGTGGATAGAGATTGGACGTAACGCTGATGACGCCGCGAGCGCCAATCGACATCATTGGAACAACGAGGCCATCGTCACCCGCCAGGACGGTGAATTCGTAGGGACACTTTGAAAGTACTTCGGCGACCTGGTCCAGCGAGCCGCTCGCCTCCTTGGTGGCGACGATGTTGGAATATTTTTTGGCGAGTCGAGCGAGGGTGTCGGGGGCCAGGTTAATCGCTGTGCGTCCGGGAATATTGTAGACGACGATGGGCAGTTTGACGGCTTTGGCAACCGCGGCGAAGTGATTGTAGAGGCCGTCCTGGGTGGGTTTGTTGTAATAGGGGACAATCACAAGCAGCCCGTCGACGCCGAGTTTCTCGACCGCCTTTGTTTGGGTGATGGTTTTAGCGGTGCCATTGGTGCCGACGCCGGGCACAACCGGAACTTTCCCGCGTGCTTCTTCAACGGTGATTTCGATGACGCGCTGATATTCATCCGGGTCGAGCGCGGCGGCTTCCCCTGTTGAACCGCAGGGAACAAGCCCCGAGATGCCGGAGCGGATTTGGAAACGAATGAGTTTTCGCAGCGCCTTCTCATCGACGGCTCCGTTCTTAAATGGTGTGATCAGGGCGGTAAAGGTTCCTGCAAATCTCATAACTGCGTCTCCCCTTCGTAAGTTTTTCGTACGGGTCCCTCTAAGAAAACGTTTGTTCCATCGGGGTCAAATTTCACGCGCAGAGTGCCGCCCTTCGCGCGAACGGTTACCGGGCTCTTGCGGCCCGAGAGCCAGGCGGCGGCGACGACGCCGGTGCCGCAGGCCAGGGTTTCATCTTCGACGCCGCGTTCGTAGGTGCGGACTCGAATTTCATTCGAGACAAAATTAACGTTTGCATTGAAGCGACGGCGCAGCGGTCGCCCGAGAGCCACCGGGTCCAACTGCTTTAATTTACGGGGGGAGACGTGCACCACAACATGCGGTACGCCTGTGTCGACGCGGTTCTTGGCGAGGACCTTGATGTCGGGCATATTGACGGATGCGCGTTCGGGACCGATGATTTTTGCTGACAGCGTGCCGGCATGGGTGTTCATCGACAACGTTTTCCCAGCCCAGCCGGCATGGTGCATCCACCAGGCGGCGCAGCGCATTCCATTGCCGCAGAATGCCTTGGAACCATCTGCGTTGTAGTAAACGACTTGCGGGGTTTTTGCTTGGCAAACAACTAGAAGTCCGTCCGCTCCGATTGCGGAACCTCGCGGGCAGAGTTTTCGCGCGAGAGCGGGCCAGGAGACGCCTTTGCGGCGGGTTGCATCGATGAGGATAAAATCGTTGCCTGCCCCCGAAAGTTTTGTGAACTTCACGGATTTCCCATCAGGCGCTCCAGCATCGCACGGGCGGTTTTGGCGATGAACGGATTTTTTCGCCCGGCCGCCGCGGCTACAACCAAATCGGCGCTTGCCTGTTCGAGTTCCCCTCGGCGTAAATGGACCGACGCCCGCAGCCAACGCGCGAGCGGGTGATCGCTCTCTGTGCTGAGGACAAGTTGAGCGGTTGCACTCGCTGCTTCTAAATCCATGTCTTCCAATTCCCAGAGACCGCGTTGGAGCAGCGCGTCTTCGCGTTCAGGGTCGAGGCGGAAGGCGGCGTTGGCATGTTTACGGGACTCGGCTTTGTCTCCGAACGCGCGTTTGGCGCGTGCGAGTGCCAGCAGTGAATTCGTTGTTTTTGAAAGGGATACGGAGCGTTCGAGGGCCGTGACTGCTTCCTTAAAATCCCGCCGTTCCAAGAGGACGCTTCCATAGTCCAGCCAGATCAAGGCGTTTTGGTCCCATCCCATCTCGCTAAGTGTCCGTTCGTAGTGCAATTTGGACGCGGTGAGATTCCCCTCGGAGCGGAAAATTTCGGCAATGCCATGATTGGAAGCGGCATTGTTGGGGTGAATCTTGAGAATCCGGCGGTAATACGGACGCGCCCGGTCATCGAGACCCGCATGATGGAGAACCGATGCTAGCTCGGTGAGCAGGCTTAGATTTTTCGGGTAGAGACCTTCGGCGAGCTGAAACAGCTGCAGGGCTTTGCCGAGTTCGCCGTTGAGGCGCAGGCTTTGGCCAAGGAGCAAATAGGCGCGCGGACGGGCAAATTTCTGAAGGGTATGAATGGTGTCCCCTGAGAGTGCGGCGATGACGGAAACATGTTTTCCGGCGGCGGCCTCTGCGGAGAGGTTGTCGAGGCGCAAGCGAATCTCCGCGCGGCGGCCGATGCTGCCGCAGCCGGCGAGCAGGACGACCAGTATCGGTGTTAGGCGTCTCATTGTTTCGGTTTCCAATGGGACCAGAGGCCCGGGAGGGAGCGGAGTATGTAGTTGTCTTTGGCCCCCTGCAGTTGTTTACGCGCGGCGCGCATTCCCCGTTCCATGACCTCAACGGAGCGGGATACATCGTAGTAGGCTATCTTCCCGACTTCCGGTTCTATGAGGTAGTCGGCTTCGCGCCGCTGTTGGCGCGAAAGGATCGCTCCGCGAATATCAATGACTTGTTCCAAGGCGCCCAGAACATTGGTTGGCGTGTCGTTGGAGTAATCCCCTTCCGTCACACTGGCCAAGATCCATTCCGCCCCGAGGAGTTTCGCGGCATCAACGGGCACATAGTCTACAACGCCGCCATCAACCAGGTAGCGGTGCCGATAGAGAACGGGTTTAAAAATTCCCGGCATATTCATTGAGGCGCGTACCGCGGGTGCGAGCGGCCCGTCTCTGAAAATAATCTTTTCACCGGTGGAGATGTCCATGGCGACGCAGGCAAAGGGTTTGTCGAGTTGGTCGAAGCGTCGGTCTCCGAGCCCGTCATTGAGCAGCTTTTCCAGGGGGGCGCTGGAGAGGAGTTGGTCGTTGAGGATGAGGCTGATTAATCGGATTTTGCTGAAGTTGTTTCCGGAGTTCATCCGCATTTTGGCCCCGACGCTCCACATTTTTTCCATGCTGTAGCCGCCGGAGAAAAACGAGCCGATAACCGCACCCATGGAGGTTCCGGCAACGATGTCGATGGGGAAACCCGCATCATGCAGCACGTGAATGACGCCGATGTGAGCGAGGCCGCGTACAGATCCTGCGGATAAGACGAGGCCCACGCGAGGGCGTTGCCCGGGTTCAAGCGTTTGAACCTGGCGCCATAAATGATCCCGCAACAGAGCGTCCGGGGATTGCATCTCCGCGCGGGCGGTAGTAGTGAGGAGCGCCAGCAACGCTACGATCCGAATCATAATGGATCCGCGATTTCGCGGCCGATCGCACGTTCCAGTCGGGAGCGCGAAAGGAGGTGTTCGGTGACGGCTTCCAGAAATCGCCGTTGGGCACGTAAAACGCTGGCGCCGCCGCTGAGGCCGGAAGCGGACCCGGATGCTTCATAAAGACCCCGCAGGAGGTTGAACTCACTCTCGCGCGTGGCCCACTCCGTATTCCAGAAGAAAAGATTCTTGTGCGCCTTCCTGACTTCCAGGTGTACGGTGTCGCGCAATTCTGCCCGTTGGATTTCGCCTTGGCGTTGTTCCGCGATGCGTTGGCGATGTTGGGTCCAAAAGTTCAGTGCAAAGGGGATGCGTACGGCAACGGTCGCGTCCCAGTTGTTTTGGCGCAGTGGAAATTTCTCACCCACAACCTCGTAATCAACCCCCAGCACAACAGTAGGGATGCGGCGGCCGAGTGCCAGGTTTACCGCGATGGCGTCCATCTGGGAGCGATAGGTGCGCGACTGAAGCTCGGGCCGCAGTTCCGTGGACCAGATTAGAGCCTTGGCCAGGTCAATCTCGATGGCTTTTGTGGAGAGCTTGCCGACTACCTGGATGAGCGTGTCGAGCTCGCGATTAAGGCCCCGCAGGAAATCGAGCCGTGCGAGTTCGAGCTTTCGGCGGGCTTGGGCCCCGGCGGCGCGAAGTTCAGTCTGAAGGACGGCTGTTTTGAATGAGCGCGCGGGCGGGTTGGATTTTAATCGCGTTTCGAGTTCCTGGGTGGCCTCCAGCACAGCCTGTGCGAGCAGGAAGTTGTAGAAAGTTTTTTTTGTGTGATAGGCGACATCCAGTTTTGCTGTTTGGTGTTTGGACCGAGCCTGCTTCAGCGCCGTTTGCGCCAGGCGGTACGTGTTGATATTCCTTCGCCCCGCATACAACGGCATCGAGGCGTATGCCTGGCCCGAAAAGAAATTTGCGTTGTTTGAGGGAAACAGCAGGTTGGTTCCAAAATCGGGCCTCAAGGAAAAAGCGCGCCGAGCGTTGAAGCGTGTCGCGGAACCCTGCAGGCCGAATTCCGGAAAGAAAAGTACGCGCGCCTCTTTAACGCGTTCTTCGGCGATTTTTACATCTTGGGCGGCGCTTTGAAGCATGGCGCTGTTTCGGCTTGCTTTATGAAGGGCCTCTTCCAGGTCATAGACTTCGATGGCAGACGTCGCAACGGCCCGGGCTTCCCCGAGGTTGCCGAGTAGGAGGCAAAACGCGAGGGCGCTGCGAATCACTAGACCGTGAATGCTCGCGTCACGTGGTGGATTTCTTCGCGCAGGGCTTTGAGGTCCGTGCGAAGCCGTTCGAGATCGTCTCCCGAGGCATTGTCGGGGATTTGTTTGATGCTCTCATCGAGTCGTCCCGAGAGGCGGTCGATGAGGGTTCGGTCTTTCTGAACCATGCGCTGCAGGCTGGCAATCATCGCGTTCATTTCATCCTGCAGTTCCATGAGGTCGTCGCCGGTTCGAAGCGAAACACGATGGGACAAATCACCGGTCGAAACGACTTGGGCGGATCGTTCAAATCGATAGATCGGACCCGCCCAGCGATGCGACACGAATAGGGTGACAAGACCCATGATGCCGAGAAAGATGATGAGCTTAACGCTGCCCATGCGAATGACATTGGTAAGGTCGGACATCCTTCCGGGATCCGCCTCTTGGATGAATCGAATCATGTTGTAGTAGATGTCAGCGCCAACAATGATTGCGGTGAATCCTACCGCCGAAAAAACAACGGCGGCGTATTTGAGCTGGAGGTTCCGTTTGACTAAGACCGTGCGCCGTTGAAAACTCTTCTCTTCAGCCATTAATCGGCCGCCGGTTTTTTCTGGAGTGCGGTCACGGTATCGAGCAATTCCAACCATTCGGGGGTCACCGTCTTGAGTGTTGCGGTGGCCTCCTTCAGGGAAACGGGTACAACCGAGTTGCCTTTAAGGGCAACCATTTTTCCGAAGTCCCCGCTGATGACGAGTTCCGCGGCCTTGACCCCGACGCGGGTTGCGAGAATGCGATCAAACAACGTCGGCGGTCCTCCGCGCTGAATGTGTCCGATCACGGCGGAACGGATTTCGAGGTTGGTGTGTTTTTTCAGTACGGCCGTGAGGCGGTCGGCGACCCCGCGATCCTTGAGAATTTCGTGACCGAACTCATCGAGTTCTTTTTCCCCGCCGCCTTCTCCCGGGAGTTGGATGGCCTCGGAGGCGACGACGAGAGCTGTTCCCCGTAGGGCATGAGCCGCTTTGACCTTGGCGACCATATCCGCGACGTCTACGGTGCGCTCCGGCAGGCATGCATAATCGGCGGGTCCGGCGATGCCGGCGAATAGGGAAACCCAGCCGGCGAGCCGGCCCATCACTTCAAGGACCATGACCCGTCCATGGCTGCGTCCGGTATCGCGGAGACGCTCGAGGGCTTCCACGGCGTGGGTGGTCGCCGTGTCAAGTCCAAAGGTGTAATCAGTCGCGGAAAGATCGTTGTCCATCGTTTTGGGAACCCCGACGATATTGGCACCGTGTTCTTCGTAGAGCCTCGCCGCGACCCCGAGGGTATCCTCTCCGCCGCAGGCGACAAGGGCGTCGAGGTTGAGTTTCTTGAAGGTCTCGAGAACGGCTTCGGCGCCGCCTTCACGTTTGAAGGGATTTGTTCGAGAGGAGCCAAGCATGGTGCCGCCTTTCCCTACGATTTCCGCAACATCGTTGGGGGTAAGTGCAATCGCATCGGCGTTGATGGCACCCAGCCAGCCTCGGCGCAGACCGAGGCATTCGATGCCTTCTTGGGCCGCGCGTAGAACAACCCCTCGAATTGCGGGGTTGAGTCCGGGGCAATCGCCGCCCCCTGTTAGAATAGCAATGCGTTTCGCCATGAAAGATCCTCCGATGCGGCCAACGACGTCAGAAATTGCCGACGTACTTAAATTGCACGATGCGCTCGGCCTTGCGCGGGATTCCATTGGAGAACGTCCCGCCGTGTCCGATAGCACGGATCGCGAAATCGACATTAAAATAGGGGGTCAGGTAAAACCGTATTCCTGTGTTAAGTCGGCTGTTGAAGATGTCGTTGATCGCGTCCCATTCGGCCATAAGCTTCATTTTATCGCGCAGGTTGAGGCTGAACCCGAGCATCCCAAAGATCGAATTCGAATCAAAATCCGAAATATTCATGCCGGCGTGCATTTGCAATCCGGGAATTCCGATCTCTTGTGTGCCTACCAGGAAAACGCCGCGTTGTTTGTGATTGTAGCGCTTGCGGGGCCGATTGTAGAGCCAACCCTGCCCGTCAAATCCGACGGCAAAGGCTGGAATGAACCGATCTCCATCAAAGAAGCGTATCTTGACTTGTAGTTCCGGGCGCGTTAATTGAACGGGGGAGTCGTTGCCGATGAGTTTATCGATGTAGACCGAAACACCCAGGTTCACGCGCGGGTATACCCCAAATCCCAGCCAATCCACGAAGCCGCCTTGCGCGAAAAAACGTGATCGGCTCGCAAAGCCGCCGAGATCCAAAACAGCGGAGGTGGGCATATCGATGAGGGTCGTGTCAGGGAGCAGCAGTCCCCCGGACTCGGCGTCGCCGAGATCTGCGGGTGCCCCTTCTACAGGGTTTTGTCGGTCGGTGCCGAACTGGGCTGCGGCGGGGACGGTCAGGAGTAAGGCCGCCAATAGGGCCAACGGCGCTTTCACTGTTTAGCTTTCCTCTTCTCGGCCGCTTCGAGACGCTGGATTGCGAACGTGATGGAGCGTTTTACGCCTGCGTTTTTTTCGTTTTTAATCGCTTTCTTCAGGGAGGCGATCGTTTTCTTTCCGGAACCGACGCGACCGATTGCATTGGCCGCTTGTTGACGAACGCGCGCGTCCGTGTGTCCGAGCATCTCCACGGCTGTGGCGATGCCGGAGTGGTCGCCAAATTTGGCGAGGGCTTGAATAGCCAGGACCCGCACCTGGGCGTCTTCGTCCTTTAAGAGCTTTTTTAGTTTCGGAACCGAACCTTTGTTTCCGATCGCTTGAACGGCCTGGACCGCTTGGCGGCGAACATTCAGATCCTCATCGGAAAGGGCTTGCTCGAGGGCGGGGAGTGTTTCTTTCGAACGGATCGAGCGAAGTGCACCCGCCGCGACACGACGCATCCCGGCGTTTTCTTCCGGCGAGGTCAGCAATTCTGCTAATTTTTTCGCGGCGGCTTGCGAACGCGTAGAGCCAAGGGTTCGTGCCGCTGCAAAACGCACGCCCTTCGATTCGTCCTGGAGAGCTTTTATAAGGGCCTGGACTTCCCCTTTTATATCGAGATTCGCGAATGCATTGGCCGCTTGCTGGCGGACTTGAGAATCCTTATCCTTGCCGAGCATCGCGAGAATTTTTTTGGCGGATTCGTTGGCGCCTAGTTTGGCGAGTGAGGAAATAGCCCCGGTTCGAACAAATGGATTTTCATCGTTGAGGGCGTTGATGAGGGGCTGCACCCCTTTCTTATTGCGTAAATCGCCCAGGTTGTAGGCTCCGCGTCGTCGTGTCATCGCGTCCTCGCTTTTTAGCGCCTCGAGGGCAACAACCAAGGGATCCTTGGGGGGCGGGGGTGTGGCTGCGGGCTCAGCTGCAGAGGCTGCAAAAACAGCAGAAACAAGAATAAATGTGGAGAGTGCCAGGGGTTTCATAGTGCGAGGATACCTTTTGTTTTTAAGGACTTTCAAGAATTTCTTTGATCTTTTTGTGGAGGGCTGCCATCTCAAACGGTTTTTGCAATACAGAGACCGCCCCGCTCATCATCGCGATTCCTTTTTCGCGAACAGTGTCCCGGCTGGTCATGATGACAATTTTGGGAACCTGTTTCCCGAGTTTGGCTGAAAGTTCGGACGCGACATGGTAGCCGTCGATATAGGGCATCATGACGTCGAGTAGAACAAGATCGACTTTTTCCTTGACCCCCAGTTCCAGGGCTTCCTTTCCGTTTTGGGCCGCAATGACTTCATAGCCTTGGAAATCGAGATCCATTTTCAGGAGCTCGAGAAGGTCGGGATCATCATCGGCGACTAAGATACGCTTTCGATCTTCCATGCTTTGTCTCCTAAGACCTTTTCAAGTTGGTCGAAGAGGCCGTCTTTCAAAACGACGCGTTCTTCGGTTTCAACAAGAGTCTGTCCATGTGACGGTGTGTCCAACTGAATAAAAACAGGGATCCTTCCCGGGTGCTTTCGCAGTATCCGTTTGAGGTCCACAAGCAAATTTTCTTCCAGTCCTATTGTAGAAAACTGGAGGGTGAGTGCGCGCGCATATCGGTTGATGGCCATGTCGATGGGCATGATCTCTTCGACGATAAGCTCCGGAGCGGGCTTGATATCATCGTCCCCTCGAAAATTCGTCGGAAACGACAGGCGGCCCGAAACCGACACAATTGCGTTGGATTTCATTTGTTGGCCGAGCCCCGAAGCGTATGCCTTGGGAAACACGAGCATCGTGATCTCTCCCGTTAAATCTTCAAGAACGCCGCGGGCCATCGGGTCGCCTTTGCGTGTAATAATTTTCTTAATGGACGATATCATGCCGGCAAGGCGAATTTGTTTCGGAGCGTCTTCGCCAAGTGCCGTGAGTTCCTCGATCGGGTGGGAGGAGACGCACCCAAGCATGTCCTGGTAGCGTACCAGGGGGTGTCCTGACAGGTAAAAGCCTAGAACCGAACGTTCATGTTTGAGAAGGTCATGTTCGTGCCAGGGTTCGATTTTTTCCGAGGATTCGTCCCCGCCTGCCCGTGCGACAGGCAAATCGGTTCCAAACAGCAGTCCTTGCCCCTTCTCTAAATCGGCCTTGATTCGTGATTGCCGTCCGACTGTTGCCTCCAGCGTCGTCATCAGGCGCGCGCGCGCCTCTTCGATGGAAAGGCCGGCCATGAGGGCGTCCATTCCTCCGGCCATGATCAACGATTCCAGGCATTTTTTGTTGGCGGCCTTAAGATTCACACGCCGGCAGAAGTCATCCAGAGATTTGAAAGGGCCGTCGGATCCACGCGCCTCAACAATCGATTCGGCTGCGCCTTGGCCGACGCTTTTGACCGCTGTCAGGCCGAACCGGATGACGGGTCCGTCCTTTTCGTCTTCTATCGCAAATTTCTCAAACGATTTATTCACGCAGGGTCCGCCAATCGTAAACCCCGCTGATTTTGCGTCTTCAAGATAGGAGACAAGCTTGTTTTCCTTGCCTTCAACGGAAACGGCGCTTTTGCCGATTTCGGACGTGAGCAAGGCTGTGTAATATTCGATGGGATAGTTCGCTTTGAGGTATCCGGTCTGGTAGGAGAGAGTACCGTAAGCGACGGTGTGCGACTTATTGAAGCCATAGCCGCCGAATTTGAGAATTTGTTCGAACACCTTGGTCGCGAGTTTATCGGCGATCTTTTTTTTCTTGCACCCGTCTACGAATTGGGAGCGCAGCTTCTCCATTACCTCAGGAACTTTTTTCCCCATGGCCTTGCGCAGGACATCGGCTTCGCCGGGTGTAAAGCCCGCAAGGCTTTTGGCGATGGCCATGACCTGTTCCTGGTAGACCATGCAGCCGTAGGTGTCTTTGAGAATCGGCTCCATGAGTTTGTGGTCGTAGCGAACCTTCTTGCCGTGTTTGCGTTCAACAAAAAGGTCCAACATTCCGCTCGACATGGGTCCCGGTCGGTAGAGGGCGATGCAGGCGGAGATGTCCTCAAACGTTGTGGGTTTGAGCCTGCGCAGCAGTTCGCGCATTCCTTCTGAGTCGAGCTGGAAAACACCGAGCGCCTTCCCTGACTGCAGCAGCGCGTAGGTTTTTTTGTCGCCGCTGGGGATTTTGGCGATATCGAAATCAGGATCGTGGCGGTTGCGAATCAGTTTCACGGCATCGTCGATGATGGTGAGGTTGCGCAGGCCGAGAAAGTCCATTTTCAGCAGGCCGAGTTCCGGCAGCCAGTCGCCGTCGTACTGCGTTGTGATCACGTCGGATTTTGGGGACTTCGCAAGCGGGGTATATTTGACGACGGCTTCTTTCGTGATCACGATGCCGGCGGCGTGCACCCCTGTGTGCCGCTTCAACCCCTCCAGCTTTTTTGCGAGTTCGAGCAGTTTTTTTGTTTGCGGGTCGCTCGCCGCCTGCTGAAGTTCCGGCACTCCTTCCATCGCTTGATTGAGGGTGTGGCCGAGAGGAATTAGTTTCGCGAGTTTATCGACCTCGGAGAGCGGAACGTCCATGACGCGGCCGACGTCACGGATTGCCAGCCGTGCCTTGAGGGATCCGAAGGTGATGATTTGGGCCACATTGTCGTGACCGTATTTATCGCGAACATATTCGATGACGCGGGGACGTCCTTCGTCCGAAAAGTCGATGTCGAGGTCGGGCATGGACACGCGATCAGGGTTGAGGAAGCGTTCAAACAGAAGATCGTGTTCGATGGGGTCAACGGCGGTGATGCCGAGCGTGTAGCAAACAAGAGCGCCGGCTCCCGAGCCGCGGCCGGGGCCGACAGGGATGTTCTGCTTCTTGGCCCAAAGGATGAAATCCCAAACGATTAAGAAATAGCCGGAGTACCCCATGCGTGTGATAATGCCTAGTTCGTACTCGAGCCGTTTGAGATAGGCGCCCGACTCGTTAAAGCCCAACTCCTTCAGGCCTTCGCGGCAGAGTTTTTCGAGGTAGCTGTCCTGGGTGTAATTTTCGGGCAACGGGAAGGTCGGGAGAATGGACTCTCCCATGGGAATTTCAAGATTGCACTTTTCGGCGATTTCGACCGTGTTGGTTACGGCCTCAGGCGCGAAATGGAATATTTTCATCATTTCCGCCGCGCTCTTGTAGTAAAACTCGTGACTTTCAAAGCGAAGCCGATTTGTTTCCGCGAGTTTTTTCCCGGTCGAAATACAAACCCGCGCATCATGGGCGACATAGTCGTTTTTCCCGACGTAGTGGCAGTCGTTGGTCGCGATTAATGGGATTTTGGTCTTCTTGTTTATTTCAAGCAGGGCCTTTAAGGCGGTGCGCTGCATCTCGAGACCGTGGTCCATGATTTCGAGATAAAATTGGCCGGGCTCTAGAATGTCGCGATAATCCATCGCGAGCTGGGTTGCTGATTGCAGATCACCTGAAGCAATCATTTGGTTGAGTTCGGATTTTAAGCAGCCCGAAAGGACGATAATGCCTTTTGAGTGTTCGGCGAGCAGGTCCTTGTCGATTCGCGGATCGTAATAGTACCCCTCCAGAAACGCTTTGGATGAAAGGGCCATGAGGTTCTGGTACCCTTCCAAATTCCGGGCGAGAACGGTGATGTGGCAGTTTTCCTTCTGTGAGCCGCCCCGATCAAAGCGGCTTTTTTTGGCGAGATACATTTCGCAGCCGATAATCGGTTTGATGCCGACCTTTCGGCAGCGTGTATAAAACTCAATGGCGCCGTAGAGATTGCCGTGGTCGGTGCATGCGATCGCCCGCGCCCCTTCATGGGCGAGCCGTTCCAGGAGAGGCGAGGGGGCTTTGCCGGAATGATCGGACCAACGTGTGGTCCCGTCCATGAGCGAATATTCGCTGTGGTTATGGAGGTGAACAAATTCAGGTTTGGAGGCCATGTCGTTGTGGGGGTCAGGCTTATTCGGCTATAATCCCGGCGTGCCGCGGTCGAAATCTTTCCTCGAAAAGTGCATTCGTCAGCGTGTGATCCATAAAGGGCGCGCGATTAATTTTCATGTGGACCAGGTCCGTCTCCCTGACGGAAAAACCGCGGTGCGCGAGTACGTTGACCATCCCGGCGCTGTTACCATCATTCCTTTTGTCAATGCGAAGACTGTTGTTCTCGTCCGTCAGTATCGTTATGCCATCGGCAAAATCACGTACGAACTTCCGGCAGGCAAGCTGTCGCCCCGTGAAAAGCCGCTGGTCTGCGCCCGTCGTGAACTGCGCGAAGAAACGGGATATTCCGCTCGACGCATGCGACGCTTGCTGACGTTTTGGCCCGCTCCGGCCTTCTCCAACGAGTCGATGTTTATTTATCGAGCGGAGGGGCTCAGTCCCGGGGCGCTGGATCCTGACGACGATGAATTTATTGACGCCGTCAAAATTCCATTTTATAAGGCACTCGATTGGGTAGCTTCAGGCCGGATTAAGGACGCAAAGACCATTATCGGGCTGCTTGCCTGCGCAGTCAGGCGAACCTAACAGCGCACGACAGTATATCAATTTTTCTCCGCCGGACTGACGACGATGACACCCGAAGAAATTCAATCCTGGAAACCGTTTTTAAAGAGAATCTCTCTCTTTAAGGACCTCGCTTTGGATGATCTGGAGCGTGTGGCAGGGCTGCTCAAACCGTTGTCGCTGCCGCGGGGCAGTACCTTGTTTCAGCAGGGTGATACGGCCGACGCATTTTACGTGATTACCTCGGGACATGTGGAATTGCGAACCGAACGGCAGGGGCGTGACTCTGTGTCGGGATATGCCAGCCGAGGAGACACGCTCGGGGAGTTGGCGTTGTTGACCGGTGAGCCCCGCGCGTTCACCACGGTGCTCGAGGCGACGAGCGAGTTTTTAGTTCTGTCGAAGACCGATTTCGCCAATGTCCTTCGCGATAATCCCTCTATTCTTCTGCAATTGTCGAGGACGCTTTCCAACCGGTTGCTTCAGGGGACACGTTCGGCGGGCCTTCTCCCGACCCTCCAGCCTCGCCTGTTGGCCGTGATCGCCCCGATTGCGACCGCCACGCGCCGCTTCATTGCCGCGGCATTTGCCGCGTCGCTTGTTGAACAAACGCGGCGAAAAGTTCTTCTTGTTGATTTCGGCATAGAGAACGGACCGGGGGGACTGGCGCGGATGTTTGGGCTTGATCCTCGGGTTGTCACCGAAGAAGATTTGCGCGGGCGCGATCTGCACGACCCGCAATTGCTGCGGGATCTGGTCCAGGTGCATCCATCGGGTCTCGGATTGTTGACGCTGGACCCAAGAGCGCTTTCCGGGCGACTGTTTCGCAGTATTTTCCTGCTCATGAATTTATTGCGGGATCATTCTGATTTCGCGGTTCTCGCGTTGGAGCACCCGCTCGAGGATGTCGAGAAAGCGGTGCTTAATGAGGCCGATCAATGGCTGCTTGTAGGGGACGCGGATTCTATTGACGTGTTCCAGCGCACCGAGCTGGAGTTGTTGGGTTATGTTCCAGAGCCGAAGCGGCTCGTTGATGTATGGCTTGGCGAGCGGGTGCCAAAAGAGGCCGCTCTCGCCTCGCGCCTAGAATGGGTGCGCGTGGCGTGGCCGGCCGAGTTGGCGGCGCGTGCGGCGCGGGGGGATTCCCCCTTTGCCGTTCTTGCCGAATTTCCCGTGGCTCGGCGCGGGGTTGAGAGTCTTGCCCGTCGGTATGCGCGCTTGCGGGTCGGTGTAGCGCTGGGCACGGGGGCGGCGCTTGGTTATGCCCTCATCGGAATTCTTAAGGAATTCGAGCGGGAACATATCCCTATCGATATGGTGGCGGGGACCTCCATGGGGTCCTTGGTCGGCGGTTTGTTTTCGCTTGGCATGTCCGGCTTGGAGATAGAGGCGCTGGCCCACTCGGTTGATAAGGCATGGATTTACGAAAATTTGTTTTGGGATCTGACCCTGCCGCGTTCCGGGTTTATTTCGGGGACCACCCTGCTTCGATTTATCCGCTCGTATTTCGGCGATAAAGAATTTATTGATCTCGAGCGGCCCTTTCGCTGCGTTTCGACCGATATCGAAACGGGGGAAGAGGTCGTTTTTCAGGATGGTCCGGTTGCCGAGGCGATTCGAGCCAGTTGCGGCATCCCGGTGGTTTTTAATCCGTTCTCCTACCGCGGTCGATTTCTCGTGGACGGGGGTCTTGTTGATCCGGTCCCTGTTAAGGTCGTCAGTCAGATGGGGGCAGACATTCTGATATCGGTGAACCTCACCATGCCCGCCGGAGAACGCAAGTCCGCACTGCGCAAGCGCCGGGAAGGAGGGGGGCGGTTGAGTCTGGATCTGGCGCAGCTCAAAGATTTGACACTCCCCACCGCGCTCCAGTCCCCGAACATGCTCCAGGTGTTGTTTCAGACGATTTATACGATGGAATATGAGATTGCCAAGTCCCGCTCGGGGCTTTCCCATGTCAATATTCACCCGGATTTATCCCGGTTTTCTTGGACCGAGATGCACCGCGCCAAAGAGATTATCGCCGCAGGCGAAGAAGTCGCGGCAACCGTAATCCCAAAGATAAAAGGCATGCTGCCGCTATTTTCGGATTCCTGCAAAGTAGACCTCCGCGGCTCCCGCTGGAACATCTAAGGGGGACAGGTACTATGCATTAGCTTTTGCCTCAAAAGCTAATGCATAGTACCTGTCCCCCTTTCTGGCTATGCAGGTCTTTTTCTTGTGGAATGTTGCCCTTTCGGCCCAGCCGTTTTTTGAGGCTACAGCTAAACTAGTTATACGAGCGGATGCCTATGAAAAAAACCATTTACTTTTTTATTCTTGCGATTTTAACCACAACCTCGCTTCATGCGACAGGCGGTGCGACGCTCGAATCTGCTTCAGATTCAATGCAGGCATTACTTGAGACGCGCCGGCACGCGCAGGCAAAAAAGCCCCGCATCATTTACACAACCAACATCGATGAAGCGACGGATCCAGGAGCAGACATGGTTGGGAAACTTGCTCCAGATTTCACCCTGCCGGGTTCTGATGGGAAAGACATAACCCTCTCCTCGTTTCGGGGGAAGGTTGTCTTGCTTGATTTCTGGGCGACTTGGTGTGGGCCGTGTCGGCTTGCGTCACCTGTCATGGCTATGCTGAACCACCTGTATAAGGACAAGGGTTTCGTTGTTATTGGCGTTAATCTGAGAGAGGGTTTTGCAGCCGTTGAACATTACAAAGGGTTGGTGGAAGAGTGGATGGCGAAGCCACGGTCTAAAAGATGGGCCGCAGACCTTATGGGTCAACCAGGCTTTGATATCAATCTAAAGCTCGACTATCCAACCGTGATTGACCTCGACTATCCAGCCGCAGTCGACGATGAGGGTGTCTATCGGGGTAAATATAAAGGCGAGTCAATTCCCTTGTTTGTTTTAGTTGGCAAGGATGGCAAAATCGCGTGGAGAAGTACTGGATTTTCCCATGACCAATTTCCGAAATTCCGCGCCGAAATCGAGGCCGCCCTCGCGAAGTGACGGGCTAATGATTAGAATCCGTCTAGTGGGGTCTTGATAAGGTAAAATAGGGTTGTTGTTACCCTATCCCAGAAGGAAGACGCTATGACCGCTACTATGACCAGTCCTAAAGCCGCCGCCGGCAAAAACACGGACCAAATCTCGAAGCTCCTCGGAGACGATGCCGAGGACCTTCTCAACTACAAATGCACCAAAATCACCAAGGACCAGCTGCATGCCCCGGGTCCGGATTTTGTTGACCGCATTTTTGGGCCTTCCAACCGCTCTCCTCGCGTCTTGGGCAGCCTGCAAAGAATTTTCGATCACGGGCGCCTCGGTGGAACGGGCTACGTTTCCATTCTGCCCGTGGACCAGGGCATCGAACATGCCGCCGGCGCGTCGTTTGCCAAAAATCCGGCTTATTTCGATCCTGAAAACATCGTGAAGCTCGCCATCGAAGGCGGCTGCAACGCGGTTGCTTCTACTGCGGGTGTCTTGGCGTCGGTATCGCGCCGGTACGCGCATAAGATTCCGTTTATTGTGAAGTTCAACCACAATGAAATGCTGACCGCACCCAATACCTTTGACCAGATAAACTTCGGCTCCATCGAGCAGGCCTATGACATGGGTGCGGCTGCCGTCGGTGCCACGATTTATTTCGGTTCGCCCGAGAGCAATCGTCAGATTCAAGAAGTCGCGCAGTCGTTTCAGCTCGCACATGAATTAGGCATGGGCACAGTGTTGTGGTGCTACCTGCGTTCGTCTGAGTTTAAGAAGGACGGCGTGGACTATCATGGCGCGGCTGACCTCACGGGACAGGCGAATCATCTCGGCGTCACCATCGAGGCCGACATCATCAAGCAAAAACTTCCGACGAACAACGGCGGCTACAAGGCGCTTAATATGGGCGGCAGCAGCTACGGAAAGTTTGATGAGCGCATCTACACCGAGTTGTGCTCCGATCATCCGATCGACCTCTGCCGGTATCAGGTTCTCAACGACTACAGCGGCCGTATGGGGCTGATCAACTCGGGCGGCGCCTCCGGTAAAAATGACTTTGCCGCCGCCGTGAAGACCGCGGTGATTAATAAACGAGCCGGCGGCATCGGTCTCATCTCGGGACGCAAGGCGTTCCAGCGTCCCATGAAGGAAGGCGTCGAGCTTCTCAACACCGTCCAGGACGTTTATCTCAACGACGACATTTCGCTGGCGTAACGGAGACACCGACATGGCTGATGAAACAACGACCCATTCCGGACTCAAGTTTATTGATGAAGTTGATGGCGAGGGCGCAAGCCCGACGTCCGGCCAGACGGTTTCGGTCCATTACACGGGCACATTAACCGACGGCACGAAGTTTGACAGTTCAGTGGATCGCGGCCAGCCCTTTGAATTTAAGATCGGCATCGGCCAGGTCATTAAAGGATGGGACGAAGGCGTGTTGTCGATGAAAATCGGCGGCAAACGCAAACTCATCATTCCGCCGGAATTAGGTTATGGCGCCAACGGTGCGGGCGGCGTCATTCCGCCAAACGCGACCCTGCACTTTGACGTCGAGCTGCTCGGCGTATCGTAATTTAACGAGCCTGCTTTGCGAAGCGGAGAAACGCGGCGACCCGATTTTCGGCGTCGTCGCGTTTTCGTTTTAGGCGTTTCGAGTAGGCCAGATTCGGCAGATATTCAAGCATGAGTTCGTCGATTTTCACGCGCCACCCGGTTGCCTGCTGCGTTCCTTCCGCCGCTTTAAGGGGCGCGTCCCGGTAGTTTTGAATCACGCGGGGAAGACGTTTGGAGACCGCGCGGACTTCGCCGGATAATTTCTGAGCTTCGGCCCAGTTTTCCGGGCCGCCTGACAATAAGGCGGTCGCAAGCAGTCCTTTCGTGATGCCTTCTTTCAGCTGACGTTCCAGTTCTGTTCCCGCATTTAGAAATGCGCTCCGCTCTTCTTGAGCAACGGGAACCTGCGCGACCGCGGCGCGAAGCGGCTGCGTCATGAAGCCTTGCTGCGCGCTAAGGCGTTGAATCGTTTCTTCGAGCGAGGCGATCGCGATCCAGCGCGCGGCATCCTGTCTGAGCGACGAAAGTTTGTTGATGCGTCCGCGCGTGATTCCTTTGTGGCGTTTGGTTTTGTTCGCTTCACGGTCAAAGGCCGCTAGGGCGTTCTCCGCTTTTTCGAGCGCGGCCAGGCGTCTGGCGAAGCCGGGGTCCTCACCTTTTTCTGCGGCCAATTGTTCCAGCTCGGCTTGGATTTTCGGGTTCGCAAGATCTTTCTGCGAATATTCCTTCCCGAGCGTTCGTGCGATCGACCAGGCGCGGTGCAGGCGCATCGCGGCGGTGAGACGGTCGATGTCGTAGCGGAGTCCGTAATACGGGTGGCGCAGCGTTGGGTAGTCGAGTTTTCCGGTCTCAATAAGGTTGGGGGCGCCGGGGGCTTTTCGTCGATTAAGTTCACTCTGCAGGGTCATGACGTCGGGCGAGTACCCCGTGACGTTGCCCGAGCCGAGGCGATCGTAGAGTTGGGCGCTTGCGTCGACTCTTTCTCCCGGGCCGGCGGTTCCCCCGGGGCCGATTCCCTTTTGCTGCGCCCACCGCCCCGCATTATCGGTCCGCGAGAGTTTTCCGCTGCGTTGGGAATCGACGCCTTCAAAAAGCGCGTTAATGACCGCTTGCCGGTCTTCATTGTCGAGATCCTCCATTTGCTCCATGGAGCCGGCAAATTTCGAGGCGCGTTTGAGGCGGCCGAACATGCCTTTTGAACTATCCGGATTGAGTTCCAGAAAGTTTTCCATGTCTTTATACAGGGAGTTCTCGAAGATCTTTTTCCCGGAAGCATCGTCTTTTGCAAACCCGATCGCGAGATGCGCCGCGGCTTCAGGATTGTCGTTCACCCATTCTTTAAGGTCTTTGAGGGCATCCTCTTCGTTGGCCGCCTTGGTGAACTGCGGGCCGAGGCTGGATTTTAGAATGCGTTGGGCGACGACAGCCGCTATCTCCGGATCGTCCTTAAGTCGATCCTTCATCTGCCGGACGAGATCTGATTCAGAAGTGTCGGCCGCACGCCCCTCAATCGATGAGGGGCCAAGCGCAAAAACCGTTTGTCCGGGAAGTACGATCAATAAGAGCGCGAGGATCATTTGAAACGAAAGACAGCGTCTTTTCCAAAAAGGACGCGTCCGTCATTGGTCAATGTTGCGTCTCCGAGCGGGGCATCCGCCGCCTGAAGAACTTTTTTCGATTTTGCCCGTAGATCGAAAAACGTATACACGAGGGGTTTGTCGATGCCGCTGCCAAGAACCATGACGTAGCGGCCGTTTCTTGTAAGTTCGAACCGTTCGACACGTTCCATTTCAGGCGTCGCGAGGATACGGTTTCCTGTGAATGTGTAGGCGGCGGCACTCCACCCGTCAAAGCCGCGCTCAAGGACCACCATCGTTTCGCCATCGTCGGAAATTCGAATCGGTGGCAGGCCGTCCGGAGCGTCTACGATATCGCCCTTCCAGAGGACCTGTCCCTCCGTTCCGAAATAGACGAAGGTGCGTGTGGACGAAAGCACTTCATCATCGCGGCCGCGGCGGATGGTGACGGTGCGCTGCCAATGCCATGCGAACTGTCCCGATTTGGAAACGCCCCCGAGCATGATGCGTTCGCGAATGAGTCCCGGTCCAACCTCTTCTTTCCATTCCCCAAGACCTATTTCGCTGACGAGTGAACCGTCATGTGCGTATAGAAGCAGTGAGGCCGGTGCTTGAATCCATCGGCGTGAAGAAATTTCTTCGTGATCCGCAGAGGCCGTTCCCGCTAAGAGCAGGAAGAGGGCCAGTGTTCTCAACGGGAGCGCACCGTAAGCGGTGCGTCGGATTTCCGATACAACTGGATCGCGTAGGGTTGGGTGAAGGCTTGAATCACAAACCCGCCCGGAGGGGGTTTCTTTTCCTGCCAACCGAGTATGATCGCAGTGCCCTCGCGTGTCGGAGGGAGAAACTCGATGCCGTAGCCGCCGGTGTGACGCGATCCGAGGAAGACCGCCAGGGCCGAATAATTTGAAAAATCAACCGGAGGCGCGTCCTGCCCTACCTTTTCCTTCCACAAAGCCTTCCAGGCGTCCTCGGAATCAATAAGAAGCGTCTCGCCGTTGGAGAGGCTGTAGCCGCCTTTCCAAAAGGCGGGGCCGTCAGAACGTTGTGTGACGATCAGGGACGCGGGATCTTCCATGGGAGGCTTCTCCGGAGGTGTTTTAGCCATGCCAAGTGTTAGGGACAGGGCCGCGAATGTTAAGACCAGTTTAACCGATTTCATTCGTCGCGGCCTCCGATGAGAAGAGAGGGAATTCGGAGTGTCGGCTGCCCGTCGGAAACAGGAACCCCTTGGCCTTGCTTGCCGCAAGTTCCCACGCCCCAGCCGATATCCCATCCGAGACGGTCGATCGATTTCAAAACGTCAGGGCCGACGCCGAGCATGTTGGCGTCGCGAACGCGATGTTTTATTTTTCCGCCTTCCACCCAATAACCCTCATCAACGCCGAAGACAAATTCGCCGGTGGCCGTGTTTACTTCCCCGCCGCCCATTTGGGTCACAAGCAGTCCTCGATCCAGACTTTTAAGAATCTCTGCGGGGTCTTCCTTGCCCGGGGCGATGTAGAGGTTGGACATGCGGGGAATCGGTTTGGATCGAAAGGATTCACGGCGGCCGTGGCCGTTGGAAAGTCTGTTTTCCCGCATCGCGGTTGTTCGGTCGTACAGGTAATCGACAAGTTTCCCGTCCTTGATCAGCGTCGTCGCCTTGGACGGCAATCCCTCATCATCGAATGGGAAGGAGCCGCGCGCGAATGGCAGCGAAGGATCGTCGACGATTGTCAGGAATTCACGGGCAACAATTTTTCCGAGCATGCCCGCGTAATGAGGCGACGTGCCTTCCTGGACGTGGTCCGCTTCCAGCGAGTGGCCGATCGCTTCGTGTACGAAGGTGCCCCCGGCGGAAGCCGCCAGGATGATGGGCATTTCACCCGCCATCGCGACCGGCGCGCTTAATTTATCCACCGCCGATTGGGCCGCGCGGCGAGCCGCTCGGACAGGGTTGTAGTCATCGAGAATTTCACGGCCTTTCAATCCGCTGATAACCTCGAACCCGCTTTGAAGGACTCCGTCTTTTTCCGCGGTGACGCTCAGGATCAGGGCCATCGTTGCGCGTTCTCCGATCTTAAATCCCCCGTCAGAATCGAGGATCGCGACGCGACGATCGCGTTCGGAATAAGAAATGTGCACCTGCCGAATGTGCGGAAATTCGGTGCGTATCGTGCGGTCGAGTTGCTCTAAAAGACGAAAATTTGAATTCATTGGCGCGCTTTCGGGGCGGATGCGGACGTTTTGCCGATAGACATCCGGTTGACGGGATTGCGGCGCGTCGCGGCGTTTGCGCCCGGCGAGCAGATCATTGGCCAGGCGGCAGGTCGCGTGGGGGTCCAGTGAGTTTATCGAGCCGTGGATTGTTTCGACTGCTCCTGTCGGGCCGCGTTCAAGGTATCGCAGGCCGACACCGTGGTCTTCTCCGGAGGAGATCTCGGTGACTTGGGAATCCTCGAAAACGATGCTTTTGCCTTTAGATTGTTCGAGGTAGGCTTCCGCGTATTGGCCGCCGGTCAGTGTGGGCGCCCAGTCCGCGAAGCGGATGCCTGCGGCATCGATGTTCATTTGCCTTTAGCAGGAAGAGCAACAACGAAATCGCAACCCTTGCCGACCTGAGATTCGAAGCGTACGGATCCACCGAGTTTTTCGGCAACTTCACGCGCAAAAGAAAGACCCAATCCCCAGCCTTCGATTTGACCCGTGAACGATGCGTCTATCTGGTAGAACTTTCTAAATACCCGGTCGCGTTCCTCCGGGGCAATGCCCGGGCCGTCGTCTTTAATGTGGATTTCAACAGTCTCGTCAACGAGTCTCGCGCTTACGTCAATTTTGGGCGCGTTGGAGGTTGCGAACTTAATCGCGTTCTCGATGATATTTTTGAACACATCGCGCGCGAGGGCCGGATCTCCAAGGACTTCGATATTATTGGGGCAGTCCAGGATCGCGGTTGCATTCTTGTTGGCTGCGATGTGTTTCAGTGACTCGATCGCCTGCGCCAGGCACTCGCCGATTTTGAATTCGACCCGAGTGATCTCGGTTGCCTGCAGGTCTTCTAGAATGGTGTAGTTGAGAAGTTTCTCGACGAGCCCGGTTAGTTTTTGTCCTTGCTGCAGGACTGTTTTCAGGGCGTTCCCCTGAAAGCCCCCCTTGAGGTCATCGCGCGTCTTGAAGTCATCGATGAGCAATTGGCTGTATCCGGTGATCGAGGCGAGCGGCGTCTTCAATTTGTGGGAGATCAAGGATAAGAAATTACGCTTAAGACCTTCCTCGCGCCGCTCATCGGTTTCATCACGAAACACAATGACGCGGCCCGTGACTTCCTTCGATTTTTCATCAAGCATGGTGGACGCGCTGCCGGCGAGAATCAGCATCGGGTCTTCCCGCCGGGCTTCAAAGGGGAGAAGGGCTTCCCGGGAATTAAGAATCTCATCGAGAGGGGGAGTAACGACCATGCCTTTCACGGCGGCTTCGATGCGCGTCGCATTCTCCCCCATGAAATTCCGTGCCGCATTATTGGAAATGACAATATCCCCTTTCCCATCGGTCAGGATGGCGGCGTCCCGCATTTTGTCAAGAAGAGTTCCCAGTTTCGTTTTTTCTTCGACGAGCGATGCAAATAACCGGGCGTTTTCAATTGCGACGGCGGCTTGGGACGCGAATGCTTCGAAAATGCGCAGATCCACTTCACTGAAACCGCCGCCGATGCGGTTGATTGCTTCTACGACTCCGATGCATTTTCCGCGCAGAATAATGGGAGCTGCCAGGATTGAGCGGGTGACGAAAGCCCCTTCTTTATCTACTTTGGAGGACCACCGGGGGTCTTTATTTACATCGTTAATGATTTCGGGCATTTCATTCGCGGCAACCGTGCCGGCGATGCCTTCACCCATTTTGAGCCGGATTTTGGATAGTTCCGGATCGAGCCCGAGGGCGACGTCAAAATAGAGCTCCTTAGCTTCATGATCGACAAGAAGCAGGGAAGCTGTTTCGGCGTTCACAACACGGGCGGCCAGCTGCATGACTGTGTGCAGAAGGTCCGGTAACTCTAGTTTTGAAGATAAGAGTCGCCCGACTTCGAGCAACAATTCGAAGTGATCTGATTGTTGTTTGTCCGTTTCCATGGGATTCCCGCATATTATTGAAAATTTCACAACTTTCGGCTACGACATTAAGGTGGGAATATCGATGAGGCGACTCGTAGTCATGCTGCTGGCAGCGGCTTTTTTGGCTCCAAAATCCGTAGATGCGCGCATGAATTATCGTCGGCTTTTGTTGGATCTACCGGTTTCGGAAGCCCCGGAAAGACCTCTTATTATCCGGGCGCTTGGAAATTCCCGCCGAAAAAAGTCGATGCGGGCGTTGTTAAATCGTCTCAATGACCTCTCCCTGCCGGTAAGTGAGCGTCGGGCGCTTGTTGAGGCGCTTGGAGATTTGGGCTACGAAAAAGCGCTTTTTTCTCTGGTGGCGGAATGGGCCCGGTTGCTGGAGCGGCGTTTTAAGCTCCGGACTTTGCCGGAAGAAGAAGAGGGGCTTCGAGCCAGCGTGGTTCTGGCTGTCGGCAAGGTTGCCCGGTCCGGGGATCAAGAGGCGTTGGGGGTGCTTCGCCGCGCCGTTGTTGATGATGAGCGGGACGTTGTGCTCGCGGCGGCAGTGGGGCTGGGCCGGGTTG
>NVTF01000037.1 GCA_002401485.1 Elusimicrobiota bacterium | reverse complement strand
GCCGCGCCAGCATCGACTTCCCGGATCCGGGCGGCCCGATCATCAACAAATTATGCCCCCCCGCAGCGGAAATCTCCAGGGCGCGCCGTGCCAAGGCCTGCCCGCAGACATCACTCAAATCCGGTTCTCGTCGAGAAACGTTGGCATTAGTCACTAAAGTCACCGGACTCTGAGACTCGGTTTTCAGCGCGTTTTCGGTCCCGAAAATCCGGGCAGCCTCGGCGAGTGAGCTTGCCGCCAAAACGGGAATCCCGGTGAGAGCCGCCTCGGCGGCATTTTCCCGCGGCACAAGCACGGCCGACCCGCCCGCCGCCCGGGCGGCCAAGGCAAGAGCCAAAACCCCACGCACGGGACGCAGACTGCCGTCCAGCGCAAGTTCACCCAAGACGCAGCAGCGCGTGGTCCACGCGCGGGGCTCGATCTGGCCGGAAGCGACCAGGATGCCCAACGCAATCGGTAGGTCGAGATGAGAACCGCCTTTACGACGTTCCGCCGGCGCAAGATTTACGACAACCCGGCGATTGGGAAAGGAAAAACCGGCGTTGCGAACAGCGGAAACCACACGCTCGCGGGACTCACGCACCGCTCCGTCCGGCAGCCCGACCACAGCGAAACAAGGCAGCCCGTTCGAGAGATCCGTCTCAACTCGAACGTTAAAACCTTCAACACCCCTAAGTGCGGCAGACCGCAGAGCAGCGAACATACCCACATGTACGAACGAGCCCCCTAAAGAGTTCCCTTTCCACCCTTTGGGGCCGTACGTTGAGTTGTTGAGTTATTCGCAAGTGAATAACTCAACAACTCAACGTACGGCCCCAACCTTATAGAGGGTTACGCCGGGGTTGGTGTAGACTTCGGTGAGGTTTAGGCTGGAGCCTTTCGGGAAGTCGGGGGGCAGGTATTCGCGCTCGAAATTTCCGATCCAAATGTAATTCAATTGCGGCATCGGCACATCGGTTTGCGCATCAATTTCCGCCAAATACTTTTTTAAGTCGCTCGGTTCGTTGAATAAGAAATAGGCATCGACAAAATTGGATTTCTCCACTTCCCCGCGCTTCCAGAAGCGCCGAGTTTCCGCAAAGGGGGGGTTATAAACCGTCTCTTCCAAAAACCGCTCCCGGTCAATGCCCATCACCCGCAACGCCGTCAAAACCCGACGTATATTTTCAATAGAGGGGTGATCCGATAGCGGGGTGGAGCCGGAAGCGATGAAAGTTTTGGCGCCGGTATGAGACGCGAGTAAAAACGTCGCTTCGGAATTTAAGGCTAGAACAACCTCATCTTTTTCCGTATTGCCTTTAATCCACTGCAGCGCCGCTTCATAGTCGCGCTGCATCCCGTAAAACGGGTAATGGATCGCGCCGTAGGAGATGCTCTGCACACTCGAGATCGCAAGCACCGCGATTATCCCGCCTGTCCAGAGAACCTCTCGCTGCAGCCAACGCTTGGGCAGCAGCGACAACAGGATCAGAAAAAAGAAGACATTGCCGAAAGTCCGCCACAAAAACGGGAAGAACGAAAAACCGGTGATGAGCTGAATGTTGTTGGCCAGAAACACCGATGCCAGAATTGACGCGGCGAATAAATGCATCGGCTTCTTGAACCGGTACACGGATGCGGCAAAGGCCGCCAAATAAATCAACGCGAAGTAATTGAAGTCGTGGTTGAATTTCAACCCGGCGCGCTCCATGGCTTCCCCGGCGGAGAACAGATAAACACTCAACCACGGAATGCTGAGCAAGAGAGAAATTACCGCAGAACAAACGAGAGGCCGGTTGATTTTTTTCTCCTTGACGGAATAGACCGCCGCAAAAATAAAGGTAGCCGCCAAATAAGACGACCAAATATCCATACGAACGTAAGCGAGCAGCCCGCCCCAAACGCCGCTGATCGCCGCACTTCGATAATTCTGGTTTTCAGCCGTTCTAACATTGAGCAAGGCCGCCAAAAACAAAGCGGGGTGGGTAATAGCCGGGCGCGGCATGCGAAGCAGTTCGGTTCGCCCATAAGAGAGCAGACCCCAAGCATTATGAAGCACCATTTGCTTCAAACTGCCCCACCACAGGATATTGTGAAACCACACCATGGTAAAAAGATGGCCCTGACAAGCGGCAAAAACCGCGGCAAAAAGAGCTGCCCTCTCCGGCAATCCAATTCGGAGGGCGAGATAATAAACCAACAAAACCCACACAAATGTGCCCATACAGCGCAGCACAAACCACGTCCAATTGATATTGCCCACCACCTTGTGAATCAGGCCCATGGCTCGGTAGGCGATATACCCCGTGATCAGAATCCGTGTGCTGCGGTTCTCAAGGAGAAAGGGATCCGACGGCACCCAGTGGTCCGAAGCTTCCTGAACCCGACTCGAATACCCCAACTCTTCCAGGTTGGTCTCGGTCCCATACATGCCTAAAATGGCCCAGCTTCCGTTGTTCGCCCATTGGGCCGTTTGTTCGGGGTAATGGGACTGGTGCACAGCTCGCGCGACAAACATCAACAAATAGCCGGAACACAGCGCCCCAACCGCCAACAACGCCAAAAGGTAAACGGTCTTTGGAGAATTCTTAATTGTATCCAGCGTTTTTTCTTTGGGCATCAAAAAATGGAATTCGCTCGTCGAGAGTATACAATAGACAAGTCATTGCATTGCCTTAAAACCGAGGCCATAATCAAAACGACTCTCCTCTTACAATAACGACGACATGGCCAAGATTTTATTCCTGCAAAATATCTGGATCGAGTACTACGGCGTGATGCAATTGTCCGCCTTGCTCAAGAAAAACGGACATGAAGTCGATATTCTGTTCGAAAACACGACCAGAATACGGTTTCCTATATTAGGGAACACAAACCCGACCTCATCGCCTACTCCGCCATGTCCATCCAATGGCAGTGGATCAAGACACTCTCCACCTATCTAAAAGCGAACAGAATACAAATCCCGCAGGTCATCGGCGGCATTCACTCCACCATGTATCCCGATGAGACCATCGCCCACCCCGCCATCGACATTTTATGCATCGCCGAAGGTGAATACGCGATGCTCGAGCTCTGCAACGCCATCGATACCGACGCGGACTATTCCGAGATCGACAGCCTTTGGGTCAAAACCGGAGACACCGTTAAAAAGAATGTCATGCGCCCGAAACTGCGCGAAGAGATGCTCAACGAACTTCCCTTCGCCGACCGCCAGCTGTACCGCAAATACAAACACTTCCGGGATTACCCCTTCGCTATTTTCGTCGGCTCACGCGGCTGTCCGTTTAAATGCACCTTTTGCGAAGTCCCCGAAATCAACGACCGCTGGAACTTTTCGGACCTCCCCGGTGTTTAACCTATTACCCTCCCTCTTAAAAATCAGGAGAAATAAAATGTCTTTGTACGGAATTTTCGGCGAACACACCATCGAAGCGTGTCCCGTCAACAACTGGGAAAAGGTGCACGGATTATGAACCACCCTAAATTCTTTAAATTTGATTGGCTCCAGCTTAGACGGCGGGGATTAACGAAGCAGGCGTTCGGCGTTGAGCTCAAACACCAGGCGTTCGTCCGCTTCTTGAGGCAAACTGGCCTTTACGCGCTGAATGTTTGAGGAGTAGTCAAACACTCCCGCGGCATCAGGAAAATTGTAGGGACAATCCGAACCATAAAGACAACGCTCGGGACCGAGCGCCGCCACGGCTGCGGCGATGCCGTTATTATCAATGTGGTTGCTGGTAAAATCGACGAAGGCATTTTCAAACGGCTTAATTTCACGCCATAAGGCATCAAAGTAGGGCATGCCGCAATAGCCAAACACAACGCGCACACCGGGGAATTCCTTAAGCAGCGTCGCGACCGACTCCAGCCACCCGAAATTAAGAATCAGATAAACACTCAATCCCGAGTCTTTCGCCAAGGAAAAAATATCACGGGCATCTTCATAGGGGAAACGATGCCAATACGCGTGCAGCTTAATGCCCGCCACACGGGGATGGGCGACTAGTATTTTTAATTCATCGGGAGCCGGCATGGCATGGGGATTGAGCCACAACCACGCACTAAGCTGCGGATGCGGCTCAATGACGCGCAGCAGCCCCGCGTTGTCGGGCTCAATGACCTTATTGATGGGTTTGCCGCTGCGGGTAAACAAGCGCCACCAGGGACGCAGGCGCCCGCGGGAATCATAAAACGAAGCCGAGATCAGTTCGGCAATCGGGCGCAGCCAATCACTTCGCAGCAGGACGCGCTGCACGGTGTACATGAATGGGCTCTTGTCCGGCTCAAAGTCCTTGGTGCACGGGGAACTCAATACAGCGCGGTCAATACCGGCGGAATGCATGCAGGCCAGCATCGTTTCGATGCTCATGCGTTTGTCGTCCCAATAGGCGTGCAGATCGACGCGCTTCACTATTTCACCCGGAACAAGCGGTCCAACAGCCACGGGGCCCAATAGGTCAGATGCAGCCCCAGCCAGGCGTTGCGTCCGAAAATCGGGAAGGAGCGCTGCCGCCGGCCCGCCTCGAGGATGCGCGCCGCCATATCGGTGATATCGGCCGGAGCACCCGTCGTTTTAAGATCGTGAGTCTGGCTGTAATTTTTTTGCGAGGCGTTAAATTCCGTCTTCAACGCTCCCGGAATGGCATGAATCAAATCAACACCGGTGCCGCCGAGCTCATTGCGCAGGGCTTCGCAAAAAACCCGAGCCGCGGCCTTTGACGAACTGTAGGCGGCCGAAAAGGGCATGCCGCGATACGAAACGCCGGAGCCGATCCAAACGATTTGACCGCTTCCCCGCTTTTTCATTGAACCCAACACCGTCGAAGCCAAATGAACGCCCGCGTGAAAATTCAAGTCGAACAACTTCCGGACCTCTTCAAACGGAGTCAATTCGACCTCTCCGTAAAACGACATCGCCGCGTTATGCACCACCACATCGATATCGCGGCCAAACGCCGAAACAACTTGCTGGACCAACTCAGGGACTTTTTCCGGCTGGGACAAATCGCAAGGAAAGGAACGAACGTCCTGACCGGCATCATCGAGTTCCTTCGCGAGTTTCTCGAGCACCTCGCCGCGCCGCGCCACCAAGGCGAGTTTCGCGCCGGCGCCCCGATAGGCGCGTGCTAATTCAGCTCCCAGTCCGGCGGAAGCGCCGGTCACCAAAATTAATTTGCCGTTGTAGTCATACATGAGAATCCTCGAATAAACGCCGATACATGTCCGACGCAAAGAGCCCGTTTGGGTCCACACGCTTTTTCACAGCGAGAAACTCTTTATAACGCGGGTACATGCGTTGGAAAATTTTCCGCGGAAGAATCTCATCCTTGGCCAAATAGGTTTTCCCGCCCAAGTCCGCGATCAGTGTAAAAAATTCCTCGGCGAACCTAACCACGTCTTCGCGCCGCCGGCCCCGCATCGAGAAATCAACGCCGAAACTATAGCCCTCTCCCTCGAAGGAAATCATAAAGTCATCGGGCCGATGGATCTTGAGGCCGCACAAAATACTTTCAAACCCGCGCTTCTGACACAGCTCCAATACCTGTCGAATGCCGGCCACCCCCGCGCTTTTGGGGATGATGGGTTCAAATTCCATAAACCCATACGGGTAATAGACATCATTCAATCCGGGAATGCGGTTATGGAGGAAATTGAAATCAGGGAATAATTCATGCGTCACATAAACCCCGCGCCAATGAGTAATGTGGTAGCGCACACTATTGGCGATGTGCACGAAGGTGGAACCAAACACCCAGCGCAGAATCCCCCAGGTGAGCGCCTTGGGGAATAACCCGAAAACGCGGGTGGCGGGACGCAGGGAATGCCGGATTGCCTCCGCTGAAGCCTCGCCGTTCTCCGCCCATTTTCCGCAATGCACAAACCCGCGGCCCAGGCCTGACCCGGTCGCAAAGGCGTCGACCCAGGCGATTAAAAAATCAGAATCCTTTTGCCCCGCTTCGATCATGGCGATCAAGTCGTCGAGATTGCTGCACGCCTCCGTGCGGCACTCAACGTACGCGGATGGAATGCGCCGGCACTGGATCACAACCTCAACCACAATACCCAGAAGTCCCATTCCCCCGATCGCGGCTCGAAATAATTCGGGGTTGGACTCACGATCAACCTCAATGATCGTGCCATCCGCCTGCAGCAGCTTAAAACTAAGCACCGTCTCCCCGAAGTTGCCCGATTTGAAGGTGGTTTTTCCGTGCACGTTGCTGGACAACGCTCCGGCCGCCGTCACATCCGGCGTTCCCACCACAATGTCGACAGCCCAAAAATCGGGGAGCACCGTCGCCAACATCTGGGTATAGGTAACCCCGGGCTCGACGCGCAAAACCCCCGTTTCCTTGTTCCAGGCAAGAATCCTATTCATCTTGGCGAGGCTCAAAAGAATTTGATCCCGAAAAAGATTTTGATCGCCGTAGCTGTTGCCGGCCCCGCGCGGGCAAATCTTAAGGCCTTTCACCGTCGCGGTTTTAAGGACCTGACGGCACTGCTCGATATCGGTCGGTTCGGCCCAAAACGATGAGGATTGGATCGTCCCGGAATAGGACTGAATCTCCCGCCGTGACAATGCCGCTTCGCTCATTTTTGTTTGGGCCAGAAAAGAAAGCGCGACACACGCCGAAGGAGGATATGGGTCAGGGAATTGGCGACCGAAAGAAGGTTCACGAGACTGATGGCCTTCGACGCCCCCCGGCCGCGGTCGCTGTTGGTCACCTGCACTTCGTGCACGGAAATTCCCTCGTCCAGTAATCGGCACAACAATTCCGCCTGGTAGGCAAAACCCGCGGTCTCGGCAAACCAATCCTGAACATTTTGCGTGCGGTGCAGAACCGGTCCGTTGTAGTAGCGCAAATTGTTTCCCGAGAGCAAATTGACCAGGAAGGTGAACGTACCGCTCAAAATCCGTCGCGGCACTGTACGCGTTTCCTTGAGACCGAAATAAGGGACAATCGCATCCGCTTTCCCCCGGCGCTCCACGATGGCCTTGATGGTCTCCGCCGGTTCGGCCGCATCGCCGTTGATGAGCATGAAGTATTCGCCCCGCGCCCGGTGAGCGGCGATGAAATAATTACGGCCGAGGCCTCGGCAGAAGCGATTGCGCACGATTTTAATGTCGATTTCGGAAAAACGTTTACAGGTCTCCTCGAGTTCTTCGATTGTTTTATCGGTTGAGGCGTCGTCGACTACAATGATCTCAAAGGAATCATGCCGGTCCCGCAGCACGGCGACCACCGTATCGATGGTCCGGCCGATATTTCCCTCTTCGTTCAGGCAAGGGATAAAAAACGAGAAGATAGTGGCAGCGCTCATCCCTCGATAGTCCCCCCAAGCAGACCGCAAAGTCCGCGCGCGGTATCGGTTAATACCTTTCCCCTGCCGCTCAGCCGGATATTTTCTCCCGAAATCTCCACCAGATTCAGATTGTTCAGCAAGCGGATCCTGTCGTCGAAGCGGTCGGATTTTTCATACGCGCCGGCCAGGACGTCAAAACCGATTTGTTGGTCCGGCGCCTGCAATAATTGCCCCAAAAGCGTAATTGAAACGGAGCGTGAGAGACCGGCGTAAAAAAAGAGGTAGGCGATGATCAAGAAAATAAAATCGAAGGTCACAGCCGCAACAGCCACACGGTCGCCGCCCCAGCGCACGACATACAACCCAACGGCAAACGCCCACCCGAAGCCGCCCAGGAGGCACAAAAGTCCGATGCGTGGATCATTAGAAGGCCGCACGCGCCATACCACCACATGCAGTACGCCTGCCGCAAACGCACCCAGGATCACGGTTTCACAAACAGCGACATTCATAGGTTAACCCACATTGTCTAATCTCAAAATGGCACGCATGCCTAGACCCAATCGCCCGGCCATCGACCCCAGAACGGTCAGCGGACCCACCGTTTTATCATCAAACGCAAGAAAGCCGAGTCCGCGCAGCGTCCGAATTCTCTTCTTCAGCAGGCCGCGAACCCCGACACCGCCTCCATACCCAGCCTTAGCGGCCTCCAGGGTAAGCCCCTCATCGTTGGCCCGCAAATCATACAGGATGCGCAGGGAGTAGCCGCGAGACAACAAAGACGTGAGCTCCGCGTGCACAATGCAGAGGGATAAATACAGGAGAACTGCGGAAAATTGCAGTGGATTTTCGTTTAGCCGGCCGAAAACAACGGCCGCACCGCCTATCACAAGGAGAAAAAATACCGCGTGGCATGCCAGCGGGAGGTTCATCCGCCCAAAAACCGTCACCGAGGCTCTATGAAGCCCCGAGAGCACTAAAAAACTTCCCAGCACCACGAATAAGGCCGCGCCTATCACTGGGGCTATGTTAGAATTTTAGAGTCTAATCGGCTACGCCATCATAAATTTAGACCGGAATCCGTCCTCCGCGCCGGTTTGGTTCCGGAGTTCAAGCCGACGGGCGGTCTGAGCCTCCCCCACCCTTCGCAAATCCCTAACCACGTCCGACAATTCACTTTCGGAGACCGGCACCGTGGGGCCGCACCGCTGCAGCAGCAGCCGCGCCGCCTTCACATCCCCCCCATCCAGGAGCAATCGCCCCAGTTTGAAGGAAATTTCGGAGAAGAACCGGTAAATCATGGGGCCCTTGAGCTTACGAGAGGCGGTCTGAACCTCCTCGGCCAACCTTTGTCCCAGCGGCGACGCCGCTCCGCCATGCATGGCACTGCCGATGACCTCCAAAATCTCCCGCTGCATCGTCGCGATCACCATGGACGACGGGCCCTGCCGAAACGAGCGAAGGCATTTTCCATGTAATCCGCAAACAACTCCTTCATCTGGTCCAAGGATTGCCGATCCCAGAAAGTCCTTTGCAGAGGGCTGCCGCTTCTGCGCAGAAAATTGATTTCGCTGCCCCGCTCTCCATAATCAAAACACAGGGTCGGTTTTTGGGTGAGCCAGGAGAGAATCTGAGGCCCGCTGTGGGTACCGATAAAAATATCAGACGCGTGCAGCAGATAGAGATCCTCGGCAAGGGTGGTCCCATGCGTCCACGCAGGCATGCGAATGTTCGGGTGTATCAAGAGCGGGGCGAGCTTGTGTCCCGGAATATGCCACGGCGATTCCGGGTTGGAGTCGCCAATGCCGATGAGTCGAATGTCAAAGGAATCCGCCACCCAGACAAGAAAGGAAATCCATTTCTCCAAATCCACATTCCGCTCCAGAAACCTGTTCTGGTATTTCTTCTTCATCCCACGGATGCCGGAAGAGTGCCTGATTTGAAAACAAATATTGATGCGCCCGCAATCCAAGGCGCCCGCCGCGCCCATCGCGGTCGGGTGATAATGATCGGAGAAGCGTTCCTGAATCATTTCCAAATTTTCAAACGTGTCCTTGTACCCATGATTGAGGGGAAGGCTGTCTTTGAGAAAATAAACATTGGCGCCGCAGGCCAAATACGCCTCCAGGGTTTCCTCGACATCATCGAGGTACTCCCCGTCGTGGAAAATCACTTCCTCGCATAGATCAAACGGAGCGAAGAGTTCTGAATAAAATTTCGCATAGTGGGGATAAGCTATCTTGATCAAGGGACTGATCATGCCGCAAGCCAATATGAAGGGTTCTCCCGAAAACCGGGCGAGTCCCGCACCCATCACGGGGAAACAATCCCCGATGCCGGACATGCGGGGATAGAAAAGAACGTTGCGGTTTTTAAATCGTGTAAATTCCAGATCCAGCATAATCTCTTCAGGGTATCCACGCAGAGTGCATGAATCTTTACTGAAGAGAAACTTAGAATTCAATCAGGGGACGACCGGGTTCGTCCCCAAGAAGGGCATCCAGAGCCTCATTCACCCGGTCGAGAGAAAATCGCTTCCCCAACAACGGTTGGTACGGGAGCTCCCCCTCTACGGACATGCGAACAAATCGCTCAATATCCTGATCGGGATTGATCCAACCGCCCCAACTGCCGCGCAGCGTACGTCCGGCAATCAAATCGAAGGGATCGACCTGAATCTTTTTTCCCTTCGCTAAATTTCCGACGATGACAACCGTACCGCGGCGCCCGGCCAAAGGAATCGCCGATTCCATCGTTTTTTGGGTTCCCGCACATTCCAAAACGAGATCAAACCCGCTGCCGTCGGTAATTTTCTTCGCCGCCTCCGCTACGTCCTCACGAGACGCGTCGATCACATGGGTGGCGCCTATTTCTTTAGCCCGGTCGAGGCGCATGGGCTTCACATCCACGCCCACAATGGTTCCCCAGCCGGCCTGCACCGCACCGCTAAGCGCAGCCAGACCCACGCCGCCGGCGCCGATGATGCAAACCGATCCGTCTTTCTGAGCGGGCGCGGCGTTCCAAACCGTGCCGGCACCGGTCGGCAGCGCGCATCCCGCCAAAACAGCGGCCGCCGCCTCCACCGAAGAATCAATCTTGGTGATGCAAACCTCGGATACAATCGGCGTGTCGCAAAACGTCGCAATCGGCCCGGCGTTCACGACTTCATCGCCGATTGTGTAATGCACTCCGCCTCCGTCGACACCGGATCCGCGCAGCCACGACAAGACAACCTGGTCTCCAACGGCGACCTTGGAATTCTCCGAACCGACCGCGAGGACCTCACCCACACCTTCATGCCCCATCAAATGAGGCAGAAAACGATCCGGCCCCCGTCCGCCCGAGGCTTCGATTCGCTGCGAATGACACACGCCCGCCAATTTCATTTTGACCAAGGCCTGGCCCGGCTTGAGCTCGGGAAGCGTCAACGTTTCGATCGTTAAGGGTTTTCCGATTTCACGGAGTATTGCAGCTCGCGTCGTCAGGGTTTCAGGCAAAGGTTCCTCCGATCGTCTCGACCGTTTCACTCATGGCATCCGGCAGGGGCGTAAACTGAAATCCCTTCAATGCCCGGCGGAGCTTGTTAGTGTTGTATCCCAGATTGACAAGGGGGAGGGTTCGCTTTTTGCTCTTAATAAACATGGGCGGCCCCATAGCGTCAATCAGTTTACGAACAGGAACACTGTTGCCGGTCGCCAAATTAAATTCTCCGACAGACGGACCTCGCGCAAGAAGCCCCAACGCACGCACAAGATCCTTCACRTACAGTTGGTCCCGCTTCTCCCGACCGTCCCCGTATAAACACACCGTATTCGAGTTGATCGCCTGACGTGCGAAGGCATTGGCCCCGTAAACATTGCACGGGCGTGCGATCAACAAGGGAAATCCAGAAGAAGCGGCAGCCCCCCGCATTAACATCTCCCCCATCGCCTTGGAGATGCCGTACAGGGACTGCGGGTGCAGCGGGTCTTTCTCGGAAATTTTCATATTGCTCTTGGAATCGTCGTACACCGAGGCGGAACTTAGGTACACGCATTTACGCACGGGACGCCGCTCCAAGAGAGCGCATAAATTTGAAATCAGCGTCACGTATCGCTGGAGGGACTGGTAGGAGTCACCACGTTTGGCTTCGTTGGGTTTCGCGCCGGCACGGAGGGCGACGAACAAGACGGTATCCGGGCGCAAGGCGCGCGAAAGCGAGGATAAGCCGGAAGCCTTGCTTAAATTCGCCTGACGCGAAGAAAATCCCTTTACGCTGAAGTAGGAACTTAAACCTGCAGCAAGCTCGGCGCCGATAAACCCCGTATGCCCGAGGACCACCGCTTTCCTTCTCATTTATGCACGTAGGCCAACGGTTTATTTTCGATTTCGCCCCAGTGGGTCTCGATCCAATCGCGAACCTCATCGATCCCATCCTCAAACGCGATGCGCGGGCTCCACCCCAACTCGTTTCGCGCTTTTTCGTCATTGAGAAAATAACGAGAATCCTGACCGAGCCGCTCTCCAACGATTCGGGTCGCTTTTTCAAAGTCATGCCCCATGCGTTGACAAACCAAGCGCACAACGTCGGCGATGCTGCGGTCGCTGCGTTCGGTAAAGTTGTAAACGCCCGAAACGTTTTTCTTCAGCGCCGCCAACGCGCCGTCGACCACATCCCGGACGTGGATAAAGGACTTCACCGCCGTACCGCCGCCGTGCAGCTCAATTGTTTTGCCTTGCTTCAAATAAATCATCGTGCGCGGAATAATCTTGAAGAGCTGCTGATGCCGCCCATAGACATTGGTGGAACGGATCAAGATTGCGGGGAAATCGAAGTTTTTGATCATCGAAAGCAGGAACATATCCGCGGCGGCCTTGGAAGCCGCATACGGAGTACTCGGGTTGAGAACGGAATCTTCGACCAAGGGCTGGGCGCAGGCACCGTAAATCTCCGCCGATGAGATATGCACGAACCGGCGCAAATAATCCTGACGCCGCACATGGTCGACCAGACGCACCAGAGCATCGACATTGGTGTGAAAATACTCCAGGGGTCGTTCGTTGCTGAGAGCCACCTCACTGAGCGCGGCGACATTGATAATCACGTCAGGACGCAGGGTGTCGACAAAGGTTCGCAACCCCTCCCAATCGTTCACAATGTCCAGCTGCTTGAACGTAAAGTCGGCACCCTTGCGTTTCTTGTAGGGCAAAAAGACATCCGCGTATTCCGGCGACCGGCTGATGCCCACCACGTGATTCTTGGGATCGTCAAGCAGCGCATCGACGAAATGGCAGCCCGTGAAGCAATTACTCCCGATAACGAGGATGGTCACGCGTAAAAGGCCCGCACCTGCTCGATCGAATAATCGATTTCCTCATCCGTTAAATGCTGGTGTGCCGGCAGCGTGATCACGCATTTGGCATCCCGCTCGGCGTTCGGGAAATCCCCCTCTTTATGCCCGAGATGTTTGGCGGCTTTCTGCAGGTGAACGGGAATCGGATAATGGATCTTCGCTTCCACTCCGTTGGCATTGAGATGCGCCAATAATTCATCCCGTCGTTCTACTCTAAGGATGTAGAGATGATAGACGTGGCGCACACCCTTGCGGCGCACCGGGATGCGCACGTTGGGAGCGAGGCCGCTTAAAGCTTGATCATAACGAGCGGCATTGGCGATGCGCCGGTCGGTAATCCAAGCGGTATCGCCGATCAAGGCATTGCCCACCACTGCCTGCAGGGTATCCAAGCGCGAGTTCCCACCAAACACGTCGACCTCATCACGATTCTTTAGGCCGTGGTTGCGCATGAGGCGCAGTGTATCGGCGAATTCCTGAGACCGCGTGACGATCACGCCGCCGTCGCCCCATACATTTAGATTTTTCAGGGGATGCAAAGAGAACCCAGCCGATTCCCCCCAAGACCCCACCGGCTTGCCGTCGATCGCGGCGCTGATCGACTGGCAGGCGTCTTCTATGATTTTAAGATCATGCCTATCCGCGATTTCTTTA
>NVTF01000036.1 GCA_002401485.1 Elusimicrobiota bacterium | reverse complement strand
GCATGAGCAAGAAATCCCGCAATGGCGTTTCGAATATGCATCCGATAACGGTCGGTAAGAAATCGCCCACGCGTTTGTCGGAAGCGGCGTTTTGCTTCGTCGAGAAAGTCATCTAGAAGGCGAGCGCACGATCGGTCCAAGCGTCGCTCACCACGTTCCAATAGAAACGCGTAAAAGTGGGCGTTGTGTTCCATGACGTGATAAAGAACCACTCGAGAATATCCGCGGGCGAGCAGATGCTCCAGATAGCTTTCCCAATGCGGCGCGAATAGCGGAAGACGAAAGCGTAGGATGTCGCGTGGAGCGCGAAAGATGCGGCGCAAGACGCCCTGGTATGCGGGAAGTCCACCCGGGACGTCAAGCCAATAATGAGAAACTCCATTCGTGGGGTTTTCACGCATCTTCCCGTGGGAAACAGCGAAATGAAAGAAAGCACGCAAACGATCTATCTCTGCCTTTAAAGTCATGGGGCAACGTCCGGGCGTTCGGCGCTCAAGCAGATATTCATGAAGCAAGGCGGGATCAACCTCTAATAGAGTTTTTCGGCGAGCGCGCATCCACGCGAGCAGGCGCAACGCGGCCCAAGCGTAGAGCTTTCCAGAGCGTAGTCCACGCCGCTTCCAATGCCGCTTAAACGCGTTAATCAACCCTTCGTCCATGAAGATATTATCGCGCGGTTGCAGGGTCGCGGGCCATATCAGTTGTCTTTGCGACGCCTTCGCGCCACAGCAAGTAGGCAATCAGCGCATCCAATCGACGAGTGGTCGAGGTTGGTTTTGCGACGCACGAGCCTGTTACGCCTTTCAATGCAAGGAGCCACTCGACGGAGACTCTTTGCCTCGCGGTTGTCTTTGCGACGCAACGGACTTTTCGGCGTTTATTGGCCATGCGGCGTTTCTCATTCTCCCGATAGGTCTCGTGTTCGGCGCGGTAGCGCTTCCAATAGTCCGGATAGGTCTTCGCCCATGCGTTCGTTTTGTTTTTGGACGACTCACTCTTGCGATAGTCGGGGTGCCGCTTCTGCCAGTTCTGCCATTTACGGCGACGTCGCTCGCGCCGACACACGTCGCGCGGACATGCCTTCTGGAACGCCGCAGTCCGTGGATCAGGAGAATAGGAATGTCCGCAATACGAACACGTCTTTCTTGAAATCCTCATCCAAGAAATAAACCACAACGCGCCTGTGCGGACCTACGGCATTTGTAGGGAATTTAAACGACAACGGCTAACGACACGACACATAACGGAACTCGCACCATAATGCCCCAAAAGCTCCTGAATCGTTCGAATATCGTACCCATCCTCCAGCAAATGCGTCGCAAAAGAATGCCTCAAAGTATGAATCCCCGCAGATTTCGCAATCCCCGACCTAATCTTCGCGCTCCGAAATGCCCTCTGAAGAATCGACTCATGCAAATGGTGCCTTCTAGTCTCTCCCGTCTCCCGGTCAACATAATGACCCGGCGCGGGAAAAACCCATTGCCACCCCCATTCCTTCGGAGCATTCGGATACTTCCTTCCAAGAGCGGTCGGCAGCGCGACCGCCCCGAGCCTCATCTCTAGATCTTTTTTGTGCAGCGCCTTAACCACATCCAGATGCCGAATGAGAGCCGCCTGAAGTGTATTAGGCAGCATCGTAATGCGGCCCTTGCCTCCTTTCCCCGAGCGGACGATTGTCTGGCGTTGTTGAAAATCCAAGTCCTTTACCCGGAGTTCGCAGCATTCCATCAAACGCATCCCCGTCCCGTAGAGAAGCACCGCCATTAACTTTGTCACTCCATCCATCTTCTCAAGAATCATTTTTACTTCGGCTCGTGATAGAACCGTCGGTAGGCCGCGGGCCCGTTTCGCGCGCGCGATCCCATCAATAAAGCCGATATCTCTTCCCAGGACATGGGTGAAGAAGAATGCCAGCCCGTTAAGCGCTTGGCTTTGTGTCGATGCGCTGACGTTTGAGTGTTCGGCGAGGGCTGAAAGGAAACGTGCGATATCCTCCTTGCCAGTTTCTTCCGGACGCTTCCCGCAGAATTGCATATAACGGAAAACCCAACTCGCATAGGCGTCTGCGGTGCGTGGACTGTAGTGCCGCATCTTAACGGCTTCGCGTAATTTCGCGATATATACTTTGGAATCCGGGACTTCCGCTCGGATCGTCCTCTCGATCAGCTCGTCTTCGAAAGCGCTGGGAAGCAGGTGTAAGACGCTGTCGTTGTCGGGGACCGACCAGAGCCGTTGCTCCGGATGCCAGCGGCGTCCGGGGATCGCCTTTATTTTGGCCACACGCTCGGGTGAATACGCAAACCGCACGATGAGACGTCCGGGAAGTCCCGGTTCAATTTGTATCGCCATCTCATCCTAGTACGGATGAGGGGGCGGAAAAGTTCCCTCAGGTGGGCGTTACGGCATTGCGTTTGATGTTTAAGACATCTGGGCATGCGCCAATTTCCGAAAAACTTCCGGGTCAAGTTCCACGATTTCAAGCAACCGACGGGCCGGACCACCCGGAGATTTTTGCCCTTGTTCCCACGCGCGTACTGCGGAAACTGTGACGCTCAAGCAAGAGGCAAAGATCGGCTGGCTAACATTGAGGCACTCTTTTCGCAGCTTAACGATTTCCTTCTTTTTCCACTTGCGTGCAGGTTCAGGAATCTCTATTGTGGAAACGCGAAGTTTCTTCCTTCCCTTTTCAAAAGTGATCGCTTCCTTAAGTCCGCTGATGAGTTCCCGTCCCAATTTGGTCTTAGCCATTTTTATCGAGCCTCTTTCTTTAGCGCTGCGACGAGTGCGCGAAGTTTTTTCTTTTCCTCATTTGAAATGTCATCTTTTTCATTCTTTCCGTAAAGGTAAAGCAGATACGTTTTCTCTACATGCGGTAAATCAAGATATAGAAACCTGAGGCCGCCCCTCTTTCCTTTTTTTCTTCCCGCATCTTCAAACCGTTGTTTCCGGATGCCGCCTGTTCCTCGAACAATATCTCCACCGTTAAGACGTTTTAGTAAGGAGCCCTGTATTTTTCTAGCTAAATCGTTGTCGATCGAATCTGCATATTTTCGAAAGCTAGTGGTCTCAATGAATGTACGTTTCACTAGCGGGGGCTACTACTAAGTAGTATGTAACACATAGTGTTATGTGTCAAGGGGGAATTCATTTGGAGATTTGCAAGTCGTTCTCTGCCAGCGCTGTCCGGGAAGTCCCGGTTCAATTTGTATTGCCATCTCCTCTTTCTACGGATGAGGGGGAGGAAAAGTTCCGTCAGTAGCTGTCCCACGTATTGCCCTTCATGTCGGTGTGCGTGCAGTTGATCCAGAGGGTCCCGAAGTTCGGGTCGGCCGCAACATTGTTGTACATCCAACCGGCGTCGTCGTTTACCTCGATCCCGTATGAAACCCTTGAGGAATCTTCATGTCCTGCTGCTAACGACTTCGCTTTTGGAATTTTCGTGATGTATTTTTCTCTCAGAGTTAACTCCTCGATGGACGTGGGATATACGCCTTCCTGGTCCCCGTAATAGATGGATAGGCCGGACCGGATCGAGCCGGCGTCGCGTCGAGTATCTTCCTGCGCAAATTTACGCAGCATCGGTTGAAATTTTTGATAGACCGTATAGCAGCACCCGCCAAATAACAAAATACCAATTAGAAGAATCCTGCCAATCGATTTCTCGAATTTGGCCCCTACATCGATCTCATCGTTGAGATCCGTTGCCAGTGGATGCCCTCTTCCTCGGAGGTAGAGGCTTATTTTCGAGGTCGTGTAGAACAGCCAGATCACGTATCCGATGCCTGCGCAGCCGGCTATAAATAAACCGGAGGGTCCAGAGTGCAAGGAGAAGAACATGACCATTCCGGCTAAAACTAAATTCGCCCCTATTCTAACGACTTGAATAATCGCCCATTTGCGGCGGACCTTCATGGATGCAGATGCTTCTCGTATCATCCCTGAGGTACCGATACTTCTTGGGCATGCACGTCTTCAAACGCCAGCATCGGAATCAACTTCTCTTCCAGCCCCTCATTAAACCCGCACGTCTGTGTCCATTCCTGCGGATTTTCATACGTGCCAAACATCATGTCCCACCACGTGATGTCGCCATAGTTGTTCTTATGACGCCGGTACTGGTGATGAATGCGGTGCATTTCAGGGCGCTGGAAGAAGAACCCGATCCATCGCGGCGTGCGGACATTCGTGTGATAAAAGAATTCGCCAAGGGCGGTGAACAGCGTATAGATCGCGGCAGCCTCGTAGCTCAGTCCTAGGAACCGGAAAACAATGATGCTGCCGATGATCGAGTTGATAATCATCTCGAGCGGGTGTTTGTAGAAGGAGGTGATCACTTCCAGCCGGCTGGGGCTGTGGTGGATTTGATGGAAGGCCAGCCATAAAAAGTCGACTGTGTGGCGCCACCGGTGCCACCAATAGAAAACGAAGGTCGCAACAAAATAGGCGAGAAGGCCGCCAAGGAGGGGGGAGGCATGATCCGAGAGATGCAAAAAGGACCAGGTGGAAAGCCACTTCTCCCAGGTGACGCCGGCTAAAAGAACAATGCCCAGTTGGATGAAATTAACAACAATTACGCGGATTGGCCAGGTTTTAACGGAGGGGAGCTGCCAGCCTGGATGAGCCCGTTCGAGGATGAAGCAGAAAGCGAGAACGGCGAATATTATTGGAAGCATGATTCACTGAAGGTGAAGCAATATTCATGCCAAAAAGAAGAAGCCGCCAAAAGGCGGCTTCCAATAAAGCTTATTGTTAAAGGGTTTTTACTTAGGAGGCGACAGATAGCTCAGCAAATCTCTCGCCGAGATCATGCCGAGTGTCCCGCTCTGGCGCAGGATCGGGATGTGCCGGAAGCCGCCGACGCTCATGTGGTGAAAGGCAAAGGAAACCGGGTCGTCTTCTTTTAGGCAAACCGGATCCGGGTGCATCAGCGCCATCATATCCGCGTCTTCGGGATCCTTAACGCCCGCAACGCCGAACAATAAATCGCGTTCGGTCATGATGCCGCTGACATCGCCGTTTTCGACCACAAGAATGCAGCCCGTTTTCTTTTCGCGCATCAATTTGATGACGTCAGGAATGGACTGCCTGGGATCGACTGTGATCGCGTCCCGTGGCTGCAGGTCGGCGATCGTGCCTTCGATAATTTTTTTGGTCAGACCCTGAGGCGCAGCGCAAACAGCACTCAGGTCCGTGTTGCATTCTTCACAGTTGTCAGCACCGTCGATATTGACGTGGGCGCAATCGGGACAAATCATTTCGCGACCTCCCAGTTTTCGGCGCCCGCGATCAATTTGCTCAGATCATTGGCACCCGGTTTTTTGGCGGATTCAATCTGCGCGTCGAGCAAGTCGTTGTAGGTCGCTTCCTCGACAGAACGGAACACCCCCACCGGCGTCGGAAATTCCGGCGGCTCAAGATGGGTGAGCATGTAGGCGAATTCAGCACCGGCGTTTTCGTTGTGCACCAACAAGTCCTTTGGCGGGTTCTCCGGCTTAAAGGTCACGATTTCGGGAGTAATACCGTCCTTCATGCGAATGCCGCGGTCGCGGTCTTTGCCGTAAATCATCGGTTTGCCGTGTTCGAGTTTGAGGGCGAAGTCGTCGCGGGTCGCGCGGGACTCGACATCTTCGAAGACGCCGTCGTTAAAGACGATGCAGTTCTGATAGATCTCAACAAAGGACGTGCCCTTGTGTTTGGCGGCGCGTTCGAGGATCGAGGCCAAATGCACCACATCGGAGTCCACTGCGCGGGCGACGAAGGTCGCTTCGGCGGCAAGGGCGGTGCGCAGCGGAAAAATCGGACGGTCGATCGAGCCGGCCGGGCTGGATTTTGAGACCTTTCCGCGATGAGACGTCGGTGAATACTGACCCTTAGTCAAGCCGTAGATTCTGTTGTTAAATAGCAGGATGTTGATGTCGATGTTGCGGCGGAGCGCGTGCATCAAGTGGTTGCCGCCGATCGAGAGACCGTCGCCGTCGCCGGTGACGACCCAGACCTGCAGATCCGGGCGGGCGCATTTAAGACCCGTCGCGAAAGTTGGGGCACGGCCGTGGATTGTGTGAAAGCCGTAGGTGTCCATGTAGTACGGGAAACGGCTTGAGCAGCCGATGCCGGAGATGAACACAATCTTTTCTTTCGGGATGCCGAGCGTGGGCAGCGTTTTCTGGACCTGGGCTAAAATGGCGAAGTCGCCGCAGCCGGGGCACCAGCGCACCATTTGGTCGGACACGAAGTCCTTGCGCTTGAGCGCCGGGGGGGTGTTGGGTGTCGGGAATGTTCGGTCCGTCATCGGATTACTCCTTGCCTACAATCAGTGCGGTAATTTTTTCTCGGATCTCGGAAACCTTAAACGGCTGTCCTTTGACCTTGTGCAGCCCGACCGCGTCCACGAGGTAGCGGGCTCGAATCAGGAGGCTGAGTTGGCCGAGATTCATCTCGGGAATCAAAACCCGCTCGTAATTCTTGAGGATGTCTCCCAAATCCGAGGGCATCGGGCTGATGTAGCGCAGGTGAATCGCGGAAACCGATTGGCCTTCTTCTTGGGCTTGTTTCACGGCCGTGGTGATGGCACCGTAGGTGGAGCCCCAGCCGACAACGAGAACCTTGCCCTTGGGCTCCCCGAGAATGCTGAGCTTGGGAATGTCCGCGGTCATGCGTTCGATTTTTTCGGCCCGGATACGGCACATCTTTTCGTGATTGTCGGGTTCGTAATTTACGTTGCCCGTGTTTTCCTGCTTTTCCAGACCGCCGATGCGGTGTTCATAGCCGGGCGTGCCGGGAAGAACCCATGGACGCGCCAAGGTGACCGGGTCGCGTTTGTAGGGCTGGAACTCGTCGGGGGACGCACCCGGCTCATGGGAAATGTCGAACTTGGGCAGCATGTCGACATCGGGTAGGCGCCAGGGTTCGGAACCGTTTCCGAGATATCCATCGGAAAGGAAAATCACCGGGGTCCGGTATTTCATCGCGAGGCGGCAGGCCTTGATGATGGCGGTGAAGCATTCACCTGGAGTTGCGGGGGCGACGACGCCGACGGGGCATTCGCCGTTTCGGCCGTAAAGGGCTTGCAGCAGATCGCTTTGTTCTGTTTTTGTCGGAAGCCCCGTTGAGGGGCCGCCGCGCTGCACGTTGATGATCACGAGCGGCAATTCCGTCATGACGGCGAGGCCGATGGCCTCGGCCTTAAGCGCCAAGCCGGGACCGCTGGTTCCGGTGACGGCAAGCAGTCCGCCAAACGACGCGCCGATCGCCATGCCCACGCCGGCGAGTTCATCTTCTGCCTGGACGGTTTTTACGCCAAAGGACTTAAGCTTCGCGAGTGCGTGAAGCACATCCGACGCCGGCGTGATCGGGTAGGTCGAGTAGAAGAGTTGATGGCCCGAAAGCTGCTGGGCAGCGACGAGGCCGAGTGCGGTGGCTTCGTTGCCGGTGATGTTGCGGTATTTGCCCGGTGCGATCGGTGCCTTCTTTACATGGTAGGTATGCTGAAAAACTTCGGTCGTTTCCGCGAAGGCGTGGCCCGCATGCAGCGCGCGGGTATTGGCTTCAACGATCATCGGGACTTTCTTAAACTTATTTTTAATCCACCCCAGCGTCGCGTCCAGCGTGCGGCCGTAAGCCCAATACATGATGCCGAGCGCAAAGAAATTCTTACACCGCGAGACCTGGGTTGCCGACATGCCGAGATCTTCAAGCGCCTTGCCCGTCAACATTGTCATCGGTACCTGGATGACCTTGTAGGCATCGAGGGACCCGTCTTTCAGGGGATTCTCGGCGATGCCCGCCTTCTTAAAGTTTTGCGCGGTGAAGGAATCGACGTTGACGATGACCGTCCCGCCTTTGACGAGGTCTTTAATGTTTGCCTTCAGGGCCGCAGGATTAAACGCCACCAGAACTTCGGGCTCGTCACCCGGAGTCAGCACATCTCTCGACGAGAAATGAATTTGGAAGCCGCTGACGCCCGGCAAGGTGCCTACGGGCGCACGGATTTCAGCCGGGAAATCAGGCAAGGTGCTGAGATCGTTTCCGGCCATGGCGGTCGCGGTGGTGAACTGGCCGCCGGTCAGCTGAACGCCGTCGCCCGAGTCCCCGGCAAACCGGATCGTAACCGCTTCAATTTCTTCGACTTCTTTTTCTTTTTTCACATCTGTCTCTTTCTCGTCTGGACCTTTCGTCTTTGCTGGCATTATGCTCCTTCTACTTGTTCGGTGACCTGGCTGGGTCTTGGGGGGAGATTCACGACTTCGGCTGGGTGATGATTGGCAAGAAAACGAATCAGGCGACCGACCGTCAACAGACCGACAAGCTTGCCGCTCTCATCCAGCAGAGGCAAATTGCGGATCCGCCTGTCGTGCATGATTTCAATCGCGCAGCCGATCGTCGACGACGTTTGAATTGTCATTGGATTGCGGGTCATGAGTTCCGAGATGGGAGTTTTGTCATCGATGTTCTCGAGAAGGCATTTGTTGAGAATATCGCGTTCGGTGAAAATTCCCGTCACGGCGTCGCCTGAGGTCAACGTGACTGACGGCAGGCGCTTTTGGTGCAAAAGTTCGATAATCTGCCCGTAGGGCGTTGATTCCTCTGCGGCGATGTGTCGAATCTCGTTGAGATTACCGACTTTTTCAATGAAAGGATCAATTTTAGGGGACATAGTGGTCTTCCTCAATCGTAGCAAATAGATCAGTATTTGGTTGTTGAGCCGGCTCATAGTTATCCGGCTCGCCCCCCTGCTCCTTGATATCCTAAAATGACTGAGACGCTTACTTGAACCCTCGGAGATTCTGCCACCATGAAGCTGCTTGAATACGAAGCCAAAGAAATTTTTAAGACGTTCGGAATTGCCGTTCCATCGACGGGAGGCGTGATTCGCGACGCCAACGATATCGATGCGGCGCTGAAAAAAGCCGGGGACGGCCCTTGGGTGCTGAAAGCCCAGGTGCTGGCCGGCGGCCGGGGCAAGGGCGGCGGAGTCAAATTGGCGAAAACCGAGGCCGAAGCGCGGGAAATCGCCGAGAAAATGGTGGGCATGCAGTTGGTGACCCATCAAACCGATGCCAAAGGGCTCAAGGTTGAAGAGGTTTTGGTGGATCAGGCCTCCGATATCGCCCGGGAAATCTATTTCTCTGTTGTAATGGACCGAAAATCGGGTATGCCGACCATCATCGCCTCGGCCGAAGGCGGCATCGAAATTGAGGTATTGGCCCACGAAAAGCCCGAAGTGATCCTCAAAATGCCGGTCGACCCGGACCGGGGCCTGGAGCCGTATCAAGGCCGGCGTTTGGCGTTTGATCTCAACATTCCGCAAAAACAAATCGGAGCGTTTGTGAAGATGGCGTCGCGCTTGGTGCAGGTTTTTCTGAAATTGGACGCGTCGCTCGTCGAGGTAAACCCGTTGATCCTGACTCCCGAAGACGAACTGATCGCGTTGGACGGCAAGATGGTCACCGATGACAACGCTTTATTTCGCCAGAAGGAACTGGCCGCGCGGCGGGATCCGGAGATTTCCGAATTGGAGCGCGAGGCCAAAAAAACCGGTCTTTCCTACATTGGCCTCGACGGCAATATCGGCTGCATGGTCAACGGCGCGGGCCTGGCGATGGGCACGATGGATACCGTCAGCCTCGCGGGCGGATCCCCGGCGAACTTTTTGGATGTCGGCGGCGGCGCTAACGAGGAGCAGGTCACCAAGGCGTTGAAAATTATTCTTCGAGATTCGAAAGTGAAGGCCGTGTTGGTTAATATTTTCGGCGGCATCATGCGCTGCGATACCATCGCCAACGGCGTGATTGCCGCGGCGAAGGCCGTTGATTTGAAGCTTCCCCTCATCGTTCGCCTCGAGGGAACGAATGTGAAGGAAGGCAAAGCCTTGCTTCAGGATTCAGGTATTAAGATGGAACAGGCGGACAGTTTATGGGAAGCCGCGCAGAAGGCAGTCGCGGCCGCTGGGGAATCCAAATGAGCATTCTTCTCGATAAAAACAGTCGCATGGTTGTGTCCGGTATTACCGGTTCCGCCGGGTCGTTTCACGCCGAGCAGTGCCTGAAATACGGCAAAGGCATTGTTGCGGGAGCAACGCCCGGAAAGGGCGGGCAGACCCATCTCGGTGTACCGGTGTTTAACACCGTGCATGAGGCCGTCAAGAATGAGGGGGTCGACTCCGCGCTGATTTTTGTGCCGCCGCCGTTTGCCGCGGACGCCATGCTGGAAGCGGCTGATGCGGGTGTGAAGCTTATCATCACCATCACCGAGGGTGTGCCCGTGCTTGACATGGCGCGCGTCAAAAAAGATTTGCAGCGCCGAAACGCAGCGGGACAAACCGTCCGGTTGGTGGGTCCCAATTGCCCCGGCATTATTACACCGGGCCAGATTAAAGCCGGCATCATGCCGGGCTACATCCATAAAGCCGACGGACCGATCGGGCTGGTATCGCGTTCCGGCACCTTGACCTACGAGGCGGTGTGGCAGCTGACGCAGCGCGGCATCGGCCAGTCGACGGTGATCGGCATCGGCGGCGATCCCATTGCGGGTTCAACGCACATCGATATTCTGCGTCTCTTCGAAGAGGATGAAGCAACCAAGGCCGTTGTTCTCATCGGAGAGATCGGGGGGACCGCGGAAGAAGAAGCGGCGGAGTTCGCTAAAAACCATATGTCCAAACCCGTCTTCGCGTTTATCGCGGGGAAAACAGCGCCTCCCGGTCGCACGATGGGGCACGCGGGTGCGATCATTGAAGGCGGCTCGGGCGGTCACGCCGACAAGGTTGCGGCCTTGGAAGCCAACGGCGTCACCGTCGTGGAGAATCTTTCCGAGATCGGAAAAACGGTGGAAGAGAAATTCATGGGAGCGGCACAAGCGGCTTAATGGGACAGCTCGGACTCGCGTTCGTTGCCGGTCTAGCGAGTTTTTTGTCGCCGTGCGTCATGCCGTTGATTCCGGTCTACCTTGCCTTCCTGACGGGAACATCGTTTTCCGAACTGGAGTCGGGCAAGGGACGACGCCTGACCGTATTGCATTCCTTATGCTTCATCGTCGGCTTTTCCGCGGTATTTATATTAATGGGGGCGTCCGCCTCCGCCGTGGGAGGGCAGTTGTTCGCCTACCGGGATTGGATCGAACGCATCGGCGGCGCGGCGCTTGTGCTGATGGGCATGTGGATGGTCGGTCTGTTGAAGATCGGCTTCCTATATAAAGAAGCGCGCTTCCATTATCAGGAAAAACCCGCCGGCTTTTTTGGGTCGGTGCTGGTGGGCAGCGCGTTTGCGGCCGGTTGGACGCCGTGTGTCGGCCCGGTACTTGCGGGCATTCTCCTCTTGGCGTCGCGTTCCGGATCGGTTTGGGAAGGCATGGTGCTGTTGTCGGTCTATTCCCTGGGTTTTGCGATTCCCCTGTTTATCTGTGCTCTCGCCATTGAACGCATGATTCCGGTGCTCAATAAGATCAAACCCAAGCTTCCGTTAATTGAAAAGGCCACGGGTGTTTGTCTGATGTTTGTGGGTGTGGCCTTGGCTTCCGGCTGGTTTGGTTGGCTCTCGACCTGGACGCTCTCGTATTTCCCCAACTGGACCCAGTATTTCGCGAGGCTTGGCCTCTAAGGGGGACAGGTACTATGCATTTAGCTTTTGAACGAACCTAAATCCCCCCCTCTCCCCGTGGGGGGCTTTGGGCCCTCTCCTCAAAAAATAATTTAAAATTCTAACGAATTGAGTTTTTATAGAGGCTTTTTTTCGGTTATCCAGCACTTCTTTAAAAATTCGATTTGCTCAGATCCACAGGCGGACGGATTTATTTTGACCCCCCGGTTAACGCCAATTAGGGTCCGGGGGATTCAAAATAAAATCCGTCCGTCTGTGGATCGACATAAGCCACAATCGAATAATTTAAAAATGCCCACCCCCTATTGCCATTTTTGGCCGCTCCTGCTAGCCTATCGAAGCATCACTTATGCCTGAAGACAACACTGTAGCCACTGAAGATAAAGCGGTCGAACCGGCTAAGAAGGCTTCTGAACCGAAGACTGCCGGCGATGCCGGCATCGGCGAGTCCAGGTCGACGAATTTCCCCGTGTATTTTGCGTGGGGATTTGGCGCCATCATGATGCTGATCGCCCTGTTCGGTAATTTTCGATCCTGGGATAATTCGTGGCGCGATATGATGTTTCAGTTTCGCGGCATGTCCCAAGCCGACAAACGTGTTGTCATCGTCGCGATCGACGATGAATTTCTTCAAGAGATCGGAACCTTTCCGATTCCTCGCCACCACTACGTTCCGATCATCGAGAACCTGTTTAAGGCTGGGGTAAAGACGGTGGCCTTGGATATTATGTTCCTCGAAAAGTCCAACCCCAAGGATGATGCCGCCTTGCTGAAAGTGTCGGAAAAATATGCCGATCGATTGATTCATTCGATCATGGGCGATACCGCCAATCTGGAATGGAAAACCCAGGCGCTGATCACATGGCTGTATCCATTTAAGGCTTTGAATGAGAAAACCAAACTGTATGGTCTCGTCAATCCGCTGCTCATCGATCATGATGGCACGGTGAGGGAGGTGGCGCTTCTGGCGGGCCGGGAAGGGGGCAACCGTTTAAACTGGACGACGGATGAGAATCGTGTTCCCTCCCTTGGGTTGGCCGCGCTTGCCTCTTATTTGAATAAAACCCCCGATGAAATTGTTCGCGATGCCGGTGTTAATGAATTTGAGCTGAATCTACGGGGAGAGGAGGCGCCGGAAGTTGAGTATACCGATGACGGCCAAGCCTACGAGCAGCCCGGGCAGACCGCCTTCTTAAGAATTTCGGCGCTCGATATCTACGACAACGAATTGATGGAGGAGGAGGAAGAGGCCCTTAAAGACGCCGTTGTCCTCGTTGGATCAACCGCGTTGGGTTGGCACGATCATTATCCGACCGCGTTTAACGGCAAAACACCCGGTGTGCTGGTGCACGCGAATATGATCGATAATGTTCTCAACAAACGTTGGTTGAGAAAGGTGACGGCGGCAACGACCTTTACCTTGATCCCCTTGTTCATTTTCCTGGCTTTTCGATTCGTGTCCCTGCCCGCGCTGCAAGCGAGCGCGGCGTTTGCTGCGGTGCTCGTAGGTTGGATTGTTTTTAACTACATCGCCTTCTTGAACTATTACTTGATTGAGTTTTGGACGCCGCTCATCGCATTGGTTTCCACCTTCTCGGTTCTCTTGATTCATAAAACGATGCTTGAGCAGCAGCAGAAAGCCCAGGTGCGTGCCATGTTCGGTCAGTATGTTGCTCCTGAAGTTGTCGCCATCCTCGTGAAGAACCCGGAGCAATTGACTCTCGGCGGCGTCAAGCGGGATATGACAATTCTCTTCTTGGATATCGCGCATTTTACATCGATCTCTGAGAAGATGTCTCCCGAGTCTCTCATTAATTTTCTCAACCGCTTTTTGACGCCTCTCTCCGACAATATCCTTGATCGCAAGGGGGTCGTTGATAAATATATCGGGGATTGCATTATGGCGTTTTGGAATGCGCCGATCGATGTGGAAGGCCACCGGGCAAAGGCGTGTCTCGCGGCGCTT
>NVTF01000035.1 GCA_002401485.1 Elusimicrobiota bacterium | reverse complement strand
TTTCCTTTCTTAGAGTTTTCCTTCCTTTTTTCCTGGAGACAGTTGGCGACATCTTAGAGCGGCGCTTAATGGTTATTAGGCGCACGCAGGGGTATACTTTTTTTGAAGGGGCTGAGCTTGAGATGATGTGCAAATACTTTTTTTTGGGAACCGATCTGGACCTGGCAAGCATTATTGTAAGCGCCGGTGATAAACTCCATATTTCAGACGCCCATTCACCCACCCTTGAAAACCTGGACGCGCCCTCAACGAACTGGGTGGTCGTAACCGATGGGCATTGCTCCTGTGATGTGGCTCCCATCTCAGACCTTGCGGGAGCAGAGGAGTTAGCAAAACAGAACAGGATCCGAAAATGCAAAAAAAATGGCTACGTTCTGGCGCGCCTCGCGCGAAGTCTGCCTAAGTGGAATCGCGAAAAATACCACGACAAAAAATTTCTGCAAGGTGAATGCAGTCGCTTTATGACGGGACTGCTGATGCAAACCGACCGAATCGTGGTTTATTCACAGGAAATTTCCGAGGATAGTTCAGACGAAATGTCCCCCACCGGGAAAGTCCGGATTCCGGTAGGCGAAATCCATAAAAGCCCTGAGGGCTGGTTAAGGTCGAATACGATCACCGTCGTTGTGAAGTATCAATAAACATGGCACATAAATTGCTCTTCCCAAGCGTCAAAAGACTTAGAATCCATCGCTGAATTCTTATCGCAAGACTCCCAATAACGCGCTCTCTCCCAGCCCCTTGCCAAAATCCCCCATACCCGTACACTAACCACATGGCATTCGATTTCTTCAAAAAAAAGCGCGACCCAAACACCCCCCGCCCTGTCCTCGTCATTGATGACTCCGAACCTATCCGAGAACTGATTGAGGATGTTCTCTTGAGCCAGGGATACACCGTTGAAAAGGCGGAGGACGGAAAGAAAGGCCTAGAGGCGGCAAAGGAAGTAGACCCGCGCCTCATATTACTCGACATCAATATGCCTGGTTGGACCGGATTGCAAACCTTGGCAGAGATGCGCCAAGTCCCGGAGCTCAATGAAATCCCAGTCCTGATGGTCACCGGCGAACAGTTAGGAAAGGATGTCGAGGCCGCCTTCGCCAGGGGCGCGAAAGGTTATGTGATCAAGCCTATCGAGATTAAGCGGTTTTTAAAGAAGGTTGAAGAGTTCGTACTCCCCATGAAATGAGCGGGATTTCAGAATCACGAGAATCACGAGAATCACGAGAGTCGCGAATCGTTGTGATCGATGACAATCAGAGTTTCTGCGAAGTCATCGAAATGCTGTTTGCCCATGATTGCGACGTTAAAATTGCCAATAGCGGATCGATTGGGATCGGCCTGGTTGAGAGTTTTCGCCCGGACGTTATTTTTTGCGATTTAATGATGCCGGGCATCGATGGGTTGGAGGTCGCACGCCAACTTCAGCGCAAGCCAGAGTTTGCGAAGGTACCGATCATCATCTGTACCGCATCCAAGTTATCGGAAAAGGAACGAACCTCGCTGGAATCGGAGGCGAATGTCTTTGGGGTTTTGCCAAAACCCTGTCCCATGGAACGTCTGCACGCAGCCGCCGTTTCGGCGATCAAATTGGCCATCGAAACGGGTTAACAAGCGTACGGGAAGGCTTCTTCGGGGGAGGTTCGGCCGCTTTGCAGAAAGCGAAGGGCTTCAGCGCGCAGGGACTCTCTTCCCTCTTTTTTTGATGCCGCGGCTAGAGCATCAAGACTGGCTTGCTGGGTAATTAAATCCCGGACTCTGTCACTAAGCACAGGCATGAATTCGAAAATGGCGCGTCGTCCTTGGTAGCCGGAGTTATGACACCGCTCACAGCCCACTGGTCTATATATCTGTTCCAGATCGGTCTTCTCCTGCAAACTCAATAGGGATTCTTCTTCATGAGTGAGGGAACCTTCCTTTTTGCATTCCGGGCACAATAGACGAATGAGACGTTGGGCGATGACTAGCCGGGTCGCTGCTGCGACCAAATAGGGCGGCAGTCCCATTGAGATCAGTCGTTGGATTGCGCTTGGCGCATCGTTTGTATGCAGCGTAGATAAGACCATATGGCCGGTGACAGCGGCCTTCAGCGCGATCTCCGCCGTCTCAATATCTCTGATTTCTCCTATGAGCATGACGTTGGGATCTTGCCGGAGAAATGATCGAAGGACTTTCTCGAAGGTGTATCCGATTTTAGAATTAACCTGGACTTGGGTAAGGCCGTCAATCTCATATTCGATGGGATCTTCCACCGTTACGATATTTCTAGAGGGCAGGTTTAGGGTACGGAGCAAGGTATAAAGCGTTGTTGTTTTCCCGCTTCCTGTGGGACCCGTGGTGAGAATGAGGCCGCTTTCCGACTGGAGGACGCGTTTGAGAAGATCACGATTTCGTGTCGAGAGACCGAGCGTGTCAAGATCCACCGCTAGTGAATTCGAGGACAGTAAACGCAAGACCACCTTTTCCCCAAAGGCGGACGGCAACGTGCTCACGCGAAGCTTGATTTTCTGCCCTTTCGGACTCGCGTAGGAAAATTGGCCATCCTGGGGAAGTCGTTTTTCGGTGATGTTGAGATCGCTTAATATTTTAATGCGGGCGGTGATTCTTTCTGAGACTGAAATTGGCAGGCGGACAAGGCGCTGAAGCGCTCCATCTACGCGTACACGAACCTGAACGTAAGAACGTTGGGGTTCAATATGGATGTCGGATGCTTTGCGCTGAATAGCCTCTTCTAAAAATTCGCTGATGAGGCGTGCGACCGGGGAGGCATCGTCGATTTCGATGGATTCCTCGGCTTGAGTGCGGGATTTTTCTTCATGGTCATTGCCGACTTCGATCATCTGGGTAAGTTCCACACTGCGGGACACGATATCATCAGGTTCTGTCGAATTGGAATCTTCCCAATGAAATCCGGGAGGGATGATGACGTTTACGGGCGGGCTTTGGTGTGCGATGCGAGGCAGTGTTGGAAGCCGAGGCGGTGGTTCTTTCTCTAGGGGCTTAGCAGTGAGAAGGGGTTTTGCAGGAAGGACCTCGGAATTGGATTCTTCTTTAGGGAATCCGGGAGGGATGACGACGTTTGCGGGTGGGGGCGGCTGTATGATACGGGGAAGTTTCGGCGGCCGAGGCGGTGGTTCTTTCTCTAAGGGCTTCGCTGTGAGTAGGGGTTCTTCCAAACCAAATCTGGGAGGGATGATGACGTTTGTGGGCGGACTCGGCTCTACAGTGCGAGGAAGTGTTGGAAGCCGAGGAGGTGGTTCTTTCTCCAAGGGCTTAATAATGAGTAGAGGTTCAGTTGGAAGGAACTCAGAAATGGTGGAAAATTCTTCCATCTTCTCTTCTTCTTCCTCCACTTTTTGGGGTTTCACTGCGGATCCGATTAGGGAATCGATCATCGATTGAATTTTCGAATTTGAGGACGACTTGGGGAGGTATTCAATTCCGTTCATTTTAAGGAGATGTTCGATCTTCTTCGACGTGCCGCTAATCATTAAGATCGGCATGTCAGTGTATCGTTCCTGAATGCGGAGTTGGGAAATGAACTCATAGCCGTTTATTTCGGCCATGTTGAAGTCCGTGATGATGAGATCGGGCGGTTTTAGACCAAATTCGTTGTCCAAAAGCCAAAGTGCTTCTTTGGCGTCCATCGCCTCTATTATGATGTGTCCTTCCCCAGAGAGCAGCTCATTGAGCAGTCCACAGTAACCGACATCGTCGTCTACCACGAGTATTCGCGCCATTCTAAGAAAGGGTAAGGGGAACCCTGAAAAAACGCAATATCGGGAGGATTTGAGGGTTTATCCGACTTTTTTAGGGTCGAAGGCGTCCTGCAGGGAGTCGGTAAACAAGTTGAAGGCCATGACGAGGATGAAGAGAAGGATCGTCGCGCCGGTGACTTCCCACCATTTGCCGGCGATCAGATCGAGCCGCGCCGAAGAGATCATTCCCCCCCAAGACGGTTCGCCCGCGATGCCCAGGCCGAGGAACGCCAAAATAACCTCGTTTTTAATGGCCGCGATGAAGTTCAGGGAAAGGAAGATCGAAATAAGGTGCGTCATGTTGGGGAGGATGTCGCCGAAGATGATGCGCATGCGCGTCATGCCAAAGGACTCAGACGCCAACACGTACTCCATCTCTTTGAGCCGCCGGACCTCGGCGCGGATGTTGAAATACACCCCAACCCAGAAGGTCGAGGACAGCGCAACAATGACGCCAAGGAAACCCTTCCCGAACGCATACGAGATCGCGATGATCCACAAAATATAGGGGACCGAACTCATCGACGTATACACCCACAACAGGAAGTCGTCGACTCTACCTCCAAAATAGCCGGAGATGGATCCCAAAACGACGCCGATCAGAACGGAGAAGAAAGCCACCATGATGCCTATGGCGAAGGCCTGCTTGATGCTGTAGATCAGTTTGCGGCCGACCGAGTTGCCGCGGATGTCAGTTCCAAACCACGAGACGCGCTCTTCCGTTTTGCCATCGGCGAGGATGTGCTGATAGGTTTGCCCGGGGGCGATGTGCTGCGGGCCGACCGGAGTGGTCGTAAGATCGAGCGAGCAGAAGAGGCCCAGTTTCACGCACAGCGCGATGACGGCATACACCCCGACAATGCTCAGGCTCGCCATGCCGAGGCGGTCGCGCCGAAATTTGCGGACGGACTTGGTGAAAAGCGACTCGCCAAAGCGCGGCTCTTTTTTGACGGGCTTTTCGAGCGTGGCCGTGGTCATGAGAGTTTTACCCGGGGGTCGACCATGCTGTTGAGAATGTCGGCGAAGGCGTTGGTGATGACAACGAGGGTGGCGATCAGCATGGTGAAGGTGCGAACCACCTTGAAGTCGGCCGACTCGATCGCGTGAAGTAATTTATATCCGAGCCCCGGGACCACGAAGAACTGTTCAAGCAGGAACGATCCCGTGATCATAAACGGCAAGGTGACCACGACGCGGGCGATGATAGGGATCATGATGTTCTTGAGCACGTGTTTGAAGAGGATCGTGCGTGTGTTAGCCCCGTAGGCGCGTGCCGTGCGGATATAGTCCTTATTCATCTCTTCTACCGCGATGGAGCGGAAGAAGCGTGTGTTGTAGCCCAGCGCCACGAACACGGTGATGAGGTTGGGCAGGATGATGTAGGGAATGCAGTCCGGGAAACCCGTCTCATATCCCGTGATCGGGAAGAGTTCTATTCCCCATTTTTCAATCGGCATAAACGCGATGAAATATTGCGCGAAGATCATCACAGCGACATAGGAAATCGACATGCCGATTGTGGCGAGAACCGCGATTGATTTGTCGACCCAGGTGCCGCGATAAAAGGCGCAGACGAGTCCCAGTATGATCGAGATCCCCGAATACATGATCAGCGCTGGCAGGGTTAATGCAATCGACGGCCCCGCGCCCTTGATGAACATGTCGGTGATCTTCTGTTTCGAGGACATGGAATAGCCGAGATCGAAGGTCAGAAGTTCCTTCATGCTGACCAGATACTGCATCCACAGGGGTTTATCGAGTCCCAGGGATTGGCGCAGGATCTCCACGTCTTCGGCGGTTGCGTTTTTGCCGAGGTACAGGTAGACCGGGTCGTCTCCCACGACGTTGAAGATCACAAACACGAGGATCGACACTCCAAAGAGCGTCGGAATCATCGCGAGGAATTTGCGCCCGATAAAGGTCAGCAAGAGTTATTTCTCCTTGTTATCCCACTTATCGAGGCGGATGTACTTCGCGTGCGTGTGGATCATTTCCTCGGGTTTGAAGTTCTTCGTGCCAAAGGGGATGAGGTAGTCGCGCGTGCGGGCCATCGAACCCATGTAGGCCGAGTCCTCGATCGCGATTGCGTTCATCTCCGCGTAGAGTTTATTGCGCTCCGGCGTGTCGGGCATCACCGACGCCTGTTCGTAGATTTTGTTGAGTTTCGGGCTGTCGTAGTTCGCGTTGTTCGATCCCGGTGATTTATTCGGGCCGTAGGCGAGCTGAATGAAGTTTTGCGCGTCGGGCCAGTCTCCGCCCCACGCCAGTCCCATCATTTGGCAGCGCTTTTGTTTGAGTTTGGCCGAGAGTTCGGCGAAGCGCATCGCGTCGTAGCGAATTTTAACTCCGATGCGTTTTACGTTGCGAATGAAGTTCGCGGCCTGTTCCATCGTGCGGGCGTTGTTGCCGCCGCAGTACTGGAGTTCGGGCAGCCCTTTGCCGCCCGGATACCCCGCTTCCGCGAGCAGTTTCTTGGCTTTTTCCAGGTCCGGGCCTTGGTACGGATTGGCCGTTTTATCGTCAAAGCCGCCGACGCCGGGAGGAATGATGCCGTTGTAGACCTTGTTGAGGCCGTTGTAGAAGAGATCGTTTTCTTCGTTGATGTTGTGCGCGAGCATGATGGCTTGGCGCAATTTTTTGCCTTTCTCGCCACCCACGATTTCGTCTTCGTAGTTGAAGGCGCGGTAGATGAAGTCGAGCAGCGGCAGTGGATAATAACCGTATTTCTTTCCGTAGGACTCCGCGAGTACGCGCCGGTTGTCGGCGTCTTTCTCCCACAGTTTCTTGTTTCCTTCGCGCGATTTGATGTTGAAGACTTCTTCGGTGAACTCCCCGGGGACGCGGCCCCAGGCGGCTTTGCCGGCTCGAAATTGCAGCCAGTACGGCTGGGACTGGGAGAATTCGTGCACGATGACCTTGTCCGCGAAAGGAAGCTTCGCGCCGGCATCGGCTAGGCGTCCAGCGGCTTTGTCCTGAGCCTCCCCTTCGCTCGGGTAAAGATCGAGGCGGTACTTTTCGTTGCGGACCAGGGTGTACTTCGCGTTTTTCTGCCACTCGACCATGCGAAACGGTCCCGTGCCGATCGGGTGGTTGTCGAAGTCCTCACCGTAGAAATCAACGCATTCCTTCGGGTAAAGCGTCAGGCCAGCCATCGCCAGCACCCACATGATCTGCGGGAACGGCTTCTTGAGGGTGAATTGAATGGTGTGTTCGTCGATCGCTTTGAGATCGTCGATTTTCTCGTCGTAGTTGAATTCTTTGCCCTTGTACTTCTCGCGCAGCCCGTCGAGGCCGGCGATCTGGCCGGAGAAGAGCCACCAGTTCTGAGACTTGGACTGGGAGTCCGCTTTGCGGTAGAGGTTGAAGACAAAGTCGCTGGCAACGGCTTCACGGCCCTTTCCGTTGGTTTTCTCGAAGCACTTGTCGTCGATGTACTCCATGCCTTTTTTGAGTTTGATCGTGTAGGTTTTGTTGCCGTTGGTGACCACGGGCATCGATTCGGCCATGCCGGGGATCAGCTTAAAGGGCCGGGCGAGATAGTCGTATTCGTAGAGCGTGTCGTAGACCAGGCTGCCGAGGTCGAGATCGTACATCGACGCGTAGTCGTTGGGGTCAGAGGAACCGGCGACAGCGACGGCGCCGTATTCAAGAACCTTAAGCCCCTGCTCACCGGATTTTTTTGAGCAGGCAACGAGCGTCGTGATGGACGCCATCAGAATGAATGCGAGGAATTTCTTCATGAGTTTCTCCAGGTCTTTGTCATACTAAATGGCACGCGACGAGATGTTCCCCGCCGTTTTCTCCCAGGTTGCGCAAGGCCGGGACCTCTGATTTGCATCGCTCTTCCGCGAGCGGGCAGCGCGTATGAAACACACAGCCCGAAGGCGGCGTGATGGGGCTTGGAATGTCGCCTTGGAGTGTTTGTTTCTCTCCAGCGGCTTTCCGCTTTTTAGGGTCAGCGATCGGAATCGCCTGAATCAGGGCCTGCGTGTACGGATGTTTCGGATTGGCGTATAAGGCCTTTGAGCTCGCCTTCTCCATGATGTGGCCCAAATACATCACCGCGACCGTCGTTGAGATGTGTTCGACAACGGCGAGGTCGTGTGCGATAAAAATGTAGGTCAGTTTGAACTGGTCCTTGAGCTGCATCATCAAATTGATGACCTGTGCTTGGATTGAGACGTCGAGCGCCGAGACCGGTTCATCGGCGATGATGAGCTTGGGCTGCAGGATGAGGGCCCGGGCGATGCCGATGCGCTGGCGTTGTCCGCCGGAGAATTCGTGGGGATAACGGTTGGCCATTTTGGCGCGCAGTCCGACAACTTCCAGAAGATCCGCGATTTTCTCCCGACGTTCGGATTTAATGCCTTTGTTGTGCACCGCCATGGGGGCTTCGATAATTTCCGACACCGTCATGCGGGGGTTGAGGCTCGCGTAGGGATCCTGAAAAATCATCGCCATGTTGCGGCGGACGGGGCGAAGGTCCTCTCCTTCGGCGTTGGTGATGTCAGAGCCCTGGAACTTCATTGATCCCGCGGTGACATCATAAAGACGAATGATGGTTCGTCCCAGAGTAGATTTCCCGCATCCCGATTCTCCCACGAGTCCCAGGGTTTCCCCCGGCTGCAGGGTGAAGCTCACGCCATCGACCGCGTGTACCTGCCCCACGGTTTTGCGGAATATCCCGCCCTTTATGGGGAAGTGCTTCTTGAGGTCTTTAACTTCAAGTAGGGCGTTCTCGCTCACGCGGTTTGCGCTCCTTGCCCAAGAGGGAATAAGCAGGAGACGCGGCGGCCGTCTCCGGTGTCTGCGAGTTGGGTGTCTTCGGTGCGGCATTTATCCTCGACCTGGAAACAACGGTCGGCGAAGCGGCAGCCATCGGGCAAGGCGTGAATGTCAGGCACCATACCCGGGATCGCGTAGAGTTCGCTGCGATCAGCCCCGGCGTCTTCGATACGGGGAATGGAAGAAATCAGTCCCCGCGTGTAGGGGTGTTGGGGTTTTTCGAAGAGATCGAAAACGTTTGATTCCTCCACAATGCGGCCGCAGTACATGACCGCCACTCGGTCGCAGACTTCGGCGACGACTGCGAGGTCATGGGTAATGAGAATGGTCGCCATCCCGATTTCCTTTTGCAGCTTGCTGATGAGCTCCAGGATTTGGGCCTGAATGGTGACGTCGAGAGCGGTGGTGGGCTCGTCGGCGATTAAAATCTTGGGGTTGCAGGAGAGGGCCATGGCGATCATGGCGCGCTGGCGCATGCCCCCGGAGAGCTGGTGGGGGTAGTTGTCGATGCGTTGGGTCGGATCGGGAATACCGACGAGATCAAGCAGTTCGATGCCTCGTTTGCGGGAGGCGTTATTGTCCAGATTTTGATGGCGCTTGAGCACCTCTCCCAATTGGCTGCCGATGGTGAACACCGGGTTGAGCGCCGTCATGGGGTCCTGAAAGATCATGGCGATCTCAGAGCCGCGAATCTTCTGCATTTCGCGGGCGGATTTCTTCAAAATATCCTGGCCGTTTATACGTATTTTGGAAGAAGGAAGAATCACGCCGGGAGGGCACGGCACGAGCCGCATGAGGGAAAGGGAGGTAACAGATTTGCCCGAACCGGACTCTCCAACGATCCCGAGCGTTTCCCCCTCCTCCAAATGGAAAGAAATGCCGTCGACAGCGCGGGCAATTCCAGCTTCTACGTGAAACTCAGTAGTGAGATTCTCGACTTCTAGGACCCTCTTGGACACTAGCTCGATTATAGGAAAATTTTCGTAATTTGGGGCCGTTCAAATAGGGCCGTACCTTGAGTTGTTGAGTTATTCGTGAACGAATAACTCAACAACTCAAGGTACGGCCCTATTCCTTATAGACCTTGTGGAAATAGCCGTAGGGGACGATGGGGTTGTGGTCGAAGTCTTTGACCCAATCGCGGACGACGCGGAAATCGTGGGTGTCGATGGTGTAGAGCACCGAGACGTCTTCGTGGGCGAGGCGCTGGATTTTGGAATAGAGGGTTTTGCGCTTGGCAACGTTGGTTTCGATGACGGCCGCCTCGATTAAGGCGTCCATTTTGGGGTTGGCGTAGCCTTGGGTTTTGGCGTAGTAGCCTTCGCTGTGCAGGTAGGCGTACACCGGATTGTGGGGGTCGGGGTAATCGAGTCCCCAGCGACCGCATTCCAGCGGCAGCATGCGTTTGGTATAGAGATCGAGCAGGGAGGACCATTGGATGCCGCGGGTCTCTACGATAAATTTCGAGTTGAGCTGGCGCAGCACTCCGCCTAAGATCCGGCAGGCTTGGCCGCGGGTGTCCTTGCCCTGCTGAAACACGCAGGTTAAGCGAAATCCCTTGCCCCACAACTTCCCCCCGAACGCCTTTTTGAAATGGGCTTCGGCTTTGGCCAAATCCTGTTTGAACACCGGGGTATTGGCGTCATAGCCCAAAACGCCGCGCGGGATCGCGCCGCGGGCCTGGGACCCGGCTCCGCGGTATACCTGCTCAAGGTATTGGCGGTAGGGAAAGGCGTAGGCAAAACCGAGACGGGCGTCTTTATCCTTAAAGAAGTCTCCGGGGATTCCCCGGCCGTCCAGGCGGCCCGAACCGACAAGGCGGTTCCCCTTCGTTTCCACCTCAAATCCGAAGGTAATGGTGTTGTGGGTTTCCAGAAACGGGAGTCCGTCCCGGACAGTGACGCCGGGGACCGAGGCAACCTGGGGAAGGTAATTGCGGTCGACAAATATCGCGTCCGCATCTCCCCCTTGCAGGAGGAGCCGCCGCGTCCCGAATTCATCCACGGTTTTGACGACCAGGCGTTTAAGTTTCGCGGGGCCGCGCCAATATTTTTCATGGCGGCTCAAATAGAGGGTGTGATTTTTTTGATCCCAGCGCTCGACCTTAAAGGGCCCTGTGCCGTTGGATCGCTTGAAGTAGGCGGAATCTTCCTTGCTCGCGTTATTGTGCTTTTTCCACGAAGCGGCGCTTCCATCCCAGTCGCTGGATTTTTTAGCCACGATCAGAGCGTAGTTTGGGAGCACGCTCATAAACGGTGCGAAGGGTTTGTGCAGGCGGATAACCACCGAATTTCCCTTAACACGGACAGCCTTCGCTGCACGCGTGTAGAGGTCCGCGATCAGTTTGCCGTCTTTGCGGCTGGAAGAGACCCCGAGAATCGGATCCAACAACAGCCAGGCGTGGCCTCCCGCGCGGTCCTGCAGCATCGAGCGCAGCAGGGAATAACGGACATCCTCCGCGGTCAGGGCGGATCCGTCATGGAAGGTCACCCCTTTACGGATTGGGAATGTGTAGCTGCGCCGGTCGTTTGAGATTAGGCCGTTGGCACGGGTCGGAACCTTGGACGCCAAAAGCGGAACAACCGTATCGGTACGCGAGCCCTCAAATCCGACCAGGCCTTCATAAATCTGTTCGGCGACAAACGAGCTGATGCCGTCGTATTGCCAGTGCGGGTCTAGCGTGGTAACGTCCCCGACGACTGCGTAGACGAAGGTGTTTGGGTTTTTAACAGCAGCTCCGGCGGGGCTAACCGCCAGCAGCAGACTCAGCAATGTTTGGATCATCTTATCTCCACCAGTGCCGCCGCGCTCGGATCGTTCTTAAAAGGAAGCTCCGGGCAGGCGGCCCGATGGCCGGGCGCGGTCTCTGCAAGGGCGGGGGTATCGATTTTGCACGCGTCCACCGCGTATCGGCAGCGAGGATGAAAGTGGCAGCCCGGCGGCGGGTTGAGGGGGCTGGGAACGTCGCCCGTCAACAGGATGCGTTTGCGTTTTTTCTCGACCGACGGATCCGGCACCGGCACGGCAGAGAGCAGCGCCTCGGTATAGGGGTGCTGCGGATTTTCAAACAGTGTGTCCGTCTCGGCGATTTCAACAATCCGGCCTAAATACATGACCGCGACCTTGTTGCAAAGATGGCGGACGACCGAGAAATCGTGAGCGATAAAGAGGTAGGTGAGATCGAAGTCTTTTTGCAGATCTTGCAGGAGGTTGAGAATCTGGGCTTGAATCGAAACATCAAGCGCGGAAACGGGTTCGTCGCAGACGATGAGTTTCGGCTTGAGCGCGAGGGCCCGCGCGATCCCGACCCGCTGTCGTTGTCCCCCTGAAAATTGATGGGGGTAGCGTTCGAGATGGGCTTTCGGCAAACCGACAACATCGATGAGTTTATGGATTTCCTGTGCGCGTTCGGCCGAGTTTGGAAGCAATCGGTGAATGTCGAAGGGTTCTTCGAGAATTTGGCGCACGGTCATGCGCGGGTCGAGGCTTGAAAACGGGTCCTGGAAAATAACCTGGACGTCCCGGCGCATTTTGCGCAATTCTTTGCTGGACAAGGAGAAGATGCTGCGGCCTTCAAATAATGCGTCCCCCTCCGTCCGCTGCTCGAGAGCAAGAATGGTTCGTCCCAATGTGGTTTTGCCGCAGCCCGATTCTCCGATCAGACCGAAGGTGTCCCCCTTGTCCACGGAGAATGAGATCCCGTCGACCGCCTTTACGTAGCGGGAGGCGCTGAAGAAGGTCTCCCCCGGCACCTTGAAATGCGTCTTTAAGTTTTTGACTTCAAGCAGCGGGGCGCTCATACGGACTCGGACTCCACCAGCCAGCAGCGGGCGGTGCGTGACTTGGCAAGGGTGAACGCCGGCGGCTCGTCGGTTTTGCAGCGATCCTGGACATCGGAGCAGCGCGGGGCGAACGGACAGCCGCTGATGCCTTTAGCGAGATCCGGCGGTTGTCCGGGAATAGCCGCGAGGCGTTCCTTGCGGGAGTAGATCGAGGGAACCGCAGCCAAAAGAGATTTTGTATAGGGGTGTTTGGGTGATTTGAAAAGGTCTTCCGTGAGCGCGTGCTCCACCGCACGCCCCGCGTACATCACCACCACTTCATCCGCCATCTCCGCCACCACGCCGATATTGTGGGTGATGAGCACCAGGGCCATCTTGAATTCTTCCTGCAGCTCTTTCATCAGATCAAGAATCTGAGCCTGGATGGTGACATCCAAGGCGGTGGTCGGTTCATCGGCGATCAGTATGTCGGGGTTGCAGGAGAGGGCCATCGCAATCATGACGCGCTGCCGCATGCCTCCTGAGAACTGGTGAGGATAATCCCTGAGGCGTTTTTTGCCGTCCGGAATTCCGACCTTCGTTAGCAGTTCCACGGCTTTGGCGTCCGCCTGGCGGTGGTTGAGGCCTTTGTGCAGGCGTATGGATTCGGCGATTTGTTCGCCGATGTGCATGACCGGGTTCAGGGAGGTCATCGGCTCCTGAAAGATCATCGCGATGCGGTCCCCTCGAATTTTCCGAAGTTCTTCGGGTTTAGCTTTGAGCAGGTCCTTGCCTTGGAAGAATACCTCGCCGCCGATGATGCGGGCGGGCGGCATGGGCAGCAGCCCGAGGATTGACAACGCATGCACGCTTTTCCCCGAACCCGATTCGCCAACGATAGCGAGGGTTTTTCCCGCYGCTAAATCGTAGCTCAGCCCGTCCACGGCACGGACGGTGTAGTCTTCAGTGCGGAATTCAGTCTTAAGACCGCGCACCGAAAGAATGGGTTCAGAGGTTCCGGCAGTCACACGTCTGTTAGATGGCGGTCGTGACGAGTGTTTCCGTGGACAGTACGCCCGGAATCGTCCGAATCTGATCGACGACGGTGCTCGAGAGAGTCGGCAGGTCCTGGGTTTCCATATCGAGCACAAGGTCCCACCGGCCAAAAACCGCAGCTACATGCGACACGCCCATTGTGTCTTTTATTTTTTGAAGCGCTTCTTTTTCGTTGCCCGACATGAGACGAACTAAGACCAAACCCGTAACCATGGATCATTCCCCTATTTAGCGAGATTATCTAGGATTTTGCGACGCTTGGACGAGTATACTAAAATGACCGTAGGCCACCAATGCGAGTCTTGATCCAGCGCGTTTCAAAAGCATCCGTTTGCGTCAATGGCGGGTCGTCCCGCCCTATTGGGCGCGGGCTCGTTGTGCTGCTGGGC
>NVTF01000034.1 GCA_002401485.1 Elusimicrobiota bacterium | reverse complement strand
AGTGAGGAGACCGAATCAACGCGGTCTTTTTCCTCGCCGACGAACTCCCAGCGCACGCCGGGGGTGGAATCCACGCGTTCTTTGAGGAAGGCGGCCAGCTTTGTGCTGATGATATGGGAACTCGTGAGCTCTTGGTCCAGGTCGCCCGAAACGGTGATTGTTCGTTTGCCTTCCGCGCGCGGGATGAAGAGGTAGCCCTTTCCCTTTTTGGCGGTTACGAGCTGAGAAAGGGGTACAAGATGACCTTTTGGGTTTGTGACGCGCACGCGTTCAATGGTGTCTTGGCGGCCGCGGGCGGATTCGGGAAGTTTGATGAGGACTTCGATGTCTTCTTCCGCGTCGGCGCGCTGGATCTCGGTCGCGATTTCCCCGTCAAAGGCCGCCCGGACGACCTGCGCGACGCGTGAGGGTGTGAGTCCCGCGTTGGCGACCGCCGGCACGTCGACCGTGAGCAGGAGTTCTTCTTTTCCAGGCGTGAAGTCGTCTTTGACGCCGAAGACGCCTTCCTGGCTGTTGAGCCAGGCCTGCACTTCATCGGAAAGCCCGGAGAGCGTTTCGAAGCTGTTGCCAGAAAGGCGCACTTCGACCGCTTTGCCGCTGGGAGGTCCGGAGCGGCGCTGCGTGATTTCCATGTTGACGACGCCGAGGCGTTTGGCCGCCGCTTCGATTTCGGGACGCACTTCTTTGAGAATGACGGTTCCATCGCGGGTGCGTCGTCCGCTCTGGTCCAGCACGATGCGTGATTGCGCGAAATGAGACCCGCGCCGTTTATTGTTCTCATCGCCCATGACGCCCATCTCGGTAATGATCGAGTTGACCTCGTCTTTGGGCAGGGTCAGAAGGGACGATTCGATGGTCTGCATCGCCTTCGCGGTTTTATCGAGACTGGTTCCCACCGGCATTTCGATGGAGACGAAGAATTCATCCACCGAGACCGGGAACATGTGGAACTTAAGCAGAAACTTAGACGCCACCAAGGACGACGCCAGCATGAACACGAAGAAACACATGCTCACCAGCGGGCGTTTGGTGAGGGATTTTAGGATGGGGGTGTAGCGTTTTTCCAATCCTTGAATTGTTCTGGGGCCAAACGCCCGAACCCGTTCCACCCACGCGGGGAAGCGCAATTTCGACGCGAATAAGGCGAGATGGCTTGGCAGGATGAAGAGGCACTCGATGAGGTCGACGGTGAGAACGAGAACCACCACGATGGGAAATTGCCGCAGGAATTTCCCCAGGATGCCCGAGACATAGGCCAGCGGGCTGAAGGCGACAATGGTGGTGAGCACGGCGACTGTGACGGGAATCGCCATTTGCGAGGTGCCGACAACGGCGGCTTCAAACGGGGGGAGGCCCTCGTCGCGTTTGGCTTCGTAAAATTCGCTGATGACCACCCCGTCATCGACGAGCATACCGCTGACGAGGATGAAGGAAAACATCGTCAGAAGATTGACCGTGTAGCCCAACGCGTACATGCAGATAAGTCCGCCGAGAAACGCGAAGGGGATCGCCAGGGTGGTGAAGATGGCGCTGACGGGAGAGAGGAAGAAAAATAAGCTGATGAGAACGAGAATGATGCCCGAGGTCCCGTTGTGGAGAAGCACGTTCAGGCGCCGTTGGATGTAGAAGGTAACGTCGTCTGAATAGGTGAAGGAGACGTCGGGAAAACGCTGCTCGTATTTCCCGACGAGCTCGCGTGTGAGTTTGGCGACTTTTAAGGAGTCCCCGGAGGGTTTTTTCTGCACGCTCAACTGCAGCGACTTAGTCCCGTTGACGCGGGTGTATCTGGTTTCGCGGTTGAAGCTTTCCCGAACAACCGCAACGTCCTTAATGCGAATGCGTTCCCCTTCCGAGTTGGAGCGAACCACTACGTCGCCGACGTCGGTCACCGTCTGCAGGCGACCCATGGTGCGCACAAGAATTTCCTGGCCGTCTTTGAGCATGCGGCCGCCCGGCGAGGTGTGGTTGGAGCTGCGCACGGCGTCGATAAGGTCGGTGAGAGAGAGATGCAAAGCGCTTAGCTTGTTTTCGTCGGCCTCAACCCAGATCTGTTCGCTGCGGTAACCCTTCTTGGCCGCCAGCGCCACCCCTTCTAGTTCGACAAGATCGTCTTCGAGTTGGAGGGCAACCTCGCGCAGGCGTTTTTCAGGCGCGCCCGAGAGATCAACGTTGAGCACGGGTTGGTTGTGGGTGATTTCAACGACGTTCGGTTCATCGCCGCCTTCAGGCAGCTTGGAATTGCGGATCTGGTCGACCGCACGTTCGATATCCTTGATGGTTTTTTTCTTGTCGGGATGATCAGGGTCCAGTCGCAGCAGAATGACCGAGTTACCTTCCACCGACCAGCTCTCCATCTTGTCGATGCCGTCGATGCCTTTGACGGCGCGCTCCAGCGGAACGGTGACCAGTTGTTCGACTTCTTCGGGCACGGCGCCGCGAAAGGGAGTCGAGATGATGACCATGTCGAAATCGATCTGGGGAAAGGCTTCCTTGGTGATGGTGACCGCAACAAAAATCCCGACGAGGAAAACGATCGCCGTGACGAGGTTGGTGAATACGTGTCGCCCGGTGAAGTAACGAAACAGGGCGAATTCCCGGGGGTCGCGAGGAAGATCTTGCTTCATGGGGATATGTCCAGGTGTTCGAGAAGTGTTCCTTCCGCCGCGCGGGCCAAGACACTGCGTTGGGCAAATTCAGAGTGAGCGGCCACACGTGCACTGCGCGCCGCAAGCGCCGCGTTTGCGTCTCGCAGGCGGTCCCGGCTTTCAATGCGGCCTTGAGAATATTTCTTCTGAGAAAGCGAAAGAACTTCTTCCTGCAGGATTTCGAGTTTTCGTGTGACGCGCACACGTTCCAGCGAGACTCTCAAGCGCCGGCTTGCGGTTTCCACCTCGCGCTGAATGAGTCGTTCCAGCGCAGTTGTGCGCACGTCGGCCAGCAGTTTGGCGGCGCGGGCGTCTGTGCGACCAGCTAAATCGACGCGGCGGCCAAAGGCGTAGGAGAAGTCGAGCCCTAAGCTCCAGGTTCTAAAACCGAAACGTCCGAGTTGCTCGAAGCTTCCGGAGCTGTCGGATTTTAGCCCGGTCCATCCCCACGCTCCATTCAAAGACAACGCCGGCAAACCGAACCCCGCTTCAGAGGCGGCGAGCGTCTGGGCGTCGCGCGCGGCCACCGCTTTCGCCGCGGCGAGATCGGTGCGCGCCGTCAATGCGCGGGCAAGAGAAGGGACCAGGGGCTGGGGTACCGGCGGGTTTTCCAACGCTGCGTCGTCTAAGCGTTCCCGGTTTACGCCGGTAAGCTCCTCGAGTTCCGCAGTGCGTTCTTCGGCGCTTTCACGCGAGTCAAGAACCTCCAATTCTTTGGAGAGCAGATCGGCTTGTGAACGAAGAAGGTCGTCTCGCTCCGCAGCGAAGGTTTTGCGCAGGCGGCGGGTGGTGGCGAGGAATTCTCGTGCCTCTTCAGCAGAGCGCTGGAAAACAGCAATCGATTCGCGTGCCTGCCAAAGTTTCCAGTAGGCTGTGCCGACTTCGGCCGCCGCGTTTTCCGCGGCACGGGCATGTGAGGCACGTGCTGCCAGCAGTGCCTGCGCGGAGGCGCGCAGCGCCGCACGTTCGGGTTTTCCAACGAGCCCTTTGAGGAGTGGCTGGCTGACGGTGAGATCAAGCGAAGAGCTGTGCCGCGGATTAAATGAGAAGGGATTGGCCGAATCATCTTTCGCCTTGGAATAATTCGTCGAAATTCCCGCGATGGTGCCCAGTTTAAACCGTTTCGTCAGACCGAGCGATGCGCTGTCGGTAACTGTGCGGGGCGTTTGGAAAATAAGAGCCGGCGCAGATTTTGAGTCGAGGCGCTGTACACTCGCGGTGAGTGACGGATCATACAAACCTAGAAGGGTGAGTTGCGCCGATAGCGCTGCGTCCACGCCGCGGTGGGCTTCGGCGACTGTTGGATGCACCGCTAAAGCGCTTTTAACACTTTCGCGCACCGTCCAGGTGCTCGCCGGTGCCGCAATGGCTGTTCCCAGCATCAGCAGCGCCGCCCCCAGCAGGGGAAGAAGGCGTTCGCGGACTTTTTCGAGCGCATGCGTCAAAGTCGTGCTCTCTTTTTCGTCCAAATCGGAATACAAGGAATGAATCAGCTTGAAGTAGCCGGGAGCGATTGAGCGGATCATTTTTGTCCCGGCATCGGTGATGCCGATACGAAATACCCGGCGGTCTTCCGGATTGGGGATGCGCTGTACGAAGCCGCGCTTTTCAAGGGTGTCCACAATGCCCGTGATATTAGCTGGGGTGACGGCTAATTCCCGGCTGATTTCAGTCATTGTTTTCGCCGGGTCTGCTCCGTCGAGCATGAGGAGAACTCCACCGGCGGGGGGAGATAGATCAAATTCCCGCAAGTGTTTTTTGATTACCCGCCACAACATATCGCTGGTTCGGATAATGCCCATGTGCACGGCGACAGATTTGGGAGCAAACTCGGGGTATTTTTTGGAGATATAGTCGAAGCGTTTGCGGTAATGCTCCGAAAGCCGCTCGCGTTCAGGTAAGACCATTGGACTATTTTATTACTTAAGACATTAACTATCAAATAATTAAGTATTAACTTCTGGGCCTAGATACGAATAGGTCGAAATTTCGGGGTATTTTGGGCCCTCCGGCTCATACTGTGTATGCCTATCACGGCTACACTTCTTTAATAGGAGGAGTACTCGATGACCCGACACCCCCTGCGGCCTTTTATAGCGACCTTTCTTGCCACCGCTTTGATTGCGTTGTCCCCCGGTTGGGGCGCCTATCAGGCGTTTGCCCGTACGCTGGGATTGTCGTCGGCAAACACCGGAGGAGCCCCGACTGCGGCGGTTGGCGGCATGCAAATTCGAAATGTAAGCGGTCCTTCTGTAGGTGTCAGCCGGATTTCTCCTTCCCTATTAGCCGGTTCCCTGCCGATGTTGGCTCCGGTCACCGATTTAAATGTCCTTCAACAAACGGTTTCTCCGGAGGTTTCGCGGGTTTCCTGGGACGGTGCAGCTCCCGGAATCGTTGTGAATGTTCAAGCCGCGCCGTCTGTGCTTGCACGTACAACGCTGAAATCTGAAACCCGGGTCCGTCCGACAGTCGCGGCGGCGGGTTCCGCACAAACCCGGGCTCCTCCTGCTGACGCGAAAAAGCAGCCGCTGCTCGCTCGTTTGAGTCTCGCTCTTCCGAATTTTTCCTCCATGGGTCGCGCCGATGCAAAGGCTGCGGCCCTTTCCGATTTTAGCACCCGCATCGGCCGCACGATGGTGGGTGGTGGTGCGATTGCTGTTAACGCCGCTGATGAAAGCCGAGGCAAGAGCCATCACTCCTTGTCCCGTTCAGACAACATGCCCGATCAACGGGAAAATGATGAGCCGGGTCCCGATGAAGTCGTCGACAGCCCGCAGCGCCGCAGCGACGGCGGCCCCGATGACGCCACCGATCCTGATTACGGCGATCGCGGCGGCAGCTGGCCCCAGAAATCAACAATATTTGTTGCTGCTCATGCGGTATTTTTTAGCGCGTCGTTGTTTTATGGTGGTGCCTTCATTAGCGAGGCACTCGCCTCCAAGCTCGTATTTGTCCCGCTTTATCTCGGCTTGATGATCCCGGCGTTTATCCTCCATGAAATGGGACACGCCTGGGCCGCAAAAAAACTCGGCGATCCCGGTCCGGCGCTGCAAGGGCGTCTGAGTTTTAAGCTGAAAAATTTGGCGAAGCATATTGATCCGATTTGGACGCTCGCCGTTCCGATCGGTTTGTTCTTGGCCACGGGTCTTCTCTTTGGAGGCGCGCGGGCGATTGAAACCAATGCGGATCGTTTTGCCCGACCCGATCGCGATAGCGCAATTGTGGCATTCGCCGGACCCGCCGTAAACTTCGCGCTCGCCGCCCTCGGTGGAATCGCTTTCGCACTTGCGACCGCTTTGGGCGCACCGGCGCTCATTGGAACGTTAGCGGCGTCGTTCGTGTTTTTCAACGTGTTGTTGGGAGTCTTTAACCTGATCCCCGTCGCTCCGCTCGACGGCCATCACATTTCCCGGTGGTTCCTCTCTGATGTGCTCGGACGTCCGGACTGGGGGGCGAAAGCCGCAGCGCTTCCTCACATTCAGTACGCCTTGCTGATCGGCGCGTTTTTGGGGCTCAACGTATTGTTCCCGGGTGCAATCATCGGTGTGCTTCAAACCGTGACCAGTTGGTTCCTGGGCGTGCCGCTGATGGTCGTGACCGCTCTTGGCCTTGGCGGTATGGTGGGTATGGTGCGTCGCTCCGAAAAAACGACCGAACCGAATTCGATGGAGGCGGGTGACCCCCGGGCCATAGATCGTGAAGAGTCGCCGGCAGCCAAGACATTTATTGTTCAGTTTGATGGAGCGACTCAGTCCATTCAAACCGACGCGCATCTGGGTGCTGTGGATGTGAATGTGCAAGGCGGCATCGGCCTATTCCGCCAGACGGCGAGCGCGATGGGCGCCGAGTTGATGGGCATGGGGCTGACTCCTCAATCACTTGGCCGTTTCAATGCGACGCCGATAGCGACTTATCGTCGGATCAACGCGGCAACCCTGCAGGTCGCGGAGAACCAGTCAGACGAGTTTAAGGCCGCCATGGAAGCACAAGGCTATCGGGTCTACGAGAACGAAGAACGAAACATTATCACGCCGATCGAGGACGATCCGTCCTACACCCCGGTAGAGTCCGACCACGACTTTTTCGGTGAAACGAGCATTGACCAGACAAAGAAACTTTCAACAATGGACAAGGTTCATGAAATCGCCCGCAAAAAATGGGGCTCCCCGACTCTGGGTGGAGTTCGCGGGGGACTCTTAAAGGCGATTCTCGCAGTGTTCATGGTCGCGATTCCCCAGCCGCTGATCGGTGTGGTTGATACGGGAATTGAGCCGACGCACAAATCCATCGCGGCAGGCCTCAAGGCCGCCAAGGATATTCGTCCGGGCGGTGACGGCGTTGATATTAACGGCCATGGCACATGGACCCACGGGACGGTGAATCTTTATGCCCCGTGGCTTAAGAATTCGATGACGCATTACAAGGCGTTCTCTAACCAAGGGGCGACCTTGGACGACGTGCTCAAGGCGCTTACGATGTCCGCCAATGACGGCAATCTGGTTATTTCAAATTCATGGGGTTCCAACTCGGGGGATCCGGAGAGTCCCGACTCCCAACTCGTGAAGAAAATGGCGGAAGAAGGCCACATCATGGTATTTGCGGCCGGCAACAACGGTCGTTCCGGCCGAAACACGATCGGTTCGCCGGCCATAACGGTTCATACGGCACCCAACGGAGCTCCGCGTGTTATTTCGGTGGCTGCGACGGATTCCGGTAAACGGGTCACGGGTTTCTCTTCTAAAGGAGAGGGCAGCCGGGTGACGAGCCGTGATGAAAAGTGGAAGGATTACCCGCGTCGTCCCGATATGGCCGAGCAGGGCAACAATACCGAGGGCCCGTGGCCTTCCTTTAAGAGGCCCACCCGCACGGACGCCAAATACGGCCCGGTTCGGGTGATTTCAGGAACATCGATGTCGACCCCTAAGGTCGCAGGAACCATCGCGATGCTCGCCCAGTTATTTGGGGTGACCCAGGTGGGTGAAGAGCTTGATCGGATTGTCTGGGCTGTTATGGATTCGCTGGACAGCTCTACTGGGCAGGAGGATTGGGCGATCGGGGATGGGTTTTCAGTCGCTTTTGACGCCTATCAGAAGCTTTCTGCAGCGGGAATGCGGGCTGTAAGGCCCAATTGGATTGTCAGATTATCTATATGGCTGTTGGATAAAAAGCCTGTTTCAATAGGGCCTCCAAACCCTCGTCCGGAGGCTCCGCCGCGACCCTAACAATATAGGCCTCCAGGGTAGTTGCTCCTGGGGCCAATGGGCCTGGTGAATGTTGTGTCCTAGGCCTACAATGGAATCAAGAAGATGGAAACACTTACAAAAACAAAAATTCTAGTCGTCGATGACGACGATAATTTTCGGGAAACCTTGACTGACGCCATGGAGCTCAAGGATGTCTCGGTTATGGGAGCGGATTCCGCTGAAGCGGCATTCTCCAGCCTTTCCAGCTCCGGACCCTCGGTGATCCTGCTCGATGTGCAGCTCCCTGATTCCAATGGAGTGGAGCTTTGTCGGCGTATTCGCTCCGATAAGCGCTACCGGAAGGTGCCGATTGTCCTTCTTTCCGGGAAGTTCACGGAACCGGCGGATCGCGCTGAAGGGCTATTGGCCGGTGCCGACGCCTATCTTTCCAAGCCCATTGGCCTGGACTCCCTTTGGGATGAGATCCGATATCTTCTTGACAGACCTTCCTGAAGCCTGCTACCCTATTATTGTCGTCGAAAGAAAGTAGTAATTCCGCAGCATATTCCCTCACTCTATAAATAACGCAGGAGACCCCCCGATGGCTGAAATTCAGCTTACGGATGATAACTTCGAGAAGGAAGTCCTTCAATCCGCAGAACCAGTTTTAGTCGACTTTTGGGCGCCGTGGTGCGGCCCATGTCGAATGTTGACACCAATCGTTGAAGAGCTTGCCGTTGAATACAGCGGCAAGGCGAAGATTGCCAAGCTCAATACCGATGATAGTCCAAACGCAGCGACGCGTTTTAACATCTCGGCGATTCCAACGATGTTGTTTTTTAAAGGCGGAAAGGTTGAGCAGCAGCTTGTGGGTGTGCATTCCAAGGCTGATATTAAAAAGACTCTCGACGAGCTTGTTGGTGCCTAAATCGTTCACCGCCGTGCTCCTGATTGTCGCTTTTGCGGCAGTCGGGTGCGGCGGAGGACAGGCCCCCCAAGGGGGGGCGGCTCCGGATTTCACGCTCAAAGACCTTTCCGGGAAGACGGTCCGGCTAAGCGATTTTAAGGGGAAGGTTGTTCTCCTTGATTTTTGGGCGACCTACTGCCTCCCATGTCTTGATGCGATCCCCGAATTTCAGAAGCTGTACACGAAGTATCAAAAGGAAGGCTTTGAGGTCGTTGGGATCAGCATAGATGCATTCACGGACAATGTGCCGGAGTTCGTGAAGAAGTTGGGAGTCGAATATACGATTGTGTTGGACTCGGACACGACGGCGCGCAAGGCCTATAAGGTTCGAGGATTGCCTGAGACGTTCCTCGTGGGGCGAGATGGAAAGCTTCGCGAACATTGGATTGGTTACGATGCCGAGCTTGAAAAACAAATTAAAAACGCCGTCGAATCCGCTCTCCACGCTTCCTAGCGTTTCGTCCATGGCGGATACTCGAAAAACTTTCTACATCGTGGATGCGCATGCGTATTTATTCCGCGCCTATCACGCAATGCCGCCCTTGACAACCAAGTCGGGCGAGCCCGTTGGGGCCCTGTTTGGATTTGCCCGAATGCTGCAGTCTTTGCAAAACGCTAAGAAACCCGATTTTATCGCGGTGTGTTTTGATTCCAAGGAGAAAACCTTTCGTCACGAAAAATTCGCGGCGTACAAGGCGACGCGCCCCGACGTCGATGACGACCTCATCTCGCAGCTCGAACTAGCCGAGGAGCTCGTCAAGGCGTTGGGTTTGCCGACTTCGAAAGCACCCGGGTTTGAAGCCGATGATTTGTTGGCGACTCTGGCCCGCAAGGGTGTGAAGCAAGGCCTCCGGGTCATCCTCGTGACGGGAGATAAAGACGCGTTTCAACTTGTGGATGATGATATCCAGGTATGGAACGAGGCCAAACAAAAATTCTTTGACGCGGAAGCCGTGTTTGAGAAAATGCAGGTCCGGCCGGATCAGATCATCGATTACCTCACGATTGTCGGCGATAGTTCCGACAATGTTCCGGGCGTGAAGGGAATCGGCGCGAAGGGCGCCGCGAAATTGCTCGGGGAATTCGGGACACTCGATAAAATCGTTAAGGCCGCGCACAAGGGGCATGCCTCGATTAAGCCGAAGGCGACGCAATCCCTTATGGACAGTGAGAAGTCTGCGGCTGAAAGTAAGGAACTCGTCACGCTTCACGAGAAAGCTCCAATGGAGTTAAATCCGAAGAAGTGCGTTTTCAAGATAGAAGATGTAAAAGCCAGCGAGGCGTTTCTGACGCGAATGGAATTTCATCGCCTACGCAAGAAGCTGCATGGCGGCGCGGAGGAGGCCCCTGTTGCGGCCGCTCCATCGCCCGCTGCCGTTGCGACCGTCGTCGATGATGAGCCTGGCGGCGTTACCGTTTCCTTTGCAAAGACCGATCCTAAAGTTGTGCTGGAAGCGGCGCTCAAGGCGAGCCGCATCACCATCTCTGTTGAAGCTCCGGTCCAAGCGGATCTTTTAAATGCGGGAAAGCCGGTCATAGCGATTGCTTTAGCAGATGGCCGCACCGCAGTCTTCGCTGATGAGGCCTTTTCGAAGCATACGAAAGGGTTGGAAAAACTCTTTAAGGGGAGCCGTCCGTTGAAGGACGGATTTGACTTAAAGGCCGCACGCCGTTTGCTGTTGGATGCGGGCATGGCGTTTAAAGGCATGGGGGACGACGCTTATGTCGCCGCCTATTGCGTTGATCCCACGCGGGGAAAGTATGACCTTGCAGCGCTGGTTTCCGAACGGGGCGGGGGCAAGCCGCCTGAAGGAGACGTCGCTTGCTGGAACGCCGCCGCGGCGAGTGCCTTATGCGAGACGTTAATTGCGCAGGTGCGTTTGTTGGGCCGGGAAGGTCTGTATAACTGCATCGAACTTCCAATCGTGTTGGTTCTCTCTGAAATGGAGCGCCGCGGGGTTTATGTCGATGGCTCGTATTTGAAAGAGCTGCGCGTCGAGTTCGATAAGAAAATAAGAACGCTTCAGAAAAAAATCGACAAACTCGCCGGGGTTGAAATTAATTTACGTTCGCCAAAGCAGTTGGGCGAACTGCTCTACGACAAACTTGGGCTGCCTGTTATTCATAAAACGAAAAAGGGCGCCCCCTCGACGGATGAGGAAGCCATGAGGGCGCTGGCCGATCAGCATCCGATTCCGGCGAAGATAATCGAGTACCGCGAAGTGACAAAGCTGCAGTCGACCTATGTCATCGCCTTATTGGAAAAGATCGACTCGAAAACAAAACGCGTTCATTCCCACTTTAATCAAGGGGGGACGGCGACCGGTCGTTTATCCAGTACCGATCCGAACCTTCAAAACATTCCGATCCGATCGGAAATGGGCCGCAAGATTCGAGCGGCCGTACGCGCGGAAAAAGGAAAGGTGCTCCTGGCCGCTGATTACTCTCAAATCGATTTGCGGGTGCTTGCTCATTTGTCGGAAGACAAAGCCTTGTGTGATGCGTTTCGCTCGGGTGGAGATATTCACCGCCGGACCGCAGCCGAGGTATTTGGTGTTGATCCCGAGGCCGTCGATAAGGAAATGCGCAGCCGGGCGAAAGCGGTCAACTTCGGAATCGTGTACGGACAGAGCGCTTTCGGTTTGTCTGCGGAGCTTGGCATTACGCGCGGTGAAGCGGCGGAATTTATTAAGAAGWATAAAGAGCGTTATCCGGGCGTGACCGCGTGGATGGCCGAAATTCTTGAGGCCGCCCGCGTTGATTTGTCGGTCGAGACCATGCTGGGGAGAGTTCGCCCGTTGCCGGATATTAACGCGAAAAATTTCCAGGTGCGCGCCTTCAACGAGCGCGTGGCCATCAATACCCCGATTCAAGGCACGTCTGCCGATATTATCAAGGCGGCCATGCTCAAAATTTATGCCGAGGATCCTGACGCGCCGCTTGTCCTCCAGGTTCACGATGAACTGGTTTTTGAAGTGCCAAAAAAAGACGTAAAGACATATGGGCGATGGATCAAGGAGCAAATGGAGACGGCGGTACTTCTCGATGTGCCCGTCATTGTTGATGTGAAAGCCGGAGCCGATTGGAATTCCATGGAGGTTGTCTTGTGAGCCGAGATTTCGGACATGGCCCTTTGAACTTCGGGATGATGTCGCCAACCATTAAGGGACTCATTCTCGTTAACGTGATCGTTTTCGGATTGTCGATGGTTGTCGGCGGTCAGTTTATCACGTTGTTTGGGCTGATTCCTGCCAAGGTTATTCATGAGCGGCTTATCTGGCAGCCCATCACCTACATGTTCCTCCACGCAAATTTGTTCCACATCCTGTTCAACTTGTTTGCGTTGTGGATGTTCGGTATGCCGGTCGAGTCTCAATGGGGTCCTCGCCAATTTCTTAAGTACTACATGATTTGCGGAGTTGGGGCGGGCATCGTCAACGTTTTCTTGACTCCGGATTCGCTGTCTCCGATTATCGGGGCTTCGGGTGCGATTTATGGATTGTTGGTTGCATTTGCGATGCTGTATCCCGACGCGGTTGTGTATCTGTACTTTTTCTTCCCGATCAAAGCGAAGCATATGGCCATCCTATTCGGCCTCGTTGAATTTTTTGCCGGAACTTCCTCGAGCAGCCCGACGGTCGCCCGCTTTGCCCATCTTGCGGGAATGGTGATCGGATATGTCTACATCAAGTGGTGGTGGACGATAAAGTTGAAGACGGTTGGTTTTATTAAATCGATGGTGTCGCGGCCGAGCGATAATGATGATTCGTCGTTTCCCAGGGTGGCGGAGCCGGTCCCGGCTGCGAAGAAGGTTTCCGATGAAGCCGTCGAGGTGGATCGCATCCTGGACAAAATTCTTGAAAAGGGTGAAGAGTCTCTGACGGATAAAGAGCGCGATGTGCTGCGCCGGCAGGCGAAGCGGCCTCCCGAGGGTCACGCGTGAAGAGTTTAAGGGTCGGTCTGACGGGAGGAATCGGCAGCGGCAAAAGCGCCGCCCTGGAGGCCTTTAAAAAGTCCGGCGCCGCGATTATTTCGGCGGACGCTGTTGTGCATGCGCTTTCCAAGCCCGGGAAACCGGGGTACCGCGCGATTGTTCGGGCGTTCGGAAAAGGGGTGCTGGTTGCAGATGGGGCCCTGGATCGCTCCTCGCTCGGCGAAAAAGTTTTTAAGAACGCGGCTATGCGCCGCAAGCTTGAGAAAATCGTACACCCGATTGTCAGACGTGAGATGAAACGGCGCATTAACGCAGCTCGCGGGCCGGTTGTTGTAGTCGATGTGCCGCTTCTGTTTGAGAACGGCCTTGAGGGTGAATTTGATTTAACAATTTCAGTGTCTGCGCCCCGCGCCCTGCGTTTGAAGCGTGTTATGCGCCGTGATGGACTGTCGAAGGCTGCTGTGGAGCGGCGCATGCGTGCGCAGCTTCCCGCTAAAGAAAAGGAAAAGCGTGCTGATGTGGTCCTGCGCAACGAAGGGTCCCTGAACCTATTGCGTCGTTCTGTCGGGGAGTATCAGCGTGCGTTTAATTTGATCGGAAGTAGTTTGAGGAGGAGTTCCAGATGAGCCAAGCCACCCGTGCCAAGCAGGATAACGGCAAAGAGAAGGAAAAATCCGCGAAGGTCGAGGACAAGAAAAACGGTTCGAAGCCTCAAGCGGCAAAGCCTCGGGCTGAGAAATCTCTGTCGGAGAAGCAGCCGGAGGGCGGTGGTTCCGCGAATCAGCTGAATGTTGCGCAGCTCGCGCGCAAGAAGATCGCGGACCTTCTAGTCATCGCGGAAGAGATGAAGCTTGAAAGCTTGGCGGGCCTGCGCAAGCAGGAGATCATTGTCAAATTACTTGAGGGGCAAGCGAAGCGCAACGGGACGATTTTTGACGAAGGCGTGCTTGAGGTGATGCCGGATGGGTTTGGATTCCTTCGCTCGCAGAGCTACAACTATCTCCCCGGGCCCGACGATATTTATGTTT
>NVTF01000033.1 GCA_002401485.1 Elusimicrobiota bacterium | reverse complement strand
AGGTTAAAGGTTCGCTCAAGTGTCGCGCGGTCGGTTTTAATACGAGTGGATTCGCTGCGGATATCGCTGGAGATTTCGCAGTCTAGTCCGCGCTTCATAGCAGTAATGCTGTCTTGGACGATTTGAGCAAGATCCTCATGGTCGAAAATGGCCGGCGCATCACGGCGAAGTTTGGAGTAGGAACTCAATATTTTGTTGCTTTCGGCAACAGCACGGCGCAATCTATTTAAGTCGACGGAATTTGTTTCCGCCAAATGCGAGGTTTCAATTAGATGCACCGTTCCTTCGATGATCGCCAGCGGTGTTCTTATATCGTGGATTAATTGGCTGGAGAGAATGCCTAAATCGGCGAGCTGATCCGACGAAGCGAGGCGGCGCTGGCGCAAAATCATTTCCCGGGCGAGCCGGGCCAGTTCCCCCCGTCCTTGGGTGATTTGCTGTGTCAGCTCTTCGCGTTTTTCAGCGGCGGACAGCAGCAGTTCCGCACCGGCGAGCAAAATTCCAACCTTGACCAAGGAAAACGCGAAGGTGACCGGGTCCGGCGATAAAAATAAGAGAAGCCCTGCCGCAACCGCATAGGAAGAGCGCACCCAAAACGCGGGCAGCATAAGGCTGGCGGCGTAAAGAGGCAATAGAAATAAAACCCATAAAGGCGACTCCGCCCCTCCCGAACAGAGGACGATTCCGGACGCCGCTCCCATACAGGCGGCGAGCCATGGGATTTTCCAGGCTGTTAAACCGTCGGTTCGTTTGAGTCCCATCGCCGCGGCGAGGGTGAGCAGCAACAAGGCAGCGCTCATCGGCAATAAAAGCGGATGGGCGAAGCCCGCCGTGTCTCGTGCGAGCAGAAGGGCTCCGCACAGCAATACAATGACGGCGGTTTCAAAGGCGAGGGCGAGTCGGACGTCGGTGGGACGCTTCATTTGTCCAGGGTCGCGAGGAATTCCCGAACCACGTCTTTGGGTGCCCGCTTTTTGGAATCCACCTCAGCGTTCATCCGCGTCATGTCCGCGTCGCTGATCTTTCCCGCGAGCGCGTTTAACCTTGCCTCCAAGCCAGGGGCTTTGAGGAAAAGATTCGGCCCGGCCAAAACCGCGGCATCATAAGGCGGAAAAAACTCGCGGTCGTCGTCGAGCACCGCGAGATCCAAGGTACGAATGCGGCCGTCTGTCGCGTAAGCGCTGATTGCATCGAGTTCGCCGTTGGCGAGCGCTTGGTACAGGAGTCCGGAGTTCATTTGTTTTACTTCTCCGCAAAACTCCCCATACGTCTTAACCAGGCCGGGATACCCGTCGGGGCGGTCGGCGAACTCCAGATCGAAACCGCAGCGCAGGCCGCGCCCTTTCAACTGGGAGATTGTTTTTACCGCGTCCGTGCTCCGCATGGCGATGGCGTAGGTATTGTTAAACCCTAAGGGAGTGAGGAGATTTAAATCCCAGCGTTCTTTGTAGGCGTGTTTTACTTTCTCATACACCCGCGCCGAACCCGTCAATGCGGGCTGCTTTAAATGCGCCACGAGACCGGTCCCGGTGTATTCAATGTAGGCGTCCATATCGCCGCTTTTAACCGATTCGAAGCAAACATTGCCGCCCATGTAGAACTTTCGTTCGACCCGGGCTCCGGTCGACTCGGCGAGTTGGGCGACCATCTCTCCAAGGATTTCCGATTCGGTGAAAGGCTTGGAACCGATCACAATCGTTTTCCCGGCATTGAGCTTCGGGCTCAAAAATCCGAAGACGGCAAACGCGAGCACCGTGCCAATTCCAAAGAAGACCGCGATGCGTTTGAAGTTGGGCGCGGTTTTGGATTGGAGCCGGCGTTCAAATTGAGTGAGGCCGGTGTGCACCATGAGGGAGAGCGCAATCGCCGGCAGCGCGCCCCAAGCGACCATCGCGTTGTTGGCGCGGCCGACGCCGCGGAAAATGAGATCCCCGAGTCCGCCCGCCCCTATGTAGGAAGCGATGGTTGCCGTCGCGACGCAGACCACCGCCGAGATCCGTACCCCGGCGACGATGATGGGAAGCGCCTGCGGAATCTCGATAAAGGTAAGAATTTGGGTATCGGTCATTCCCATGCCGCGCCCGGCTTCCACCGTGGGCTGATGCACTTGTTCAATGCCGGCGTAGGTGTTCTCGACGATCGCCAGCAGGGAATACAGAAACAGGGCCGTGATGGCGGGTTTAAACCCGATGCCCCCGATCAACGGCAGGAGCATCAATAAAGCGAGCAAGGCAACACTGGGAATTGTCTGCAGGGTTGTTGTTGCGCCTAGGATTATAGGAGCGAGGTGTTTTTTTCGGGTGAGTAGAATGCCCAGCGGCACGCCGACGAGTACGCCAAGCGACATGGCGACCGATACCATGCCGCAATGCTCCAGGGTGAGTTTTAGAATCTCCGCCCGGTTGGCGGTGAAGTAAGAGAAAAACGAGTTCATCCGCCGCTGTCCTTGGCGAAGCGCTGCAGTTCCTTACGGCGGCGGCCGAGCAGCTTTTTAACAAAGTCGTTCTTGGGCCGGCGCACGACATCTTCGGGTGTTCCCTCGGCGACCACGCGGCCTTCATTCATGACGATGATGCGATCCCCCATGTAGATGGCTTCGTGCATGTCATGCGTCACGAGAACAATGGTTTTATGGGCGCCGCCCAGCAGTTCCTTGAATTCGTCCTGGATTTCTTCGCGCAGCACATTATCGAGCGCCCCAAAGGGTTCATCTAGCAGAATCACGTCGGGATCGGCTGCCATAGCGCGTGCGATGCCGACGCGTTGGCGCTGCCCGCCGGAGAGTTCATGCGGATAACGATCGAGAAAATTATCAGGCGCCATGCGCATGCGCTCTACGCCGGCCTTGGCGATTTCCCGCTGCTCCTCGGGGCTGGCGCCCGAGAGCTGCGGTACGAGCGCGATGTTTTCAGCAACGGTCATATGTCCGATGAGGCCGACGCCTTGAATGGCATACCCGATCGAGCGGCGCAGCGCGATGGGGTCGCGGTCTTGAACGTCTTTCCCCTCGATCAGGACCCGTCCTTCGGTGGCGTTCTGAAGGCGGTTGATGAGACGTAAAGCGGTGGTTTTTCCGGAGCCGCTCGCACCGACGAGGGTGACAAATTGTCCTTGCGGGATTTCGAGGGTGAGATCGTGGAGCGCGGTTACGCCGCCGGGAAAACGAACCGCGACTTTTTCAAACCGGATCAACCTGGGATTGACTCCCGGCTTCGGAGCAGCGACGTCTTCAGGGACTCGTAGGCGTGTATGCAAACCGAGACGGATTCGTCATCGGAGAAATCCCCCAAACGATCGGAGAGAAGGTCGGCGATTGCGTCCGGCAGAATGGCCAGGAAGGCATCGCGTGAACGTTGGCGACGCAGGGCTTTAAGCGCCTGACCGGCCAGGATCGGATGGGTGCCCTCCCAAATCTCTTGTATCAGGGCATCTTCGGAGAGGCGCGGCAGTATGGAAAAGTCGCGATCGACTGCATTGCCCGCAAACAATAAACGAGCGTCCCGGACCTGACGGCTCGCGTCACGGGAGACTCCGATTTTTAGAAGAGGGATGAGCACATCCGCCGAGGGGTCCTTCGCCTCGACCGCAAAGAACATCCGAAAAACGGCCATCGTTGCGCCTTCCTGCCGGTCTTTCATCGCGTCCAGTTTCGAGCGTACGTGCGGGATGTCGTGGATGGGCCTTTTCAAAACGATGCGTTCCCGTCCCCATGTCGTTGCTTCCACCAGGGCGCGTCGGCCAAATCCCAGGCTCGCCGCGGCGACGTGAATCCGCGAGGTTTTCAGCACGCTGCCGAGTAAAATGGCGAGGCCATGCGAGGGACGTCCGATGGACTCCGCGTACGTGCCTTCGTATTCGATTTCGGCGGTGGCCTTCCCGTAGGTTCCCGATAGATTCTTGAGGTCGAGAAGTTTATGCGTATTCGGGGAGCCGTCAGGTTTTAGGCGGGGAACGAGGAAGAGTCCCACAATTTCGCTTCCCTCGGGTTTGGCGGTGGTCACCCAGAGGTCGCCGGGGTTGGAGCAAAACCACTTTAGTCCGGTTAAACGCCAGGATCCATCCGCTTGCTGCACCGCCCGGGTTTCATTTTCCGATACGTTGCTCCCGCCTTGTTTTTCGGTCACAAATTGACCGGCGGTGAGCGGTGTGTCTACCGATGAGTCGCGCAGCAAAGGGAGATAGCGTTTTTTTTGATCAGCGCTGCCGTGCGATTCCAACAGGGCCACGAGCCCGTCGGTCATGGCGAGCGGACAGGTGATGCCGCCTTCCCCGTTCTGGTTCAGAAGATAGGCCTTGGTCATGCGTTCCACCAGCGGGACCGGTGGGAGCAGGCCCAGGTCCATCGCTTTGCGGCGGGCTTGAACCTGTTCTGCGCAGTAGACTACGCGATTGCCGTCAATTTTCGGTTTGTTTTCATCGCGGTGGGCGGTGGTGATCAGAGACGCGAGTTCTCCCCCGCAGGCCGCGCCGAAGGCCGACAATTCTTCCATGACAGTCTCGCGGCGATCATCGGGCAAGGCGCCGCATACGAGTCCCCTGACCAGCGGGTCCGTTTCGAAATAATTGGTGCCTACGGCACCTTTAAATTCCTCTTTTTCCGCCATAACCGCTTCCCCACGGTACCAAATCTCCTATGATCTCTCAACGTAGGTTGACCCCTCGGAGGCCTCCGGTTAAACTCACCATAAGATGAAATTAGGCCGGCTGTTATTCTTGATTTTTTTAGGTGTGGCGGGAGCCGGCGGCGTTCGCATGTTCTTCGCCGAAGGCATCTATGTGGCGACCGGTTCCATGCTGCCGACCTTGCAGGTCGGTTCCTTTCTGATTCTGGATAAAATGACGATAAATTTTTCCAAACCCGTACCCGGAGATATCGTTGTGTTTTTGGCCCCGGTTCCCCCGAAAAAAGACATGATCAAACGCGTGATCGCAGTCGGCGGTGATCGCGTTGAAATGAAGAAAAAAAAGGTGTTTGTGAACGGGGAGGCGCTGGACGAACCCTACGTTCAGTATACGCGCAGCAATTCGAACCTGAAAGGAGATTCGTTTGAAGAAGAAACGGTTCCCGAGGGTTTCCTTTTCCTGTTGGGCGATAATCGCGATGAATCCAATGACGCATCCATGTGGAAGGACGAAGACGGGGAGCCGATTCGGTTTATTTTCAGCGCGCGTGTGCGCGGCTATGTGAGGGGTTTTTATTGATGGCAATACGGTTTCTGGTGACGGGTGGAACGTTTGATAAAGAATACGACGAAATCAACGGCGCGCTTTATTTCCGCCGGACTCATGTGCGCGATATGCTCAAGCAGGCACGCTGTCGTCTGGCGGTCCGTGTTGTTGAGCTGATGCTCAAAGACAGTCTGGAGTTGACCGATACCGACCGCCAGCGGATCTTGACCGCGTGCAGGGGCGCCCGCGAGACTCGACTTGTCATCACCCATGGAACGGATACAATGACCGAGACGGCGCGGGTGCTGGGAAAGGCCGACCTGAAGAAGACGATCGTTTTGACCGGGGCGATGATTCCTTATAAGTTCGGAGGAAGTTCGGATGGGTTGTTCAATCTCGGGAGTGCGTTGTCTTTTGTGCAGAGCCTCCCGGTTGGAGTTTATATCGCAATGAACGGACAGATTTTTCCGTGGGACAAAGTTCGCAAGAATAAACGCCTCGGTCGTTTTGAGCGAGGATCTTAAAAAGTCTTTGTATTTGTTATCATTCCGGCATGAGCCCAGCGAAAGAAAAGGCTAAAAAGAACTCGGATGTCGCGCAGGCGGAGAAGCTCAGCGCGGCGAAAAAAAAGATCGTTTCCCAGCTCGGCAGAATCATTGTCGGGCAGGATAAAGCGATCGAGGAACTCCTGATCGCCTTATTTTCGGGCGGCCATTGTTTGCTGGTCGGCGTTCCGGGTCTGGCTAAAACGCTGATGCTGTCCAGTTTGGCAAGAATTTTAGATCTCGATTTCTCACGCATTCAATTTACACCGGACTTGATGCCGTCGGATATTACGGGCTCGGATATTTTGCAGGAAGATCCGGCGACGCGTGAGCGCGTGTTTAAATTTGTCCCCGGACCGGTGTTTTCGAATTTGGTTCTCGCCGATGAAATCAACCGAACTCCCCCGAAGACGCAGAGCGCTTTGCTTCAGGCGATGCAGGAGAAGCAGGTGAGCGCCAGCGGTAAAACGCGTTCCCTCCCGCTGCCGTTTTTTGTGATGGCCACGCAAAACCCGATCGAACATGAAGGCACCTTCCCATTGCCCGAGGCGCAGTTGGACCGCTTCTTTTTGCAAATCTCGCTGGACTATCCGAGCTCGCAGGAAGAGCGTCGGATTGTGATTGAAACGACGGGCTCTCAAGATATTCAGCTTGAGAAGGTTCTTTCTGCGGGCGAGGTTCTTAAACTGCAGGATGTCGTGCGCAAGGTTCCGGTTCCCGATTCCGTCGTTGATTTCGCCGTTGCGCTTGCTCGAAACACGCGCCCCGACAAGGAGGCCCCTGATTTTGTGCGGAAGTGGGTTTCTTGGGGGGCCGGACCCCGCGCGAGTCAATCCCTGATCCTCGGCGCGAAGGCGCGTGCGCTTCTCCAAGGGCGCCTTGCCGTTTCCGAGGAGGATGTTCGGCGTATCGCGAAGCCCATCCTCCGGCATCGCGTCGTCCTCGCCTTCCAGGCCGAAGCGGAGGGTGTTTCCGTTGACGGCGTTATTGACCGGCTCCTAGAGTCCCGGTCTTAGTGCGAATCCTTAAACCTGATATACTCGCTCGGCTCAAGAATTTTAATTTCGATTTGCGCCGCCATCGAGTCGAAGGCCATTTGACCGGCCGTCACCGCAGTTTGAAGCGCGGCTTCTCGCAGGAGTTTGCGCAGCACCGTCCCTATGTCGCCGGAGACGACCTCAAACATTTGGATTGGAAGGTGTACGCGCGCAAGGATCGGTTCTTTGTCAAGGAATTTCAAGAAGAAAAAAGTCTGAAGACGTATATGCTGGTCGATCGATCGGGTTCGATGGGCTATCGCGGCGCGGGGCCTGAAACGAAGTGGGAATATGCGCGCCGACTCGCGATGTGCATGGCCTATTTGATTTTGGGTCAGGGAGACGCGGCGGGTCTTTTAACCTTTGATACCGAACGCCGGGACTTTCTTCCCCCCCGTCGGCGAATGACCCATCTTGAGCTGATGGATGACGCGTTATCCGATGGCGTGACCGGCGGTGAGACCGATCTCGCGGCGGTGTTGAGTGGCATGGTTAGCTCGCTGCCGCGTCGGTCGCTGATCGTTTTAGTATCGGATCTCTTGGGGGATTCCGCCCGCATTCTTGAGGCCCTTCGGGTCTACGCCGCCCGCAAACACCGCCTCTTGGTCCTGCAGGTTTTGGACCCCAGTGAACGGGATCTTGATATAGACGGTCCTGTGCTGTTTGAGAGCATGGAAAACAGCGACTCGCTGCGCTGCGAGGTCAGTCTTCTACGCGAGTCCTATCGGGAAGCGTTTGCGCTGCAGCAGCGTTTGTATGAGGCTTCCTTTCACAGCACCGGCGTGCATCATGCGGTCTTTTATACGGATGAATCCTGGCATCGGGGCCTCGCGCGTTTCCTCGCGCGGCAGAGCGCCGTCGCCTAGAGCGCTTCCGTGTCATTTCTGAATCCGTCCTTGCTCTGGTGGCTTCCGGCGGCGGCGGCGCCCATTGTATTGCATTTGATTTTTATGCGGCGTGCGCGCCGTATGGCGTTTGGGGATTTGACCTTGTTGCGGGCGGCGTACGCGCGCTCTTTGCCTGCGACGCGGTTGCGGCAATGGCTGCTGTTGGCGCTCCGGTGTCTCCTCCTCCTTTTGCTGATCCTGGCCTTTGCCCGGCCGGTCGTGCATCGGCGCGCGTCGGCTGCGGGCGGGGTCGAAAAAGGAATCGAGGTTGTTGTCCTCCTGGACACGTCGTGGTCCATGCATGCCCGCGTCCGGGGCAAGCCGCGCTTCGCCGCCGCCGCCGCCGCCGCAGAACGTTTGCTTGGATTACTGAAGCCATCCGACCGCACTGCGGTGGCGGCTTTTTCAGATGGACTTGAGTCGGAACTTGCGTGGGCGGATTCTCCCGCGATTTCACGAGCCGCCCTGCAGCGGATTCGCGCCGGGTATAAGCCCTCCAATATCGCGCCCGCGTTGGAGAGGGCCTATCGCCTTTTCGCCGAGTCCGATGAGGAGGACAATGAGTCTCGCAAGGTCATCGTTGTTGTAACCGATGCCTCTCGTAATGTTCTTGCCGGTCTTCCCGGCAAGGGATTGGAGGCTTTGTCCGGATATGATTCCGAGGTCGTGGTTCTGGGGCTTGTGGTTGAAGGTGCTCCGGAAAACGCGTCGATTTTTGATGTTCGCCCTGCGCCCATTGTAGAGAATCGCATCGGAGTCTCGGTGCGGGCCGCACGGTTCGGCGGCCAGCCCCGTCCGATGCCGCTTGATTTATTCGTTCGGGAGCGTCGGGTGGACCAACGCACGGCGACCGGGGCGGAAGGTCCGGGACGCCCTCTTTTATTTCGGCTGCCGGAAAGCCGCGCGCTGGATCATTGGGGTCGTTTTTCCTTGCGCGAGGATGCGCTCGCGCTCGATGATTCCTATCATTTTGCACTGCGCATGCGGCCGCGGCCGAAGGCGCTTCTGCTGTATGGAAATTCCCGGTATCTTGAAGCGGGTCGCGGCGGGTATTTCATGAAGAAATTGTTGTCGGATGGGGACCGTCTCCCGTTCTCTCTGGATGTGGCCGATTTAGGCCGTTTTCGCGGGATAGATCTTTCCGTGTATGGAGTTGTTCTTCTGGCCGACTTCCGGTCCCTGCCGGAGGGAATGGCGGAGCGGCTGGAGCGGTTTGTCCTTCGCGGCGGGGGTCTTTTCGTGCTTGCAGGCACACGCGCCGATGCGAAGACCTATCGTGACTTGCGCCGCGTGCTGCCCGCCAGGATCGGCAACCCAATCGTAGTTTCTGAAAATGCGCGGCGATTGCGGCTCGCAAACCCTCCCCAGGATGAAAGCGTGCTCGCGCAGCGATTTCGATGGGACGAATTTGAATTGCAGAATGCGGTTGTTGAGCGCGCTTACCCTCTGGAAACGCGCGAGGACGCGACGATATGGTTTAAGGATGGAGAGGGACGTCCGTTAATGGCTGCCGGATCGTTTGGCCAGGGGCGTGTGCTTGTGTGGGGGTCGTCGCTCGATATCGCGTGGTCCAACCTGGCCCTTAAGCCTGTTTTTACAGCATGGACGGACGTTGGACTTCGATGGTTGACGCGTTATTCCGGACGAGAACAATGGCGGACGCTTCATGTAGGCGAATCGATTAAGCGGGTTTGGGGCGGCGGGGAACAGGCGCCCACCAAGGTTCAGATTCGCGCCCCCGGGGGAAGGCGGTCGACGCTCTTGGTCCGGGACCGCGGCATTGTTTTTTCCGATACCCGCGAACCCGGATTTTATTTCCTGACGCCCGTGACAGGGGAAGGGGACGTGCGTCCCGAGGTTTTTGCGGTCAATGTCGACCGCACGAGTGGTGAAGGGAACCTGGCTCCATCTCCCCGGTCCATCTTTCATGGTCGAATCCATCCTGAAACCTTGAGGGAAGATTTTTTGCGATCCGTCTATGGGCGTGAAGCACGGACGGCTGCGCTTGGACTCGCGCTTGTTCTGCTCCTTCTGGAAATGTTTCTGGCACGCCCGCGCAGGATCCCCGAATGAAAAGACTCACGTTTCTTTTGATGTCGGTTTTTCTCCTGAGTGCCCAGGGGCATGCTCAGATCGGAGACAAATTTGTGTGGAGTCAGCTGCGCATCGGAGAGGAGTGGGATCCCTATCCCGGCGTGCATTCGGAGATTCTAAAGTTTGTCGTTGATACCACCAGCGTTCTCGTGATCCCCGAGCGGCGCGTGTTGACTATATCGGATGCCAAGCTGTTTGGATCTCCGTTTCTATTGTTGGCCGGTAAGGGAGCCCCCCCGGCTCTCGACGCCGCTGCGGTCGGGCGATTGCGCGATTATCTGACGTCCGGGGGATTTCTTTGGATTGAGGACACCAGCGGTATGGCCAACGGTCCCTTTGACGCGTGGGTTAGAAATACTCTCGCGACGGTGCTGCCCGACTCCGACCTGAAGCCTCTGCCCAAAGACCACGTGCTCTACAAAACGTTTTTTTTGATGCGGCGGATCGGGGGACGCGTCATGGTTTCGGGGTCGGTGGAAGGTGTGGATTGGGCCGGGAAAACGGTTGTTGTTTATTCCCGAAACGATTTACTGGGAGCCTGGGTTCGTGATCCTCTCGGAAATCCCGTATTCGCCTGCGTGCCCGGTGGGGAGGCGCAGCGCCTCGAGGCCAAGAAGTTGTCGCTCAACATTGTGATGTATGCGTTGACGGGTTCGTACAAAGCGGATGCCGTCCATACTCCCTTTATTCTCCAGAAAATGCGCTCCGGGGCCCCGTGAGTTTTTCGTTTGCCTTTGAATCATCGGCGGTCGAATGGGCAACGGCAGCCCTGTTCCTTCTCGGGCTTGCACTCTTGTGGCGCTTTTTAGCGCCGCTGCCAGCCGCGGTTCGTCGCCTACGGATCTTTACGGCTTTGATTCTAGCGGGACTTCTCTTTAAGCCCGTCTTGAGTCGTTTGGACAGCCGGTCTATTCGACCTCGTTTGTCGGTTGTGATTGATCGCGGACCGAGTATGCAGGGCAAGGATGATTTCGACCGTGCCCGCCTGAAGCGCGCCGTGGATTGGATTTTGCGCCATCGTGCGGAGATTGAAAAACACGCGGAAGTCTCGCTCTACGGCGGTGCCGCCGGCGCCCATCGTTTGGATTGGAATGAACTTGAATCGCTGCAAGCCGATAACGCGGCCTTTGAGCCTGCGTCGGTTCTTTCGGACCTGTTGTCCGCCGGGGCTCCCCCCGAACGCGTTTGGGTCTTATCGGATGGTGCGTTTGAAAACGGTGAGACGCTCGCGCCCGCGTTGGCGCGGCTCGGGTCCCCCGTGGATGCCCTAGGGGTCGGACCTAAACGCATTCCGAAGTCTCTTTCGATTGCAGGCATCGAAACGCCTGATTTTGTGTTTCTTCATTCTCGATTTGAGACCGGGGTATCCGTTGAGGCCCATCGTCTTGAAGGAAAATCGGTGACCTTGACGCTCCGCCATGAAGGGAAAATTCTCCAGAAGCGCGTGCTGCAGGCGAAACGCCCCTTTGAAATTCTGCGGGCGACGTTCACCCTCGAAGCCGCGGCTCTTGGGAGTCAGGATTATCGCATCGCAGTTTTAGTGGAGGGCGATCAGGACAAACGATTGCGCGTGTCACGGGGGTTTCGGGTCGAGGTGATTCGCCAAAAATACCGCATCATGTATTTGGCGGGTCGACCGAGTTTTGAATATTCCCATCTACGCGCTCAATTGAAAGGGGATCCGAATCACGAACTGGTATCCTTCGTGATTCTGCGCAATCCCGAAGACGTGAGCCCGGTCCCCGATAATCAATTGTCCTTGATTCCTTTTCCGGCGACTGAAATCTTCGTTAAGAATCTCTTCCAGTTCGACCTCTTCATTCTTGAAAATTTCGCCTACTACCGGTTTAACCTGCCGGCCGCGTACCTGGAGAATCTAAAACGATTTGTCGCGCAGGGCGGGGCACTGTTGATCGTGGGCGGTGAAAACGCGTTTACCAAGGGCGGCTACCGCGGGTCCCCCCTGGAAGAGACCTTTCCGGTCACGCTGTTGCCGGATAAAGATGACTTCGTGACGGAATTGTTTAAGCCGACGCTTGCCGCGGTGGACCATCCGTTTTTGGCCGTCGGGGATACGCGGGCAGAGTCCAAGGCGTTGTGGGACGCGCTGCCGCCGTTGGACGGCTATGCTCGCTTTTCCGATGTGCGCCCGGGCGCCAGCGTCCTGTTGTCGCACCCGCGCGCAAAAACGGCTTCGGGAAGACCTCTTCCGATTGTCGCTGTGCAGGAATTCGGCAGAGGCAAGGTGATGCTTGTCGGCACGGATTCCACATGGCGTTGGAAACTTGCCGGCGGCCGCGACTGGAAGTTGTCCTCGTTTTACGCCCGATTTTGGAGTCGGGCGGTTCAATATTTAACGGGATCCCTGGAACTTAAAAAGGTGAAATTCAGCCCCCTTCCCGAGAGGATGCCCGCGCGAGAGCCGGCGATCCTGTCGTTGCGGGTTTTTGATGAACACTTTCGCGCGGTTCCCGGAGTTGATGTCGACCTGAAGGTCGTCTGGTCGCGTCCCGATGGGACCACCACCTCTCCGGCTCATTTTGAACGCGAACCGGGGGTTTTCCAAATAGAATTAAGTGAATTGGCCGAGGGGCGCCATCGCATCCGCGCCATCGCGCGTTATCGTGGACAGTTATGGGGTGAAGACGGCGTTAACTTCGTTTGGGAAGGACCCCGGTCGGATGCACCTCTTAATCGACGTGCGCTGCAGGAGCTCTCGGAGCCGACGCGCGGGGAGTACCGCGATCTCTATCGCATCGATTTACAGGCACTGCTTTCCTCCCTTCCGCCCGTCCGCGAGGAACAGGCCGTGCGCTCCCGGCAGCATCTTTGGACCTGGAGTGGTTGGCTGGCGCTTGCCGTCTTTCTGCTGCTTGGGGAATGGTTCCTCCGCAGGAGGAGGGGTTATCTCTGAATCGCGGGCGTTTTTTGCGGCGCTTTTTATGGTCGGTCTCGCCGGCATGGCTCCGGGGGTCACCTTCGGTGATGCCGGAGAATTTATCGCTGCTGCAGCGACCTTGTCTATTCCGCATGCCCCAGGCTACCCCCTGTTTTGTTTGCTCGCGAAGGCGTTTGGGACGCTGCTCCCATTTGGATCGTGGGCCTTCCGCGTGAATCTTTTTTCCGTTGTCTGCGGTGCGGCTGCCGGCGCGATTTTTCTCGACGTTTTACGATTGGCGGGATTGTCCCGTCCCGCCCGACTTTTCGGTACCGCTGTGCTTTGTCTCTCGGCGCCGTGGCTGCATAATACGCTTCAAACCGAGGTTTTTGCGCTCAATGGGCTTGTTGCGTCCGCATGTTTATGGGTTGCGGCGGCGTATCGCGGCCGCATGTTTGATCCGCGTCCTGCGGCGGCATTTGGCCTCGTGTTGGGACTGGGGGGCGGCAATCACCAGACATTGATCTTTATACTTCCCCCCATTATTTTGGCGGCATGGTTAGAGCAGCCTAGCTTTTCACGTGCCCGGGGCGCGGCTGCTTGGTTTCTTGGATTTGGATTGCTGGGCTTGTCGGTCTATGCGTACGTGCCGATTCGGGCTGCTGTGGGTCCGCCGCTGAATTGGGGCAATGCGGTGGATATTCCGCGGTTTATCCACCTCCTTTTGCGGCGCGATTACGGAACCTTTGCGCTTACGGTGCAGGGAGCGGATGGCGGACGCCTGGTCGGGATTGTCTCACAAGTGATTCGTTTTGCGGCCGAAACCTGGCGCGGCTTGGGTCTGGCTGCTTTCGGCGCGATGATTGCGGGTTTTTATTTTGTGCGCTGGAAGCGCGACGCCTTGCCGATTGGCGTCATGATTTTTTCGGGACCGTTTTTTCTCGCTTTAGGAAATCCTCCGTTTGATCCGATAACGTCGGGAGCCCTGGAACGGTTTTTCCTCCTTCCGTGGTTCGGCGCCGCTTGGATTGCCGCCCTTGCTGTTGAGTCGCTCTCGGTTCGTTCTCGCAGCGCGGCATACGCCCTTCTTGCCGCTCCTCTGGTCGGTGCGCTGCTGCACACCGGTGCGTGGGCCCAGCGATGGGATCTTGCCGCACACGACTATGGCCAAAATATACTGCGTTCCCTCCCGCGCGGCGCGGTTCTCTTTATGGACGGAGGCGATGACAGCTTTTACACCGTGGCCAATCTTCTTTTTGCCGAAGGCAAACG
>NVTF01000032.1 GCA_002401485.1 Elusimicrobiota bacterium | reverse complement strand
CCGGCGGTGACGCTGATGACGGTTCATCTCGCGAAAGGGTTGGAATTTCCGGCCGTGTTTGTAACCGGTCTCGAAGAGGGGTTGTTTCCAATTCAGGCGGGCAACGCTTCCCCGGAGCAGCTGGAAGAGGAACGGCGTTTGTGCTACGTCGCGATGACGCGCGCTGAAAAACGATTGTTCCTAACCCATGCCGCCTCCCGGCGTTTGTTCGGGCAGGCCTACTCCAATATTCCTTCACGCTTTATTCTTGAAGCGAAGTTGTTTGGCATGGATGCGCCTGAGCCTCCCCGAGTGAAGGCTGCAAACAATGTGTCCCCGACCGTGGAGGTGCCCTCCGGAGAGGAGCGGATTCAGAAGATCAAGCGCGGCATGCGGGTGCGGCACCCGGAATTCGGTGAGGGAAAAATCATCGATTTTACAGGAACCGGAGAGAGTTTGAAGGTTACGGTTGAATTTGAAAGCGGGCGAACGGCCAAACTTCTAGCGCGGTATGCGCCTCTCTTTAAGGTGCGCCCATGAGTTCTGAAATCTCAGAAAAAGAAACACGGAAGGTGGCCGCGCTCGCACGGCTGGCGCTCAGTGATGAAGAAATCGCGCTGCATCGCGGGCAATTGGCCCGCATTTTGGATCACGTTGCCGAGCTGAACTCGTTGGATGTATCGAATACGCCTGAGACAACGCATGTTCTCGGGTTGGTTAACGTGCTTCGTGATGACGAACCCGAATTGTCTGCAAGTGCCGCAGCCATTCGCGAGAGCGCTCCCGCTTTTGGCAACGGTCATTTTAAGGTTCCGAAGGTGGTCGAATGATTCGAATCACTCTTGTCTTGTGTTTGTTGGGGGCAGGGCCCGCCGAGGCCGCAGATCGTCCCTCGCGCGACTCGATCGGTGTGATGCGCGAAGGCGTCAATGCCTATATGGGCGCGCGTTTTGATGACGCCGTTCAGTTTCTATCCGAGGCGATCTCTATGAATCCCGGCTGGAAGACCGCCGCAGGGTTTCGGGCGATTTGTTTGTGGACGACGGGAGACCTGGAGGGTGCGCGTGCTGACGCTAAAATCGCATCCCGCATGCGTCCCAATTCCGCCGAATCCTATACCGCGCGCGGATTTGCGTATTTTGTGCTTCGCGATCTTGACGCGGCTTCTGATGACTTCGTCGCGGCGGCGCGCCGAGGGCGAAACTATGCTCCCGCTTATTTCGGCATGGGCAGCGTAATGAGTTCCCGGGAACGGTTGCGGGACGCGTTGACGAATTTGGATATCGCGGTTAAATTGGAGCCGAATTCAGCCGCCATTCGGATTGTGCGCGGGACTGTCTATGAGAAAACGCGTGAGTTCCGGAGGGCGGTTAAGGACTATGGCAGGGTCGTAAAACTTGCCCCCGAATTTCAATGGGCGCGTTATTATCGCGGTCGAGCCTACCGTGAACTAAAGGAGTACCCGAAGGCGATCATCGATCTTTCGGCATTTCTTAAGCACAACCCTGACTTCGAAAAGGCTCTCTATTTCCGTTCGAATGCCTATTTTTTGAGCGGCAATTACACGAGTGCCGTGGACGATTTGTCGCATCTGGTCGCACTGAATCCTAAACATGGCCTCGCCTATGCCAATCGCGGCGTGGCGCGCCACGAATTGGGAGACAAAACAGGGGCTTTGACGGATCTGGAAAAGGCGAAGGGACTGCTTCCGGATAAGGCTAAGAAAATTCAAGCGCAGATAGAGAGCTTTCGTTCCGAGCCGCTTGAGGCGGAGGAGTCTCAAGGGGCTGGGCTTGCAGAGAGGGCCCCGGTGCCCCCCAGGCCGGTGGTGCGTCCCCAGGATATTCCTATCCAGCCGCTTCCGGATGAACTCCCGGAAGATAAACCTCGTTTTTCGGTCCAAAGAGAAGAGCCTAAAAAGAAAAAGAAAGGATCTCCTCCGGCGAAGTTTCCCGGTGAGGTTACGCCCGATTCGGAAGACGAAGAAGGCGGCGACTTCATGTTCATCCAATGATCGAAACGGCGGCAGCGATCGCGCGGCGTGTTCGGACCGGCGAAGCGAAGGCCGAGATCATTATTTCCCATGTTTTGGAAAAAATCGCAGCGGAAAACGAGAGTTTAAACGCTTTTCTTCATGTGTCCTCAGAAGAAGCGTTGGCGGCGGCGCGTTCTGTTGATCGTCTTGTTGCCAACGGGGAGGATCCGGGTCCTCTCGCGGGTGTTCCCATCGCTCTCAAAGATAATATACACGTGCAGGGTCTTCCGACTACGTGCGGTTCTAAGATTCTTGGAGACTATCGCGCTCCCTACGATTCGACCGTCGCCCTGCGGCTTAAAAAAGCCGGCGCACTCATTGTAGGAAAAACAAATTTGGACGAATTTGCGATGGGGTCTTCAACGGAAAATTCCGCATTCGGGCCTTCTCGTAATCCGCGGGATAAATCGCGCGTCCCCGGCGGATCGAGCGGTGGTTCGGCGGCGGCGGTGGCGGCCGGTCTTGTCCCCCTCGCGCTGGGCAGCGACACGGGCGGTTCCATTCGGCAGCCGGCCTCGTTTTGCGGCGTTGTCGGACTGAAGCCGACCTATGGCTCGGTATCCCGTTATGGATTGACTGCATTTGGTTCTTCGTTGGACCAAATCGGACCGCTTGCCCAAACCGTTGAAGATGCCGAGTTATGCTGGCGTGTGATCGCCGGGCATGATCCGCGCGACTCTACATCCGCTCCGGGAGCACCGCCGGAAGCGGAGGAGGGGGGTGTTGCTGGATTGACGGTCGGGCTGCCTGAAGAATATTTTCAAGAGGGTCTCGACCCCGCGGTGGAAACGATCGTCAGGAATGCGGTGGAGGGTCTCCAGAAACGTGGTGCGAACGTTAAAAAGATTTCACTCCCGCACACGCGCTTCAGTCTTAGCGTGTACTACATTATCGCTCCGTGTGAAGCGAGTTCGAACCTTTCCCGGTTTGATGGGGTTCGATTCGGCCATCGTGCCTCCCAATCCGCGGCACTGGAGTCGCTGTATGCGAACAGTCGCGGAGAGGGATTTGGCGCTGAGGTGAAGCGCCGCATCATGCTGGGAACGTACGCCTTGAGCGCGGGTTATTACGACGCCTATTATCGTAAGGCGCAGCGAGTTCGTTCGCTGATCAAAAAGGATTTTGACCGGGCTTTTGCCGAGGTCGACGTCATCGCGACGCCGACCGCTCCGACGACGGCATTTAAGTTGGGAGAGAAGACAAAGGATCCTTTAATGATGTACCTCTCCGACGTATACACGCTTTCCTGCAACCTCGCGGGCCATGCCGGTATTTCTGTCCCCTGCGGCAACGCTCCGGACGGACTTCCCGTAGGGCTTCAATTAATGGCTGCCGCCGGTCGGGAGCCGACATTGTTTCGCGCCGCGCGGGCAGTCGGAACGCCTTCATGATGGAACGCTTCGAGACGGCGGCGGGAGGATTGGTCCTGCGAAAAGAGAAGGTCTTGATTGTTCGCGTTCGTGTGAGCGCCGATCCCAAAACCGGGGAGCTTCGTCGAGGGGATTCTGTGTGGAGTTTCCCGAAGGGACATGTGGAGCCCGGGGAGACGCTTCGTCGAGCGGCTGCACGCGAAGTTTTTGAGGAGACCGGTTGGGAATGCTCGATTGCCCGGACTGTTGCCGATATTCGGTATTCCTTTTCACGCGGCGGCCATCCGACTCGCAAGCGTGTGCGGTGGTATCTCATGGAACCGGTGCGGCGAACCGGTCGACCGGATCCCGATGAGATTTTGTCCTGTCGGTGGGCTGATTTTAATGCCGCGCGTCGCTTGCTCCGGTATCCGTCGGACCTGCGCCTTCTTTCCCAATTGGAGAAAGCCGCGTGAGTGGGACCTGGGAACTGGTTATCGGTCTCGAGACGCATGTCCAGTTGGCGACTCGGTCCAAATTGTTTTGCCCGTGTCCCGTTCTCTTCGGAAGCGAGGCCAATACTTCGATTTGCCCTGTGTGCAGCGGACAACCGGGCTCCCTTCCGGTTTTGAATCGACGCGCCATCGAACTGGCCTTTAGAGGGGGGCTGGCGCTCGAGTGTCGGCTTGTCGAGCGATCGATTTTTGCGCGAAAAAATTATTTTTATCCGGATCTGCCGAAGGGGTACCAGATCTCTCAGTATGATCGACCGTTTGCCGAAGACGGAACCCTCAAGACGGATGAAGGACCGGTGCGCATAGAACGCGTCCATCTTGAGGAGGATGCCGGGAAACTGGTCCACGAAGCGGGATTTTCCGGTGTTGATTTAGGCCGGGCGGGAACCCCTCTGATTGAAATTGTGACGCGGCCGGAAATAGTCTCCCCGGAGCAGGCAATCGCGTATTTGACGCGCTTGAAGGCGACAATGCAGTATTGCGGTGTTTCCAATTGCGATATGGAAAAAGGGGAATTGCGATGCGACGCGAATGTCTCTATTCGGCGTCCGGGCGATCCTCTGGGAACGAAGGTTGAAGTCAAAAATCTCAATTCTTTTAAGGCCGTTAAGGATTCGATCGTTTATGAATTCTCCCGCCAGCGCCGTGCGCTCGAGGCCAACGAGAAACTATTTCAGGAAACGCGGTTGTGGGACACCGACGCCGGGCGTACGCGAACGATGCGGGTGAAGGAAGCGGAGCATGATTACCGTTATTTCCCCGACCCGGATTTGGTCCCCCTGGAGGCGACTGAAAAGTGGCTGTATAGTATCCGGGCGAATCTCCCGGAACTGCCGGGAGCGCGCCGAGATCGCTTTATGTCAAAACTGGGATTAACCGCATACGATGCCGATGTGCTTGTGGCCGAAAAGCCTCTCGCGGATTATTTTGAAGAGGTGCTTGTCGGCGCGGGAAAAGAGTCCGCCAAGACCGCTTCCAACTGGATTCAGTCCGAATTATTGGGCAAGCTCAACGAGACAGGGATATCGGTCGATGAAAGTCCTGTCACGGCGGCGCAAACGGCTGAATTGCTGGGTTTGGTCGCCAGCGGTCGAATTTCGGGTAAAATCGCCAAAGAAGTTTTTACAAAGATGTGGGATTGCGGGCGGTCGCCAGCCGCACTTGTCTCCGAATTAGGGTTGGCGCAGGTTTCGGATAAGGGGCAGGTTGGAGTGTGGGTGGATCAGGCGATCGCTGAAAATCCAAAAGCTGTTGAAGATATGAAGGCTGGAAACGGGAAGGCGATTGGCGCCCTCGTTGGATCGGTGATGAAGAAGTCAAAGGGAAAGGCGAACCCAGGTCTCGTCAATCAGTTAATTCAGGAGAAGATCGCATGAGCCGCGTTTTTCGATTCGCGTCGTTCGTCTTTTTGTTTGCATCGGTCCCGGGCACGGTGTTCGCCTACGACATGATTAATTTCCTTGGAAATATTCAGGCTGATTTTTCCCCGAAGCTCGTCGCGGTCGCCTCCGTTGGGGAACGGGTCTACGCGATTGATGAAAAAACCGGCCAGCTTCATATCTTCGATAAAGAGGGAAAACTGCTGCATTCGAAAGCGGGAGCGGGTTTTCTTTCCGCGCCTCAGGGACTCGCTGTGGGTCCCGATGGAAATGTGTTTGTAGCCGATACCAAAAACGCCCGCATTCAGGTTTTTGATGCCGACGGAAACCATCTGCGCACGATTGCAGGCAAAGGGTCCGCCCCCGGGAAACTAAGCCGCCCACGGTCGGTCGCTGTGGGTGATGATCGTCGCGTTTATGTCTCGGACACCGGAAATCACCGTATCCAGGTTTTTACCAGCGAAGGCATCTTTTTGTATGGGTTTGGCGGAAAGGGGCAGGAACAAGGATTTTTCCGGCATCCCAGCCGGATTGAAGTGGATTCGGCGGATTCCATTTACGTCCTCGATGCTGGAAATGATCGGCTGCAAAAATTCAACGCGGATACAACGTTTGCCAAGCAATTCGCACTTCACGGACAGGACTTTGCGTTGGATCGATACGGCTTCCTGTATATGCTCGATCGCAAGCGCGGCAAGATAAAAGAAATCAGCCCCAAGGGGCTGGTCCTTGGCAACATCGGGACGAAGGGAAGGGGCCGGGGTCAGTTTCGCGATCCCCGGGGTATTGCGGTTGGCCCCAATGACGAATTGCTGATCGCCGATACAAAGAATAAGAGAATTCCCCGTATCGCTGTTCGAAATAAACTAAAGATCGCTCAGACGCAGCAGGGTCTGACGCGAAAACTGCTGGTGACGGGTCCGGTGCGTTCTACTATCCTGGGGGCTAGCTACGTTACGGCGATCGGTGACCAATTGGTTGTTTACGATGGGAAGCTCGGTCAATACGTGGTGCTTAACAGTGAGGGCAAGGAGGAGCGGCGTTTCGGCTCAAATAAGGGCAAGGAAGAGTCGGTTACAAAACGGGCCGGAGGCATCGCGGCAACCAAAAAATTCGGACTGTTTGTTTCCGATAAAAAGGGCGATCAGATCCAGAGCTTTTCCCTTAAGGGGGAGCACAGATTTAATTTTGCCATCAAGGACGGGTTTTTTGGAAACAAGGAAGGGTCGGTTGATTCCCCGGCGGGGCTCGCCATCAATGAAGATGGAAGCGTATATATCGCCGACTCCGGTGATCACCGTGTCGAGGCCTATGGCCCGGATGGAGTATTTTTGTTTGGATTCGGACCGGAAGTAGGCCCGTACAAATTAGAGGAACCTATTGGAGTCGCGTGGGACCCCTCCGGATTTATTTACGTGTTGGATCGTAAGTTGAAGAAAGTTTTGAAATGTGAACCTTCGGGCGGCTACATCAAGTCTTGGGGTGAGGCCGGCGGCGGGATCGGCCAGTTTGAAGATCCGGTGGCCATCGCTTATGACGGCCGAAGCTACGTGTATGTCCTCGATCAGGGTCTCAAGCGGGTTTCCGTCTTTGACGGTGACGGCAAGTGGGTTACGAATTTTTTCGCGGGCGGGGAGGATGACCGGGGTCTTGAGAAACCGACGTCACTCACCGTACACGGCAAAACATTGACAATCGCCGATCCCGGAAAAGGGCGTGTTGTATCGTTTCGGCTGCACCCGCTGCTCGCGCCGCCGGTCGCAATTTCGTCAAAGGCGGTCGAGGGCAGGGTTGTTTTGTCCTGGACCCCGGTGAAGGACTCCTTGGCCTCCCAATATAGAATCTATCGTTCGAGCCGCCCGCTCGGACCGTTTGTTGAGATTGGGTCAGCGAAAAAACCTCCCTTTAAAGAATCGGATGTTGACGCCCGTAAGGATTATTACTATCGGATCGCGGTCGAAGCGGATACCGGCGATATCGGACCTCTCTCACGGTCCGTGAAAGTATTTGTTCCGGATGCTTTCAACAAGGCGCCTATAGAGATCTCGACGGTTTCCGTCAAAAATATTTTCCCTTCAAATTATAAGGGGTACTTTAAAAAGGAAATTGGCAAAGCGGTCATCGTCAACAATTTGGATGTGCCCTTTCGAAACGTAAAATTTTCGTTCCATCTCAAAACATATATGGACGCGGCGACCGAGATTTCAATCGCCTTGTTAAAGCCAAAAGAAAGAAAGGAAATCGCCTTCACGGCGAATCTTAATAATAAGGTCCTTCATGTTACGGAGGATACACCGATTCAGGCCGAGTTTACGGTCACGTATTATTCAAAAGGGGAGCGGCAAACAACTTCGTTGGCCGCCCCCATCAAGGTGTATTCCCGCAATGCCATTACATGGGAAGATCCTCAGCGAATTGCCAATTACGTGACGCAGGGCGACCCGCAAATCAAAAACTTAAAGGCCGCGATCCTTCATCACGATATGCCGACCGGGCCTTCCGAAGCGGGGTATCTCAACGAAAATTTGGTTACCGCGATGCGCGTATGGTCTTCGCTCGGTGCCTTGGGCATCCGGTTTTTGTCGAGTCCGAACAATCCTTTTGAAATGGTCTCGGAGGATCCCGCGTTTCCCGTTGATTACACCCAACTGCCTCGCGAGACCTTGCATCGGCGCAGTGGTGAGTGCGACGATCTTGTCACGTTGATCGCCTCAACTCTGGAAGCCGCAAGCGTCAAAACAGCATTGATCGATTTTCCCGGGCACATCGCCATCATGTTCGATACGGGATCAAACGATGTTATCGAAATCGGGCTTCCCGCGGACCGGCTCATCGACTACGATGGGACGTATTGGATTCCGCTCGAAGCGACAATGATCGGCAAGCCGTTTGAGGACGCCTCCCGCAAGGCGTTGTACGCCTATAACGCGGAGAGCAAGGAGGGCCGTACGACTATTATCGACCTTGTTAAGGCCTGGAAAATATACGAGCCCGTCACCCTTCCTGATTCCGATAAACCGCTGCCGACGATCGAGAAACCTCTCGTGGCGAAAGCTCTCGCAAAGAGTACGGCTCATTATCTTAAGCGCCGTTATGAATTCAGACGCGACGAGTTGAAAAAGGCAATGGGCGAGGAAACGCAATCTTCCGAATATATCAATCGACTCGGGATCTTGGAATCGCAGCGAGGGCGAACGAAAGCGGCGCGGGAAGGATTTGAGAGTGCTTTGAAGATCGAGGCGAACGATCCCGCGGCTTATAATAACCTCGGAAGCCTCTTCTTCTTGGATGGCGACTATAAGAAAGCGCTTGAATATTACGAAAAAGCCGCTGACCGGGATTCCGAAGATGCCCGGATTCTTATGAATTTAATGCGAACGGCTCTTAAGATGGGAAATCGGACTCAAGCCAAGGAATATTCGAAACGTGCATTGGAAATCGATAAAACCTTGGCGGTATCGATCGATGCGCTTTTGGGATTGTGACCTAAGTCGGGTTGATTCTTCGCCAGGAACGCGGATAAGCTTATTGTGAGGTATTTATGATTAGAACAGTTCTCGTCTTTTCGTTGTTCCTTTCCGCGACGCCCGCCGCCCCTGTCCAGGCGGCATCCAAGGTGCCGGGGAAGGTGACGGCGAAGGCGAAGGTGTCGGCCAAGGTGAAGGCTATCCGGAAGTGGTTTTCCCACTGGGCCATTGGGTTGAAGCGGACCGCGGTCAATGCGCGGCGTCGAAAAGTGAGGATAACAGCGGTAGCCGCCGTTCGGGGTTCTAAACAAGACTCTAATCCAAATCTTCCCTATTGGAAAGGCACGTGGTCGGATAAGAAGACCGCTGAGCGCGTGGTCGAACGGGCGGAATTGGAAGCGGTGGTGGAACTCGCTCTCGCGGGTGATTTCGACGGAGCCGCAGCCGGCCTCACGAAATTCGAGAAAAGTCGTCCCAAAAGCACTCTGCTTTCCGCTGTGAGTGAGGCTAAGGTGCAACTCGCGTTGCTGAGGGAAGCCACTGGCCCCCACGCAGAGCCGCCCGCCAAAACCCCTGAGGCTAAGGAGCCTGAGGCCGGAGAGCCTAAAGCAGAGGAAGATGAAGCAAAAGGACCCGCCCCTGATAAACCTCAGCCGGAAAAAACTAAAAAGGCTCCTGAGTCCGACAACAATGCGGAGTCTCTTCAGGCAAACTAGGGGATTTACTCTTATTGAGCTGATGATCGTGGTTGCGATCATCGGTGTTCTTTCCGCGATTGCAATTCCTAAATTCGCCGGGCTCATCCGGAAATCCCAGGAAGGCAAAACCCTGGGAAATCTCGGTTCTCTTCGGAGTGCGCTTAATATTTACTACAGCGATATGGAGGGTTATTATCCGATCGATACGGATGCACTGGTAACGGGAGGAAAATATCTCAGAGCGATTCCAAATTCCAGTCCGGTACCGTATCATCAAGATGTCAGTATAGTTCAGCCGGATATCAATTTTGACTTCGGCGGCTGGAATTATGTTCCGTTTCCTACGGATCCGGATTTTGGAAAAATTATTGTCAACTGCACTCATACCGATACCAAGGGGACCGTGTGGCAGGACTATTGAACCGCAGCGAACGATACGCCGAACTTCTCAAGGGATTGCGTTTGGCGCTTGAGGGAGAGACAGACCCCGTTGCGATAATGGCAACCGCGGCGTGTGAGCTGCACCACGCGTTTGACCATTTTGATTGGACCGGTTTTTACCGCGTCGATACGGAGCGTGAGCGGGAGCTGGTGATCGGCCCGTATCAGGGCCCGCATGGCTGCCTGAGGATTGCTTACGACCGCGGTGTGTGCGGTGCGGCCGCCCGTGATAAAAAGATCGTCATTGTAGATGATGTCGCAGCCTTTCCCGGGCATATTGCCTGTTCGGCCTCGACGCGTTCTGAGATTGTTGTTCCTGTTTTATCCTCTGACGGGGCATTGCGTGCGGTCCTCGATGTTGACTCCAATGCTCCCGCCGCCTTTCAGGATGAGGATCGGGTCGGTCTGGAAGCGATCTGCGCCGAGCTTGGAGCGTTATTGGGGCGCTGACGGTGATATGTCGTCCGGGATACCTTCTTCATCCTCGATACCCTCGTCCTGAGCCGGGTTCTCAATCGGCTTAAGCGGCTGCTCCTCACCCGCCTCTTCGACGGCGACAGGGTCGTCGGTCTTCTCCTCTCCCTTTGGAGCGGGCGCTTTAGGTTTGGGGGTAGCGAATTTCGGCTCTGGTGCCATTTTTACGCTAGGCGGTATTGGCTGCGGTTTAGCTTCGGCAATACCTTTGCTCACATCGGCAACGAGTYGTTGACCGGCGCTTAGTGGAATGCTATTCCCGAAATTGTCGGAGATATCCAAGGAGCCCCCGAAAAGATCCCACGTCGTCTCACCTGTTCTGCTGACTCCCACAGTAAACTCGGTTCCGCGAATTGCGGCGACCGCAGTCGGGGTTCGGACGCTCCAGCGTCGTCTCCTCATTTTTTTAACCCAGGCTTCAAGCTTACCCATCGTAATGGATAGCTTCACATCCCGTGAGGTTTGTTTTTCCATGACAAAATTCGCGCGTTTTGAAATGCGGATTTTTGAGCCGTCTGTGAAGAGGATAACGGCGCGACCGTTGGAGTTGGTCTTGAGCGTGTCGCCTTCGTTCAGGGGCTGCTGCGGTCGGGCTGGCGACCAAGAGGTGGATTTTTGGGTCTTAAATTCGACCTTTCCGGACATGTCTACGATGACGGCCCCGATGGGGGCGGGGGCGGCGGATTTTTTACCCCAGCCGAAAAACGCGTGTGCCGGTTGGGCAATGGAAATTGAAATGATGAGCGCTNNAAGGMTCCMSWCWKMTKTCNGCATGKYKTTSYTCGTGAATTAAGACTATCGATAGAATAGTGGATTGTTAAGGGAAGCTCAATAACCAAATGCTCACACGGAGCGGTCGGGAAAAATCACCCAAACGTGGCCTGCATGAACTTCAATTTCGTATGTTTTTCCAACAGAAATATTACTCAGGCCGCGGCTGCCGGCCTTGAGCCGTTCTTTTTTTAGCGGATATTTAAGCCCTCGGGTCGAAAGAGTGGTCGAGGGAGTATCGGCGACTAGAGAGACCGTTCTGTTTTTGCCCCCGGGGAAGCGATGCCGTCCGGGTCCAATGAGTCTTGTGATGCCGTCATCAATGACCGTTAATTCGAGTTTGGATGCCCAGGCTGAAACGACGCTCCAATTAACCCGTTCATGATCCAGTCGCCCGCCTCGCACTCCGGAGATGAAAACGTGCTTGTAGGACGCTTTTTTAAGCCACGCGAGAGATTTCTCAAAATCGGAGCGGTCTTCATCGAAATCGCAAAGGTAGACGGTGTCGGGAAGCGGTGGAAGATTTTTGGGGTGCGAATCCATATCGCCGATTACAATCTCCGGGACGAGGTCGACCGCTAATGCGTTTTTGAGTCCCCCATCGGCCGCGGCGATAAGGTCGACTTTTTTAGCGATGGCGCGCAGCAGTTTCTTGTTCGGCGTAGGACCGTTGAGCAGGAGCAGTGCGTCGCTCACGAGGTCAGACGTTTGAGCAGGCCGGTCGTGGAATACCCGCGTTTAAGTTTGAGGAGCGCGAGGCGGCCCGCGTGAATGCGCTCGGGGACTTGTTCGGGATGGTAGTCAGCACCCTTCACGAGAATGTCGGGTTTTATCTTCGCCAGCAGTTGGGTGGGAGTATCCTCGCCAAACCAGGTCACGGCGTCAACACAGGCGAGGGCTGCGATGACGCGCAGGCGGTCCTTAAGTTTATTGATGGGCCGAGTCGGTCCTTTTTTGTTCAGGCGCCGCGTAGAGGCGTCTGTGTTGAGGCCGACGATCAGGCGATCCCCCAGGGCAGCCGCCGCTTCAAGCAGCTGGACGTGGCCTGGGTGGAGGATATCGTAGATGCCGCCAGCAAAAACGACGCGTTCGCCTTTGCGGCGCTTGCGCCAAGCAGTCGCTTTCACTGGAGAAAGGACTTTTGCGGCCGTGTCAGTGCGCTTTCGGGGCATCCGGGAAGAGAGCCTCTTCGATGAGGCCGCATAGGATTTGAATGACCGTTATATGCACCTCTTGGATTCTTCCGACAACCTTGGATTGCACGCAGAGGCATTCATCGCAAAGGGCTTTGAGTTTTCCGCCGGATTCCCCGGAAAATCCAAAAACAACGAGGCCGAGCTCTTTGGCGGCCTCGGCTGCTTTAAGGACGTTGGCGGAATTGCCGCTTGTTGAAATTGCGATCGCGATATCTCCAGGTTTTGCATGGGCTCGCAGTTGCCGGGCGAAGACTTCTTCATACCCAAAATCGTTGGCGATGGAAGTCAGGTCGGATGTATTGACGGTTAGGGAAAGGGCCGGCAGACCCGGACGGTTGCGTTCGTACCGTCCGACAAGCTCGTCGGCAAAATTCTGGGCGTCGCAGGCCGAGCCGCCGTTGCCAAAGCTCAGAATTTTGTTCCCGGATTTATAAGAAGCGATAAGAGTCTTGGCCATCGCTGCAATCGTGTCCGCTTGATCCATGGTGGCTTTCAGGGTGTTGGAGCTGTCAAGGAGTTGTTCTCGGATGATGTCTTGCATAGTTCCTCAGGCCGGCATTGCGGCTTCTTTTTCTCGATCTTCCTGTTGGAGAACGTCGGCGAAACGAGTGTCGAAATTGCTTAAGCGAAAGCGTTCTTCACGGAGGATGCGTTCATGAAAGGGGGCGGTTGTATCAATGCCTTTGATTTCAAATTCGCGCAGCGCCCGCAGAGAACGTTTGATGCACGCGTCGCGGTCTGGAGCGCTGACGATGATTTTTGCGAGCAGGCTGTCGTAATAAGAGGGAACGGTATAGCCCGAATAAAGATGCGAGTCGACGCGAACACCGGGTCCTGCAGGGAATAACACCGATTCAATGAGACCGGGGCATGGAGCGAAGTCGCGGGTGGAGTCTTCTGCGTTGATGCGGTGTTCGATCGCGTGGCAGTGAATTTCGGAGGCACGCTCTTGGGAAAACGAAAGCTTTTCTCCCGCCGCCAGGCGAATTTGTTCCTGCATCAGATCGACGCCGACAACCGTTTCGGTTACCGGGTGTTCCACCTGCAGGCGCGTATTTACTTCGATGAAATAGAAGCTGCCGTCGGTATCGAGTAGAAACTCAACGGTTCCGACGTTATGGTAATCACAGGCTTTGGCAAGACGGATCGCGGCTTCCTGCATGGCTTTACGAATCTTAGGGGTCACTACAGGCGACGGACTCTCCTCAAGAAGTTTTTGGTGGCGCCGCTGGACTGTGCAATCTCGTTCGACGAGTGCCGCGACGTTGCCGTGTTTGTCGGCGGCGAGCTGAATTTCGACGTGGCGGGGTTTTTCAAGGTATTTCTCGAGGAACATCGTCCCGTTTCCAAAGGCCGCTTGCGCTTCCGCTGAAGCGCGTTCCACATCCGCTTGAAGCGTTTTCGGGTCGCGAACGACTCGCAATCCCTTCCCTCCTCCGCCGGCGGAGGCTTTCGCCATGATGGGGAATCCGATTTCTTCGCAGCGTTTGATAACCTTGGCGTCAATCTTTCCGTCATCGAGCGTCATGCCAGGCACGCAGGCAACCTTCGCTTTCTCTGCAAGCCGTTTGCCGCTCAGCTTGTCGCCCAAGGATCGTATAGCCGAGGACGGGGGCCCGATGAAGGTGATCCCGCGTTTTTCGCAGGTCTCAGCGAAGTCGGCGTTTTCGGAGAGAAAACCGTAGCCGGGGTGAATCGCGTCGGCGCCTGTTGTTTTCACCGCTGCCAGGACGCGTTCCTGTTTGAGATAACTTTCGAGCGCCATCGCGGGACCAATGCAGATTGCTTCGTCAGCAAGTTGGACGTGGCGGGAGGAACGATCGGCCTCCGAATAAACAGCCACGGAGCCAATGCCCATCTCCCGGCAGGCGCGGATAACGCGAACGGCGATTTCGCTTCGATTCGGCATGGGGACCCGCGATTGTAGTTCCTCCCGAGCATCTTCCAAACGCACATG
>NVTF01000031.1 GCA_002401485.1 Elusimicrobiota bacterium | reverse complement strand
GCGGGGGAAATGCCGACCGTGCCGCTCAGCCCGAGTGCCGTGAGGGTCACCGAGGGTGTACCCGGATTCATCACACGGCCGAGTACGCGCGCGACGACAGGTGAAGGCGCCGTTAGAAAAACGGCGACCGCCAGGGCGACGCAACCAACACTTTTAATTCGTCTCAATCCTTGTTCTTGGCAACGCCGCCTCGGCTGGCGTTCCAAAGTTCTTTATACCGCCCGTCCCTCGCGAGCAGTTCATCGTGTTTTCCGACTTCAACAATTTTCCCACGGTCCATCACGACAATGCGATCCGCATTCCGGATCGTATTCAGATTGTGTGCGACGACGAGCATGGTCGGGCGCCCTTCGTCTGAGTTCGAGAGCGCGCGTTGGACGCGGGCTTCGGTCGCGCCATCCAGCGCGGAGGTTGCTTCATCCAACAGCAGGATCTTCGCGTTGCGAAGGATCGCTCGTGCGATCGCGATGCGCTGCTTCTGGCCGCCCGAGAACATGTCTCCGGCTTCACCCACCATCGTATCCAGGCCCTGCGGCAAAGAATTGACAAACTCGGCATCCGCCATACGCAGCGCACGCTGCAATTCTTCATCGGTCGCCTTGATCCCGTAGAGCAGGTTGTAGCGAATCGTGTTTTGGAACAGCAGCGGCTCCTGGGGAACCAGGGCAATCTGCCGGTTTAACTCGTCGCTTTTGAAGGTAGCGATGTCGTGGCCGTCGATCAGGACGCGCCCGCTTTGCGGCTCGTAGAGTTTCTGTAAAAGGCGCAGCACTGTACTCTTGCCCGATCCAGAGCCGCCCACAATTGCCACGGTCTCTCCGGGCTCGACGTCGAAGCTTATCCCCTTGAGAATCTTCTCGGCGTCTTCATCTTCGCTGTAGCGAAATTGCACGCCTTCGACGCGGATGCGTCCCTCCAGCTCCGGCACCGGCGTACTTTCAACCGCAGCCTCGGTTTTCACGGCATCGCCCTGTGCCTGTTCCAACTGTTCACTCACCCACTTCGCGCCGCCGCGTTTTTGTTTGAAAAGAATCCAGCTTTGTGAAATTCCCTGCACCGAAGTTTTTATGTAGGCAGCCGCGAGCGTCGTTGCGATGATTCCGCCAGCGGTGAGGCCCGCGCCGTAGGCGATCAGCCAGGCGCCTGCAAGATAAATAATGTGTTTGGTAAAGAGATCGCTCAAGGAACTTTCAAACATCCACTGATTGGCCATGAGATGATAGACATCCTTGCCGATGGCGGTCAGTTCCAGGTTTTTTTTGCCGTAACGCTGCTCCTCTTGTTTTTCACCGCTGAAGGCCTTCACCACCTTGGTTAAGGCCAGCGACTCCTTGCCCAGGCCCAGAATCTCGGCTCGAACCTTCATCATCTTATTAACGACCTTCTCGAAACGCCCGCCAAAATAAGAGTTCACGCCGCCCAGGATAAAGGGAAGCAGGTACACCCCGATTCCCAGAGGCCCGGCGACCTTGAGCATCAGAATCGAGGCCAAAATAAAGGTGGAAAAATGGGTCGCGAGGGGAATGCGAATCGAGACATTCTTCGCGGCGAGCATCTCCAAATCTTCGCCGTTGAGATGAGCTGAAAGTTCCCCCGAGCCCTCTTTCTTAAAGAACTTGAGCTTGCGGGAGGTGAAATGACGATTGAGCGCCTTGCGGTAATCGGCGATGATGCCCGCGTTGATGACGCCGCCCAAATAGAGATAGATGTATTGGAAGAGAGACCCTACCGCAAGAATTCCGGCGAGCCACAGCAGTGGGGTCAAGAGCGCCGAGGCCGTCGCGCTTTCCGCCAGCCCCATCGCCACACCGGTATCCAGAATCGTCCCCACCGAAGAGGCCGCCCAGGTTGTGATCGCGGCGGAAGCGACCATCAATACCATCGTAATCCCGATTTGTTTTCTGTAGTTCTTCAGAAACGGCTTAGAGACCTTGTCTCCAAAAATAAACTCCTTAAACAAGCCCCGCCATTCGCGGAAGCCTTCCCGCGCGGCCTTAAATTGAGCCTTCAGCAATGCCGGAATACCCGCCAGCTGGGCGATCGTCGCGCGAATTTCGCCGACGCCGCGCTCGTGGTGCGCGTTTTCGTGGATATCGATAAAGTCCCGGTACCGCTCAGGAAGCGTTCCAAAAGCCAATGAGCGCGAGTCCGCGGTTGCAATCGGCTCGGACCAAACCCCATGCTTAAATTCCGCGGTTTCGTCTTCGGCTAGAAGTCTTTTGCGTTCAGCCTTCACGGACTTGGAAATCGTGCGGCCGGTGGAGAAAAAGCTCCAGGCGGTGATCAGAGAGAGTGCAGCAACGGGCGCAAAGACCGCCGCAACAAGGGGGAAAGCGGCTAAGAAATGAAGTCCGGAAAATATGGCACCCGCCGTAATCCCGGCGGCAACGAGAAACGCTTGGTACTGGCCCCAGACAGTCGCGGGCGGGGCGCGGGATTCGGAGACTTCCCGCGCGAGGCGCATCTTGCGGAAAGCGCCGTCTTGGGCATCCAACTCGTCCCAGGTTCCGCTTTCCACAATGCGCCCGTGATCCAGCACGAAAATCTTATCGACGTTGCGAATCGTGGACAGGCGATGCGCGATCACAATCGAGGTGCGCCCGTCGCCTTCTCTTAAGAGCTCTTGCATGGCGGCTTGAACTTCCCGCTCACTTTCATTGTCCAGCGAAGCGGTTGCTTCGTCAAAAATCATGATCGGCGCGTCGCGCAGCAGCGCGCGCGCAATGGCAATGCGCTGGCGCTGGCCGCCGGAAAGCTTGCCGCCGCCTTCACCCACGTTCTGGTCCAGGCCGTCCGGGAAAAGAGACTCATCAAATACAAAATCGGCCTGCGCCATGCGCAACGCATGTTCGACGCGTTCATCACTGACATCTTCTAAGCCGAAGGCAACGTTGAAGCGAATGCTCTCGTTAAACATTCGATTATCCTGCAGCACCATCGAGACATTTTTGCGAAGATCCGAGGTCTTCATGTCCTTGAGGTCGACCCCGTCGATGCTCACCCGGCCCTGATCAGGATCCCAAAAGCGCATCAGAAGATTGGTGACTGTGCTCTTGCCCGATCCGGTTCCGCCGACGAAAGCAACGGTTTGTCCCGGCTCTATTTTAAAAGACAACTCGTTGAGCACGGGGGCCATCTTCGTACCGCTGCCATCGCGCTCTTCGTACGCGAAGGTTACTTCCTCAAAACGGATAAGTCCCGATACTCGTCCCATCTCGACCGGATCGGCCGGCTCCGTAATTTTCGATTGTCGATCCCAAACCCCGCGGACAAAGGTAGTGGCTCCATCGGCAGCGCTGAACTTAAGAAAATTATTAGCGATGCCTCCTAAAGAATAGGTGAGCATATAGGCAAAGCCTGCAAAGGCGGCCACCGTTCCAAAGCTCACCCCCGTTCCCACAGCGATGAGCCACGCGCCGACTCCGAAAACAAGGAACTTCGTGAAGAGTTCAGAAACGCCCCCGTTTAATGCCACGACCTTGGCATGCACAATTGCAATCTTCGCATCCAGCGTCTTGACCCGATCGGCCTTCCGATCGTAGCGGCCCGCCTCAAAATCCGTGGCGGCGAAGGATTTCATCACATCCGCGTTTTCAAACACTTCGGTGCTGTGGCCGGTAATATCGGCCTTGATATCCTGGTGTTGTCGGGCGTAAACCGAGAGCTTTTGGCTGTAGATGCCGCTGATAATTCCAATCGGAAGCGCCACCGCAACCACCATCGGAGCGACGCCGGGAAGCATGAAGAACATCGTCACGACGCTCATCACCGCGATCGAAAGGTAATGGGGCAAGCTATAACGAATCGATACTTCCTTTTCGGCTAAGCGAACCGTGTCATCACGCAGGCGATTGGACAATTCGCCGGACTTGTTCACCGAATGAAACCCCATGTCCAAATTCGTAAATTTTTTCTTGAAGGCGTTTCGCAGTTCCCGCACCGTGAAGACGGTCGCCAGCCCTCCCCAGTAAGTGTGTTGGCGTTCGGTAAAGGCATAAGCGACAAGCAGCACCCCGAAGGCCACCGAAAATAGGATTAGATCGGTGATGTAGGCGGCTACCCCTTCGGTCGCCGCGGCCACCCCGGTATCCAGCAGCGGCTGGAGCATCCACAAAATTCCCATGCTTAAGAAACCGTCGAGCAGAAGGAACAATGTCGCACCGTAAAAGAGTTTTTTATGCGGTTGCCAGGAAAAGCGGAAACGTTTGTCTCCGACCACCATGCGCCGGAGGAGGCCATACCCGGCACGAATACTCGCGCCCGCAGACCGAACAACATACCCGATGTCGCGGATTAAGAACGGAACGTGAAATTTCGCGGCTTGGCGCAAATAGGCTCGGAACAATCCCCAGCCTTTTTCGCGAGCCCTGGCGTGCGTACTAATGACCGAACGTGCGTGGGGGGGAAGCTGATCAAATCCCGGCTCGACTCCGTCCTTGGTTGCGATCGGCGTTGTCCAAACCGAGGGTCGGTCATCTTCATCAATGGACTTAAATTGACGCCGCAGTGCGCCTGCGATGCGCATGCCGAGAACTCCAAAGCCTACGCTGACAACCGCAGAAGCCGCCGCAAGGGTGAATAAAGGAATTGCGATCCAGGTCTGCGTTGTTGAGAATGTGTAGCCGAAGACCCATACGGATCCCTGGAGAAATTCCATTCCAAACCAAGCGGTCAATGCGCCGCGTGCACCCAAGAACGCCGACCACAATATGTGACCGCGCGCGGTCGCGCCTTTCTTTTTCTTTTTGGGAGCGGCGGGTTCGGCTTCATCCGCAGCGTTGAGCGGCGCGGCCGGTGACAAGCGGGGACGACCCTGAGAAAGGCTGCCGACAACAGGACCGGCCGAAAATAGAGCTCGCTGTGAGGTGATGTCAAAAGAGGCGTCAGATTTCAGCGAACTGGGAGACGCGGTTAAAGCGGACTGAGACAATGTTGCGGCCGTTTTGCCCAATCGTGCCAATTCAGCCTTGGGCTGGGAAGGCTCGCCCGGGTTTTCCGGACGTGTTACGCCAACCGGCGCAGAAACACTCATTTTGGCACCGGGAACCTTTATGAGCCCAACGGTGTCGGATTGGGAGATGGAAATAGATTGTGGCTTCACCACAACCGTTTTCGCAGCGACGGCCGCCGCAGGCGTCTGCAAGTCGCCTGTTCGCATCGTCCCCGGCAATAAAATCGGGAGATTCGAAGTCATTTGGAGGGATAATCCGGGCGTCATGGCATTTAAACGAAGTCCGGTCAGTCCCTGTATTGCCAGAGCGGCGGATCCGGCCGGAGCGATGCCGACATGGGATCCGCCAACCGCACCGCGCGCCGCGGTGCCGATCGCGCGGGCGACATTCGGTCCGGGGATGGAAATTAGAATGGAAGCAACGAGGGAAAGTGAGACAACGCGCAGCGGGGAGGACATGTTTCGCATGGGCGCTACCATTATTAGGGAAATTGGAGAACAGCGATAGGGCCGTCCGGGGGAGGTAACGATATTCATTGGGCCCACTTGGGCTCGGGTCTTAAAGCCTGGGTGTCCGGGGTCCCATGGCCTACCGTTGCAAGAAAGAAGGTTTTATGTTAAATTTGCAGAAGATTTTGAAAATGCCGGCATTCACGGAACAGGCATGCCGGCATCCGGGGGCATGACGTGAAATATATCGGAATGATCGTCGGATTAGCGATGTTGGCCTATGTCGCCCAAGGGTACATTCAAAAATCTGAAAAAGCCAAGGAAGCGGTAGCCATGGCTCTCGCTGCTGCGGCAGCGGAAGAAGAAGAACTCGTCCTGCCCCCGCCGCCTGAAATCGAGGAAACCCCGCCCCCGGTCCTTTCAGACAGTCAACTGAAGCGCATCCGAGCGTCAACCCGGGACACAAATCCAGACGTTCGCTGGGAGGCCGTCGATCTCCTGGTAAATTCCCGCTACCCGCAAGCCGATCAAATTCTCTACGAGATGCTGCAGCGCGACGGCAGTCCTCAAAATAAAATAAAGGTGATCGCGATCCTGCAGGGACGCACCGGTGATGCAAACGCGGTCTACGCCTTAACCCGCGCGTTGATTGATACCGAGGCGGGAGTGCGCCTGGCCTCCTTGCGCGCCCTCGGAGCGCTCGGAGACCCGTCGGCGGCGAAAGCGATCGGCGGTCTGCTCCGCGACGTTGATGAAAATGTCCGTCTGGAAGCAATCCGAACCCTCAACACGCTCGAGGCGAAACGCCAGTCCTTGGCGACCGAACGCGCCGAGAGAAATCGGGTTAAAATGGAAGAGTACGAAAATAAAATGCGCGAATACCAAGAGCGAAAAATCGAAGCCGACCGGGCTACACAGGCGCAATGAACCGAATCTTAATGGTGTCGGTATTCGTAGGCGGACTGTTTTACCTCTATAAAAAGCAGTCCACACCGGCCGGGCCGACCCCCGAAGAAATTGTTCTCGAAGAAGTTGAGAAACTTAAGGCCGAAATTCCAGAGCCTCCTCCGGAACTCGAGGAAGCGCCGCCGATTGTCCTGTCGAATGTCGAACTTCAAAAAATCCGGCTCTCAACAAAGGATTCCAATTCCGAAGTCCGATGGGCCGCAATCGAACTGCTCCATCGCCTCCAAGATCCCCTGTCATTCAAGATCCTTCAAGACACGCTGCGCATCGATACAGAAGTGACCGTGCGGCACAAGGCGCTTCAGATTTTGCAGGGCATCGATCGACCGGAAGTAGCGGTGTCCCTCGTAAAATCCCTCCGGGATACGGAAAAACAAATCCGGATGGCGGCCCTGGTCGGGCTGGGGGAAATCGCCAACCCGGAAACCACACCGCATATCGTGCAAGCGCTCGTCGATGTTGATCCCGATGTTCGCACCCAAGCCCTTCACACGCTCGGCCGCATCCAGGAAAAGAAAGACGAGCAGCATAAACAGCGGCAGGAAAAAATTCGCGCGGACTATGAAGAAAAGGTCCGGGAGATCGAATCGAAGATGGAGTATAAGAAGCAAAAGTTGAAAAAAACGGCGCGGGACTTGCTTAAGACAACGATGAAACAAATTGAGGGTAAATAACGAATGGCATCCGACATCCAGGAAATTTCAGACAAGGTTCAATCCGAAAACGTTTTCATCGCCGAACTTAAAAATGAATTAGGGAAAGTAATCGTCGGTCAGGAAGAATTGCTCGACCGGATCCTTGTCGCATTGCTCGGCAATGGACACGTCCTGCTGGAAGGCGTGCCGGGACTGGCCAAAACCCTGACCATCAGCACCCTTGCCCAGGCCATCGACGCTCAATTCCAACGCATTCAATTCACCCCCGATTTGCTGCCGGCGGATCTCACGGGCACCCTCGTGTTTAACCCGAAGGAGAGCAAATACCTCGTTCGCAAAGGGCCGATCTTCTCAAACCTCATCCTCGCCGACGAAATCAACCGCGCCCCCGCCAAGGTGCAAAGCGCTCTTCTGGAAGCCATGCAGGAACGCCAGGTAACCATCGGAGAAACCACCTATCCTCTGCCCGAACTGTTCTTGGTGCTCGCCACGCAAAATCCGATTGAACAGGAAGGAACTTACCCGCTGCCCGAAGCCCAGTTGGATCGCTTCATGATGAAGCTCGTCGTCGTATATCCCAGCAAGGATGAAGAACGCGTTATCCTCGAACGCATGTCGCAGGCCGTAAAACCGCATGCAAATGCGGTCGTCACCCCGCAAAAGATAGCGAAGGCGCGCGCCGTTTCCGATTCGATCTACATCGATGAGAAAGTGAAAAATTACATTCTCGATGTTGTTTTCTCCACCCGCGAACCGGAGAACTACGGGCTGAAGAAACTGAACGGGATGCTCCGTTATGGAGCGAGTCCCCGCGCGACAATTTTCTTAACGACGGCGGCCAAGGCCTTCGCCTTCCTTAATGGCCGCGGTTTCGTAACACCCGAAGACGTCAAATCGATCGGCCCTGACGTCTTACGCCATCGCGTCCTCTTGTCCTACGAGGCCGAGGCTGAAAATGTCACAGCCGAGGATGTCGTCAAACGGGTATTCGAAACGATCGAAGTCCCTTAACCCGAGCGATGCCGTCATGCTGACAGCGGAACTCCTCGCCCAAGTCCGTCGCATTGAAATCAAGACCGGACGTCTTGTTAACGAGACGTTTGCGGGTAAATACCTGTCCGCGTTTAAGGGGCACGGCATGGAGTTCGCTCAGGTACGCGAATACGTTCCCGGTGACGACATCCGCACCATCGACTGGAATGTCACCGCGCGTTCTTCGAAAGTATTCGTCCGCGAATACCAGGAGGAACGGGAACTCACGCTGGTGGTCGCCTGCGACTTATCAGGCTCCCAGTTTTTCGGATCGGCCAAACGATTCAAGCGGGAGTCCGCGGCCGAACTCTCGGCGGTCCTCTCCTTCGCCGCTCTCAAAAACAACGACAAAGTAGGCTGCCTTCTTTTTACCGATGGGGTCGAACGGTTTATCCCGCCCCGCAAAGGACACAAACACGCGCTGGCGATTGTGCGTGATCTCCTCGCGTTTAAACCTGAACGCCGAGGGACCGACATCGCCGCGAGCCTGGACACGCTCAATCGACTGCTGCACCGACGCAGCATCGTGGTATTGGTCTCTGATTTTCAAAGTAAAGGATTTGAAAAAGCCTTCCGACGGACCGCGAAAAAACATGACCTGATTCCGGTCTTGATAGAGGATCCGCGCGAAAACGAAATCCCCGATCTTGGCGCCTATATCGAGTTCGAAGATCCTGAAACGGGATCCACGGTACTTTTCAACGCGGGCTCAAAGTCCGCGCGGGATCAAGCGGCCCAAGAACGCCGCGAGGCGCGCGAACGGTTGGACACCTTGTTTGCGAAAGCGGGGGTCGAACCCATTGTGGTCCGAACCGACGAACCGGTCGTGGACCCGGTTGTGCGTTTCTTCCGACGGCGCGCGTTGAGGTTCCGTTGAGAAGCCTGTGGTTGATTGCCGCCCTGGCGGCAACCGCTTCGGGAGCGCCTGTTAAAAGCGTGTGGACATGGGACGCTCCGGTGGAATCCGTTCTCATTGGAGCGCCGATACTGCTTGAAGCCAACGTCGATATCCCGGAAGGATATTCGTTGATGCCTCATCTTAAGGATCAATCGAAAGGCGCCTTCGAGATCCTCGGCGTTGCCAGCGATGGGGGCCGTGTGCGCATTAAGACCGCGGCCTTCGCCCTCGGGAAACAATCGCTGCCGGCACTCCGGTGGACCTTGCGAAACGCTGCAGGCAAACTCTCTGAAATAGAGAGTCCGCCGCTCGCCGTCACGATCAACCCGCCCACACCGAAAAAGGGGGAAAGCGGAGATCTCCGATCGATCAAACAACCGTTGGAGGCTCGTCTGTGGCCCCTGCTCCTGGCCATCGCATTGCTCTTTTTAATGATCGGCGCGATCGGCTACTGGTACGAAAAACAGCGCAAGCGCGGAAAAACCATAAAATCCGCTAAGGCGATCGACTCCAGAACACCCGAAGAAATCGCCTTCGAAGAACTCGATGCGCTCGCCGATTTGTCCTTGCCCGTTAAAGAATATTACGACCGCCTGTCGGATGTGCTCCGCGCCTATCTCGAACGGCGGCTGGCGATTCCGGCCCTGACCATGACGACTCACGATTTGCGCCGGGCGCTGCTGCGCGCGGAAACCGAACCCAAATCGCGACAGGCGATCAAGTCTCTGCTCGATCAATGCGACCTCGCGAAATTCGCGCGGCACCTGCCGACCGAAGAGCAGTCCACGCGCGCGCGGGAAGATGCGAAGAAAATAGTGCAGCGCCTGACCCCTAAGCCGGTGCCGGTGCCGGGAGGCGCTGCATGAGGTTTGAAGAACCCCTCTGGCTGATCGCGGCAATCCCGGTGCTGATTGTGTTCACCATCGTCTTAGGAGGCTGGCACCAACGCCGAGCGGCTCTTAGCTTTCCCGGAGCGGGGAACCTGAGAGCAGTCCCGGAATGGCAATCCTGGCTCGTACGGGGCACGTCTCCCCTGCTGACGACCCTCGCCCTCCTCCTAATGGTTATTGCTCTCGCCCGCCCGCAAAAAATAAAGAGAGAAGCTGCAGGTGCCACTGAAGGTATCGACATTCTGCTCGCGATTGATACTTCCCTCAGCATGCAAGCGATTGATTTCGATCCGATGAACCGCATGACAGCGGCTCGAACGGCGGCAATCGAATTCGTCGGAAAACGATTAACCGACCGGATCGGGGCCCTCGTCTTTGGGGGCGATCCATTGCTCATGTCTCCGCTAACCCTTGATTACGACGGACTGCGGTCTTTTTTGGAAGTTATTTACGCGGGCATGACCCACAGTGAAGGAACCGCCATCGGCGACGGGCTAGCCGCCGCCGTCAACCACTTAAAAGACAGTGAATCCGAAACAAAAATCGTGATCCTGCTAACCGACGGACGAAGCAACACCGGCGTGATTGACCCTCTGACCGCCGCCAAGACCGCAAAAGCCTTCGGCATCAAGGTGTATACAATCGGGACCGCAAAACGCGGACAATCCTACGTTCCCCAGGATACGGCCTTCGGGCGACGCCTCGTTCCGATCCGGGACGATCTAGACGAGGACACCCTGCTGCAGATCGCTGCGGAAACAGACGGCAAATACTTCCGGGCGACCAACATCGAGGAGCTCAAGGAAATTTATGCGATCATCGATCGTCTGGAAAAAACCGAATTCGACAGACCTGAACTCATTACCTATTCGGATATTCTCTTTCCTTTCCTTCTGCCCGCCGCCCTCCTCCTGATCATCGAATTCATTTCCAGTCGAACCCTGTTGAGGAGATTGCCATGAACTTGTTCCTGCATCCATGGTACTTGGTCGACGCGTTCGCGGTGCTGATCCTGGGAGGAGCCATCGCGTGGTGGGCCGCTAAACGCCGGAATCAGCTCGCCGCGGCCTTCGCCGACCCGGTTCTCTTATCCCGCTTGTTTGATGCACGGGCGCTTAAAACGCGCACAMGCGTCACCTGGCTACGTCTCACCGCGCTTGCGCTGCTTTTCCTGGCGCTCGCGAGCCCGCAGTGGGGCGTCGAACTCGTCACGTCGCGCATTCAGGGAACCCACGTGGTCATCGCGCTCGACACATCGACTTCGATGCTTGCCGAAGACCTCAAACCGAATCGCCTCATGCGCGCAAAAAGCGCGATGACCCAACTCATTAACGGCCTTGTGGGAAGCCGCATCGGGATTGTGGCGTTTGCCGGRGAAGCCTTTCTTCAGTGTCCCCTTACCACCGATACAGCCGCCGCAAAATCAATCTTATGGCGATTGGTACCAGGTCGAATTCGTACTCCCGGCACCGAGATGGGCAAAGCCATCGACCTGGGTGTGGAAATGCTGTCAAAGTTCGAAGGTCATAAAGCCCTCGTCCTGCTCACCGACGGAGAAGATCACGGAAAGGGGGCACTCGCCGGCGCAAAAGCGGCGGCGGAAGAAGGCGTCCATATCTTTGTAATTGGAACGGGCACGCCGGAAGGCGTGCCTATTCCGAAAAAAAATTCGGACGGCAAAGTCATCGGTTATAAAAAAGATCGCTCCGGAAAAACCGTGATCAGCCGTTTGGGCGAAGCCTCGTTGATTGCGGTCGCGCGCGCCTCCCACGGCGCCTACTTTCGAGGAACTTCAACGGAAGAGGAAATCGGAGCCATCGTCGCCCAAATCCAAGCCCTCGACCGGACGGAGGTTTCGGGAGGAACCGCCAACCGTTTCAAAAACCGATACCGTGCTCCCCTGCTGTTGGCCTTCCTGCTCTTATTAGCGGCGATGGCCTGGCCCGAACTTCCCCGAAAAAAATTCTCCGCCAAAAAAACAGCGGCCCCGGCGGCGCTCGCCCTATTATTGCTGTGCGCCGTTAGCGCGCGCGCGATGCCGGGGGAAGTCGACGTCTGGCGCGGGAATCGCGACTATCGGGACGGAAATTACGGAAAAGCCTTGGAGCATTATCATACCTCCGGTCCGGAAACCGACAAAGGACTCTTCAATGCAGGCGCGGCACTTTTTAAAATGGACGAATTCAAAAAAGCCGCCGGCGCCTACGGTGCGCTGATCGAACGCATTGATCCGGATCCAAGCTCGGTCGCTCTTCCAGACGATGTTCCAATAAACAGGAAGAAGATCGCCCCTCAGGCTTACTACAATCTAGGGAACGCGCTCTTTAAGATGGATCGCCTCAACGAGGCGGCGGGCGCTTACAAACGATGCTTAATACTCGATCCTTCGGACGAAGACTGCAGGCACAACCTTGTGTTGTCGCTGCGCCCCCGCGACAAGAAAAAACAGGATCAAAAGAAAAAGGATCAGAAGAAAAAGCAGGAAAAGAAGGACAAGGAAAAGAAGAAAAAGAAAGACGAGAAGGGGAAGCCGCCGCCCCCGAAAGATCGTCCGCGCGAGCAGGAATTTTCAAAAGAAGACGCGGAACGCATTCTCAAAGCGGTGCGCGAGAAAGAACGGGCGGCCCAGAAACGCCAGCCGCTGCACAAGAACCCCGTGAAAGGCAGTCCTTCCGAACACGGGGAGGATTGGTGAAAATCCTTCTCGCGTCGCTTCTGTTCGCCGCCGCCCCGGCATCCGCGCTTCTCCGAGTCGACGCGCGCGTCAACAAAAATGCAGTGGCGATCAACGAACAACTCGTGCTGACGGTAACGGTATCGGGAAATGTGAGCAAGCTGCCGCCGCCGCAGCTCCCCTCCATGCCGCGCTTCAATGTGCACAACGCAGGACGAAGCACCAATTTCCAATTCGCAAACGGCAGGATCACCAGCACGGTTCAATACACCTTTATTCTTGTCCCGCATCTCATCGGCAAATCGGCAATCGGCCCGGTGACGGTGTCCCTGGGCCGGGAGCGGGCGCAATCCCAACCAATCAGCGTCACGATATTGAGGCCGGGGACCCAGCCCACCGCGACGCATCAACCCGCTCCGGCGAAAAGACGGGCTCCGTCAAAGCGAAAAAAAGCGCCGACGCGCGCGCAGCAAAAACCTCGAGGTCCCGACATGTTTGTGACCGCGAAACTCGACAAACAGAAACCCTATGTCAATGAGCAAACGATCCTCACCGTCCGATTTCACACAGCGGTGCGTCTTCTCGGCCAACCCGCGTGGAACGAGCCGGAAACAAAGGGAATGCTGACGGAAGATCTCCCGCCCGGCAAATTTTCCGAGCGAACCTACCAAGGCCGCCGCTATATCGTTTCCGAAATTAAAATGGCCCTTTTTCCAATACAGCCCGGAAAACTCGAGGTTGGGCCAAGCACGATAAAAACACGGGTTGCGAAAAATAGGACCGTCGATCCCTTTGCTAATGACTTTTTTCAACAGTTCTTTTCCCAGGGGCTGGGCTCAGAAGTCCGAGCACTGAAAACCCGGGCGATCCAATTCAACGCGCGCAGGCTCCCCAAAAAAGGGAAACCTCCGGATTTCGGAGGCGCCGTCGGCAAGTTTACGATTGAAGCGGAAATTGATCGACATGAAGCAAAGGTCGGGGATGCCCTCAATCTGACCGTCAAAATCGCGGGGACCGGCAATCTTAAATCCATCGGAGATCTGGAACTCCCCGAAATGGCGGAGTTCCGTTCCTACGAAATGGTCGGTTCGCTCAATCAGTCCAAGGATAAAAACGGCGTTCAAGGCTCGAAGGTTTTCAAGACAGTGCTCACTCCAAAAGTCTCCGGAAAACTATCCATCCCCGGGATCCGTTTTTCGTTTTTTGATCCATCACGCAGCCAATACCGCATCGTCAAAACAAAACCCATTGAAGTCGAGGTGGAAGCCGGCAAAGTCGCCGCAGCACCGACGCAGGTCACCTTCAGCGCCCAACCCGGAACCAACGGCAAGATCACGACCGTGACCGAAGACATCCGCTACATGCATGATGTCTTGCGGCCCTCCGCCGCCGCGCGATGGGCGGCTCTGATCGCTTCGGCCGGTTCCATCACCGTCATCCCCGCCTTCCTGTTTTTCGGCAGCATCGGCTGGACGTTTTACCGCGACCGTGAACTTCAGGACCCGTCTAGAGCCCGCCGGCGAAACGCGCGCGGGAATGCGAAAAAACACATTCGAACCGCGCGCTCAAAAGCGAATTCCGCTGAAGCGGCGGGCGAACTTGCCGAAGCACTCAGCGGCTATCTCGGCGATAAACTGAACCGCTCCGCCTCCGGATTAACGCTCAAGGACGCACAAGCGGCGCTCAAACTGCACCGCCCGGATATGCCCGGCGGCCATCTCGAACAATTAGCGAGAATCTGGCGGGAACTGGAGCGCATCCGTTTCGCCCCCGACCAACATCTCGACGCCACATCCAGCGATCTCGCAAAAGGCGTTGAACATCTCATCAAGGTTTTTGAGGAGGACCTTGCATGAAACTCCTCAGACTCCTCCCGCTGCTCCTCATCACCGCACCACTTAGCGCGCAAGAGACTACACGCCGCGTGACCCCCGAAGAAGCCTTCTCCGAGGCGGCCATGCATTACCAAGCCTCACGCTTCACCGAAGCCGCCGCGCTCTACAAGAAAACCGCCTCCCTGATTTCAGACAGCCCCTCGGCTCACTACAACCTGGGCAACGCGCTGCTGCGCGTTCAAACCCCCGGCTCGCTGGGGCGCTCCATCGCCAGCTACGCACGGGCCTTTCACCTGGCGCCGCGAGACGGCGACATTCGGCACAATTTTGATTTCGCGCTTAAACGCGCGGGCGAAGAACTCATTCCAGCGGGAACTCCGGCGACGCTCTGGATCGCCTTCCACATCCTCAGCCGAACGGAACTCAAAGCGTTCCAATTTTTATTCCTCTGGTCGGCACTGCTGCTGGGCACCTTATGGGTGATCCGACCCGAATGGCGGGAACGTGTCGGCACACCGATGGCGGTCGTGTGCGGACTTTGGCTGACCACAGCCGGATGGTGGGGGGCGCGTGCGGCTCTTGCAATGAAGGATCCGGCGATTGTTGTTCGTATGAATGCGGAAGTACGCAGCGGTCCGGGTGGGACTTTCTCGGTCGGATTCAAAGTTCCGGAAGGGCGGCGAGTATCGCGCATCGGCGGGCGCAAGGGGTCCTGGGTCGAAATCGGCGTTCCGACAGAAGGCCTTAAGGGTTGGATCGATTCCGACGCGCTCGAACCGATTTAATCAGGGGAACATCGGCGAGATCGGCGTAAAGGGAATTCTCGGATATTTCTCTTTAAGCACCGGCTTCTTTGCCGACTTCTTTTTCCCGACTACTTTCCTGCCTGCCATTTTTTTTGAGGGACGGCGCTTGGACCGGCGACGCGAACGGGATTTGCCGCGGCGTGTGGAACTGCGCCTGGATTGTGACCGGGACTTCGAACGCGATTTTCGTCG
>NVTF01000030.1 GCA_002401485.1 Elusimicrobiota bacterium | reverse complement strand
ACTCTCGCTCCGTTTTTCCGCAGCGCCTTCGGCAGGTCTTCACGCGCCGCTTCGGCCCGGGGAAACAGGATGTTTTTTCCGCGAATTTTATCGAGACGGGTCGAGGCCTTTTTCCAGCCCAAGGCAGCAACCGCGTTTTGGGTCGCGGGTCCGATGGCATAGACGAATCGGGGCCGTTTGCGTTTCCCCGCCCGCTTCATGAAGGCGTCAACGGCGGTCACGCTCGTGAAAATAACGGTATCGAAGGACTCGAAACGTTTTAGCGCCGCGTCGATTTTCTTCCACGAAGCAGGGGCTTTGAATTTAATCGCGGGTGTATGCACCGCGCGGCCCCCCAGTTTGCGCAGCCGGTTCAATAAGGGGTTTTCCCGCCCAGCCGGCCGGGTGACAAAAACGGTCCTTCCACTAAGGGGGCGCATCATGGGCGGATTATATATAATGCCGCAATGGCATTCGGATGGTTTGAAGGAAAGGACGGCGGCAATGCCGCGCCCGGCAAGCAGCCCGCGATTTCATCGTTGCTGACCCCCGAGCTTATTGTTTCGAGTTCCGGAGGCTCTAGTAAGGACGCCTTCATCGAAACCTTGGTCGGACGGTTGTGTGATGTGCGTGGCCTCGGCGATCCTAAGCCGTTTTTTGATCGCGTGCTGGAGCGTGAGCGTGGTATCTCAACAACCCTCGATACCGGGTTGGCGGTTCCCCACGCACGTATTGACGGCATCGATGCGATCGCCGCGGCACTCGGACTTGTGAAGTCAGGCATCTCTGATCCGAAGCAGCCCGAGTTTACGATTCGCGCGATGTTCGTTTTTTTCTCGCCGAACAAGCAGGAACACTTTACTCTGCATTTGCAGCTTCTGCGCAGCGTCTCGTCCCTTTTTCAAAGCGATCTGATTGAAGCCGCGCTGGCCAACCCCGAGGGAGCAGCGGTTCTGGAACTCATTCGCTCCAAGGAAATGGGTGCATGACCGAACGCCCGCTGTATGACGGACCCGGGACTGTCCTTCGTATTACCAAGCACGGGGAGAAGGTTCTAAAAACGCCGTCTAAGAATGTAGATTTTGAGGCGCTTAAACCCGACCTCGACGACTTTCTCCAGAATATGTGGGCAACGATGTACGAGGTTCGCGGCGTCGGGCTCGCCGCGCCGCAAATCGGGATTAACGACCGCATCGCGGTGATTGATGTTCGTCCCAATGGTAAGAGCGATCGGTTGGTCCTCATCAATCCGGAAATCATTTTGCGGGAAGGTGCGATGACGGACGAGGAAGGGTGTCTCTCGCTTCCGGGCCTTTACGCCAAAATCCAACGGCATCAGAAAGTTCGCGTGCGCGCTCTCGATGAGAACGGAAAAGAATGGGAACGGACCGGCACGGGATTGCTCGCGCGCGCGTTTGAACATGAAATCGACCACCTGGACGGGAAGGTCTTCATCGATCATCTCGATATGGTGCGCCGGTTGAAGGTTGCCGGGGTCTTAAAAGACCTTAAGAAGACCTGGAATTAGTGCGGCTCGTATTTTTCGGTTCCCCGTCAGTCGCTGTCCCTTTCCTCGAAACATGTGTTTCCGCGAACGGTTGGGAAACCGTCGCGGTTGTTGCGCAACCGGACCGCGAAGCCGGACGGGGAATGAAGGTCCGGTCTCCCGCAGTCGCCGATGCGGCCAAACGCCTAAATCTTTCCCTTCGCCAACCCGCGAGTGCTGTGGAGCTTCTCTCCGTCGTGGAGGAGTTTCAGCCTGATTTATGCATCGTTGTCGCCTACGGCAGGATACTCAAGCCCGAAACCCTCGCTGCCGCGAAATTGGGTTATCTCAATGTTCATTTTTCGCTTCTGCCGCTTTATCGGGGAGCCGCGCCGGTGCAGTGGTCTCTCATTAATGGCGAGCAAAAATCCGGTGTGACCTTATTCTGGCTGGATCCGGGCATGGATACGGGACCGATTCAATGCCGCGAGCAAACTCATGTCTCAGCTGACGAAGACGCCCTGGAACTTTTTGGACGTCTTAAGACGTTAGGTCAGGAATCTTTGAAAAAGGCGCTGGGAGACATCCGGGCGGGCAATGTCGTGAGAGAGCCGCAGGAGGGTGAATCCAGCTTGGCCCCGAAAATAAAACCGGATTTCGGACGTATATCTTTTAATATGCCGGCTGCCGCTGTTCATAATCGCGTTCGGGGTCTTCGGGCCGGTCCCGGATGTTTCCTTTCTCTTAAACTGGAGGGAGACCGGGTTTTGCGCCTAAAAGTGCTCAAAACAGAGCTGGAATCGGAGGAAGTCGGCCCTCCCGGCACTGTGCTGCGCGTTGAAGCCAATAAGGGCATTTTGGTACAATTAAACCCCGGCCGTTTGTGGTTTCGAGAAGTCCAGCCTGAAGGAAAAAAGCAGCAGTCATCGGTGGATTTTTTAAACGGTCTGCGTCTAGGCGCGGGAGACAGACTCTATGTTGACTCCTGAGCGCCTTGGTGCCGCTATTGGTCGGGATCTGAAAACGCAATGACGACAGCAAAACGCAGCCTCGTGACCCGCACCGAATTTATTATTTCGGTCGTGCTGCTGACTGGGTTCATGATTTTCATGTTCGTCTGGGGAATTGAAGGGGCGATTCATAGCCGGCCGGTTCAAATCGTTCCCGATTTGAAAGGACGTTCCATTTCCGGTGTTCTCGACATGCTGGCGCCCCTTAAATTGTCCTTGGTCAAAAACGGTTCCGAGTTCAACAGTTCCGTTCCTATCGGATCCATTTTGCGCCAACGCCCCCCGGCGGGAACGAAGGTTCGGGAGGGCAAGGCGATTCGGGTTGTTCTCAGTCAAGGCGGCGAAACCGTTTTCGCCCCGGCGATCGCGGGCCTTCCGCTGCGCAACGCGGAGATGATGCTCCGTCAAAACCAACTGATTCTCGGCGAGGTGACCGAATCGCCGTCGCTTCGTTTGGAAAGGGGTCTCATCCTGTCGCAGGATCCGCAGGCGGAAGAGAGCGTCGAGCGCAATTCGTTGGTCAACGTCGTTGTTTCCCGCGGAAAACCGCCGGAGGGCATCTTGCTGATGCCTGACTTCCAGCGCAAAAATCTTGCCGAGGCTTCGCAGTGGGCCACGTCCAATGGAGTCCCGTTGACCATCGATAAAGACGCGAATTCGCTATTTCCCTACGGGACGATTCTTGCTCAGGATCCTCAGGCGGATTCTCATGTAGGGGATGATACGCAGGTGAAATTCGTCATCAGTGGGCGTCCGGGAAAGACGGAAACCAAGACCGCTGTCATCAATTATCAGTACAAGGTTCCCCAGGGAAGTTCGGATCATCTCATTCGCGTGCTGATGGTTGATCAGCACGGGGAGCGCGAACTCTTCAACGGATTACGCGCACCGGGATCGAGGGTCGATCTTTCGATTCCTGAAACGGGGCAGGCCCGCATTAAGGTTTTCCTCAACGGAATTCTCGTCGAGGAACGCGACCTATGAAAAAGCTTCCCCTTCCTGATGGCCGGGTCCGCATCGTACCCTCCTTGCTGGCAGCGGATTTTGCCAATGTTCGCGGCGATCTGCAGCCCTTGGTCAAGGCCGGTGTCTCGTGGGCATCAGTTGATGTGATGGACGGGCATTTTGTTCCGAATTTGGCCTTCGGTCCTGATCTTGTGAGTGCGTTGAAGCACAACGGAACCGGCAAGGTTTTTCTCGATGCGCATCTGATGGTTTCCAACCCAGACGTTTATGGGCCGATTTTTGCGGCTGCCGGTGCGGACTGGGTTGTGTTTCACCTTGAGGCCTGCCGTTCCCCCCGCGCGTTGATTAAAAAGCTTAGAAAACTGGGCGTCGGCGTCGGCATTGCGATCAAACCAAAAACGCCCGCGAAATCGCTTTTTCCGTATCTCAAGGACCTTGACCTCGCATTGGTCATGACGATTGAACCAGGGTTTGGCGGTCAGAAGTTTATGCCCAAGATGCTTTCTAAAATTTCCGCATTGCGCGTCGAAATCGATCGTCAAGGACTTAAGACATGGATCCAGATTGACGGCGGCGTTAACGCGGAGACAGCCGTTTTGGCGGCGTCGGCAGGCGCGGATTCCCTTGTCGCCGGGAGCGCCGTGTTTAAGCAGCGTAATCCTGTGAGCGCCCTTAAGAAAATTGAGCGTGCCGCGCAAAAAGCTTTTATGAAGTCGCATTTAGTGAAGGTATAGGAGGCAGTACATATGGCAGTAAAAATCAGATTGCAGCGGGTCGGACGTCCGAACTTGGCGTTCTATCGCGTCGTCGCTGTGGACAGCCGTCGTCCCGCGCAAGGTAAGCCGCTCGAAATTCTCGGTTCGTACAACCCGCGCTTACTGAAATCGAAGGATAAAATCACCGTTAAGCAGGATCGTTACGACTATTGGCTCAGCGTCGGCGCCAAGCCGTCGGATACCGTCGCGTCCTTGCTCAAGGCCGCTCTCGGGAAGAATGCCGAAGCCGATGGTGCGAAAGTGAAGGCGAAGGCCCGCAGGAAGGCCGACGCTAAGGCGAAAGCCGCCGAAGAAGCGAAGAACGCTCCTAAGGAAGAAGAAACAAAAGCCGAAGCGAAAGCCGAAGCGAAAGCCGAAGCGAAAGACGAGGCCTAAGCGGTGAAGAAACTCGTTACGTTTCTCGCGAAAAATCTCGTTGAACATCCGGAGGATGTTGTTGTTAATTCCTCCGAAGAAGACGGGGTCACGCAATTGTATGTCGGCGTTGCGGACGAAGATAAGGGAAAAGTGATCGGCAAGCAGGGACGTGTGATCAAGGCTATTCGCTCGATTGTCAACATCGCCGCGGCTAAACAAGGGCTGCGAGCGATGGTCGATCTCGAATAGAGATTGCCGTGCGCATTGATATCGTCACTCTGTTCCCCTCGATGTTTGAGGGGCCGTTGACTGAAAGCATTGTTAAGCGGGCTCGGGAGAAAAAGCTGCTCGAGGTAGGGTTTGTAAATCCACGAGACTTTGCGACGGATCGGCACAATTCAGTCGATGATCGCCCGTATGGGGGCGGAGCCGGTATGGTGTTGATGGCGGGACCGATGAGCCAAGCGATTCGCTCGGTCCGACAAGAATCTTCCACGGTGGTTTTCCTTTCTCCTCAGGGCCAACGATTCGACCAAGGCATTGCACGCTCCTTGGCGAAGAAGAAGCATTTGGTGCTTGTCTGCGGGCGCTATGAGGGTATTGATGAGCGCCTGATGGATCTCTTCGATATGGAACTTTCCATCGGGGACTATGTTTTGACCGGGGGTGAGCTTCCTGCGATGGTGGTGACCGACGCATTATCCCGTTTGCAGCCCGGAGTCTTGAAGAAGGAAGAAGCGGCCGAACGGGAGTCGTTTTCGGAGAATCTACTGGATTATCCGCAGTATACGAGACCCGAGACGTGGGAAGGAAAAAGCGTTCCCCCGGTGCTTCTTTCGGGAGATCACGCTAAAATCGAAGCCTGGCGGCAACAAGAGGCAGAGACTGCCACCCGTCGTAAAAGGCCCGAATTGCTTGAAAAATAAGGTATAATCGCAGTTAGAAAAAATACGGAGACATTCCCATGGCTGGTCAAGACAAAAATTCAATTCCTTCCTTCACTCCCGGAGATACTGTCCGAGTGCACGTTCGCGTAATCGAAGGTGAAAGCGAGCGTATCCAGGTTTTTGAGGGCGTTGTTATCAAACGACGCGGGAAAGATATCTCCGAGACGTTCACCGTCCGCAAAATTTCCTTTGGTGTTGGTGTCGAACGAACCTTCCCGCTTCAGTCGCCCCGGCTCGCGAGAATCGAGCTGAAGCGCCGCGGCCGTGCGCGCCGTGCGAAGCTGTACTACCTGCGCGACCTAACCGGAAAGGCCGCACGGTTGGTGGAAGATAAATACGCGAATTTGAAGGCAGAAAAAAATTCCGCGCCTTCTTCCGATGAGCCCGCTCCGAAGAGTGAAAAGTCTTCTTCAGACGAAGCTCCCAAGAAGGCCGCTGCGGCCGCGTAAGCGACGATAGCGCCTTGAAGCGTTACCGCTTCGATGAACAGCTCCGCTCCGAAAGCGGGGCTGTTCGTTTAGTAGGGGTCGATGAGGCGGGCCGTGGACCTTTGGCCGGACCTGTTGTCAGCGCCGCCGTCATTTTGCCGGAGAAACCCTCTCAAGCACTTAAAGAAATTAAGGATTCGAAAAAACTCACGCCCATGATGCGGGAAAGGCTTTATGAGGTTGTTCGTGAGAATGCTGTCTGCACCGCAGTGGGCTGGGCAGGCCCGCGTGAGGTCGACCGTTTCAACATCCTCCAGGCGACCTTTCTGTCGATGAAGCGGGCTCTTAATCGCATCCAGCTGCCCTTGGAGGACAGCCTCGTGGTTGTGGACGGCAATCGAGTCATTCCCGGTGTGAAAGCACCGCAGTGCGCGGTTATCTCCGGTGATGACCGTTCGTTATCCGTTGCCTGCGCGAGTGTTATTGCGAAGGTGGTGCGGGACCGTTGGCTGCAGGTTCTTTCCCGGCGCCATCCCGAGTACGGGTTTGAACGCCATAAAGGGTATGGAACCAAGGATCATTATCATGCGATTGAACGTGTGGGTCCTTGCGTCGAACACCGGATGACATTTTTGTCGAGGGTGTTGTGAGCGTTCAGAGCGGACGAGACGGCGAGGCGTTCGCCGAACAATTTCTCACTGGCAAGGGCTGGCGAATTCTTGCCCGTAATTGGCGTTCAGCGGGAGCGGAAGTGGATTTAGTGGGTCGGGATGGAGAGACGCTTGTTTTTGTTGAAGTGAAGCTTCGCACATCCAACACATTCGGTACGGCTGCGGCGGCGGTGGGACGGGTGAAGCAGAGAAAAATTATTCGCGCATCGATCGGCTATATCCGGAAAATTTCACATGACGGTCCGATTCGATTCGATGTCATTGCAATCGACGGCAAGGTCGTTAATCACATTCCCGACGCGTTTCGCGCTGAGGGATATACCTTATGAAGTGTCCGGCCTGCGGATGTGAAACTAACGAAGTGCCCGGATTTTGTGATCTTTGCGGCGAACCCTTCGCTAAGAAAAAGGAGGCCGCGAAGCCGCCTGTGAAGAAGGAACCCAATGTCAAAGTGCCTGCCGATGTGATGGCGAAAATGCTTTCTGCAGGAAGCAATGAGAAGAAATCGAAAGGCACGGTCGATATTCCGGCCGAATTTCGAAACCTCGATACAGGCGGTCAGGTCGCCAAGGTCCCTGAAGAGGCCCGCAAGCTCGCGTGGGTGTTTCTCGCCGTCATCATGATTTGGATGTTTATCGCATCTGGTTGGTTGTTAATGAAGTCTTAGTCCGCTACCAATTCCGTCCCCACCAATAGTGGAATCCCAACATAAACGACAGCGACTCCAGGTCGTTGGGACTCTTTAAATAAAGTTTATGAAACCGGACATCGAAGGACAGGCTCGCGTCGCGCACGAGAAATACTTCCACCCCGGTTCCGGCGGTGACCGCGATTCCACTCCCCGGCTGAATGGGTTCAACGGGGGACAACACTTCGGGACCGGAGAGTGTTTCTATTGTGTTTGAGGCGGAGGTTGTATGCACCCCGGCTCCGCCCAGCACATAGGGTGTCCATGTACCCCGCTCAAAAAAATTAACGCGCCCGAAAATCGTTGCCGAGATGGCTCTGAATTTCTGAGACAATTCAAAGGTCGACGCGCCCTGCGTGCCCGGCAGCGCGGTCCCCGAAAAATTGAGGAAGGATAATTCCGCGCCGACGGCAATCCAATCGGAAAGGTAATACGTCACCGGGATGCCGATAAACGGTCCATTTCTCGCGCCTTTCTTGAAGGCGGGTTGTGATGGGGTCGCGACGCCTATTTGCAGCCCTACCGAACGATTTCCTGCTTCGAATGGCCGCATGCGTATGCTGTCGGCGTGCGCCGCCGGGCTCAATAATAAAAGAAGAGCGATTAACTTCACCGGCGTTTCTCCTTAATTTCCTTCCAGAGGCGTACCCCTACGGTAACGTGGACCCCCCCGAGGGCGATGGCGCCGATGCCCGGTCCTGCCGACTGGGCATCGAGTCGATATTGGATATAGCGGATTTCGCTGAAAAAAGACAGCCCGTTCGTATTGAATCGTTCCACCCCCAAGCGCACCGAAAGAGATGCTCCCTGAGAGTCGACGACATCCAACTGGTTGCCGATGTCGGTTCCCGTGAGAACGTTGGATGTGCCGGAAGCGAGGCCGATACCGGCCCCGATATAGGGACTCCAGTTGGAATTCATGATCAGATTAAAACGCGTCGTGAAATGAACGCCCAAAAATTTCGCGCCGACGATTCGAAAGGTCCCGTCCACAGGCAGGATTGGGGGTGAGGGGACGCCGGCGAAGGCGCTCTGATTGAGTTCGAGGCCGATGGCCCAACCGGGCATGAGGAATCGCTGCGCTGAAATGCCGACGCCAAATCCTAATTTGCTGGTATCGTTAAATCCTGCGGCGCCGGCGGGAACATTCGGGCCCATCGCCAAGCCGAATCCCCATCGGGGTCGGTCGAATTCCGGCACAAAGGGCAATTGGGCGTGCGCGGGCACGGCCCCTGCCGCCCAAAAAAGGGTGAGGAGTGCAAATATTCGACTCATGGGAGTAGTGTAGCTGGGGGCCACAGCGGGGTGAGGGCTATTTTATTACGAATTTCCCGATCGGGAGGATTTTGCCATTCAAAATAACGTCGACCCGGTGGCTTCCCGGGTAGTGTTTGCGGGTGGTCATCTCCTTGAGCGAGATCGTTTTCCCCATCCGCAGGCTCTCTTTGGCAGCCAGTGAAACCGTTTTCAGTTTGAACACCTTCGGGCTCGTTTTTTCGTTGGCCTTCACATAATGGATTCGGAAGTCGACGAGCATCTCCTGGCGTTGAGTCCCTGTGTTGGCGATTGTGAAATGGATTTTGACATTCTCTTTTGTCGTAGTGATCTCAACGTCCCGAATCGCCGCCTTCACCGGTTTGCCAAACCCCATCACCTCAAGCGCCCCCCGCTCCCCGCGCTTAATGGCCGAACGCAGCGGGTGTTTAATCAGCCATAGGCGCTCCGCAGACGCGCCCTTCTGCCAGCGCCGCACGGTGTCCACCAATACGTCCGGATTGTCCTTACCGATATCGTTGAGATTATTGGCGACCGATCTGCGAACATAGAGTTCGGGATCGTCCTTGAGCATCGCCAGCAGTTTGACCACAGGCCGGGGATCCTTTTGAAACGCTGGAAGCCGGACAGCCCAGGGCAGTCTCGGCCGTGTTCCTTCGGAGACGAGTCTGCGGACGTGAAGGCTGGGGTCTGCGGCCCATTTTTCCAAAAGGTCCAGCGTCTGCTTGGGGTATTTCATGAGATAGGCGCGGATGCTGAATTCAGCGGTAAAACGCTGCGTCAAGTCGTATTGCGCCTGCATCGACAAATCGAAATGATCGATGCCGTATTCTGAGACGTATAAGACGTGGGGCATATAAAAAAACGGCGCCATGCCGACGTTTTCGGTGAGATCCAATGTGGGCCCAATGGAATCGATGAGGATTTTGATCGCTTTCGGATATTCTGAGGGCAGATGGGTGCCCAGGGCGCAGGCGATGTGCCGACTGCGGGGGATGAGTTCCAGGGCCTCGTATCCGTTAAGCGCGTCCTTTAGAAAGGTTTTGCTTGGAAATTTAGGGTGGACCCTTGAGATTGATTTTGCGATCTTGCGCGAAATCTCGGGTCCGAAACTGTTTTTTAAAGGTTCGGCCACGTTAGGCGAGTTTATAAAGAAAGTCGGGGATTTTTTCTCCGGCTTCATTGGTGTGAATATATTCTTCGACCCGCTCAAATCCTAATTTTTCGAGTACTTTAACCGAGCCGATGTTGCGCTGGGCGACCCGTGCAAACAAGGGCCGATTTGTAAGCAGCGCTAAGAAGGCTTTCATGGAATTGGTCGCGACGCCTTTGCCCCGGGCTCCCCGCCTGATCCAGTATCCGACCTCCCATTGGGTTTTGGCATAAAAACACAGGAGGTAGCCGACGAGTTTTCCGTCGAGCAGAATGGCCTTTTTGATCACTTCTTCCTTACCCAGAACATTCTCCGTGAAGTGTTTGGTAAAGGCCTCACTTGTCCTTGGGACGAATCCTCCTTTTTTGTTCGCTTCCGGGTCTGAGTGGAATTCAAACAGGGCCGGGATGTCGGCCTCGACGGCGTCGCGGAGTGTGATTGTGTCGGTCATGAGAGTATTGTGGAAATTTTTTTTCGCAATGCGGGCAGTACCTGTTTTTCAAACCACGCATTCTTTTTTAACCAGAGATTATTCCGCGGACTTGGATGGGGCAGCGGCAAGGTCTTCGGCCAATAGTGCTTCCAATTTTTGACGAGTTCCGTCAGAGTCTTTCCCGTCTTTCCGTAATGATAGGTTTGCGCGTATGTTCCGAGTATCAGGGTCAGCTCTAAATTTTTCAGCTTCGATAGAAGCTGCTTTCTCCATTCGGGAGCGCATTCCGGTCTTGGCGGCAAATCTCCCGATTTCCCTGTTCCCGGATAACAAAAACCCATGGGGAGGATTGCGATTTGTTTGGGATCGTAAAACGTTTCCTTCGTGATTCCCATCCAATCCCGGAGCCGGTTGCCACTGGGGTCATCAAAGGGTTTTCCGCTCTTGTGCACGCGGATGCCGGGAGCTTGGCCGGCAATTAGGATGCGCGCGTTTGGATGCAGTTGGATGACGGGGCGCGGGCCCAGCGGGAGATCGTCCTTGCAGAGCGTGCAGGCCCGAACATCGTCGAGGAGTTGGGTGAAGGCTGTCATCGCATTAAGATTTTAGTCCAAAAGGACCCATGTTGGAATGAGACAAAGGACAGCTCCGAACAAGTTGATTCGGGTTTATGCTGATGCATGACAAAGATACTCGCCCTCCTCCTCCTTCTCACTTCCCCTGCCCGAACAGCGGTGTTTTTTCCAACGACGATATACGCAAGGAAATGCTGGTCCGCTTTCTGAAAAAAAGGTGCGCCCGGGCGCAGTTAAAAGCGCATGAATTTGCTGAATTAATTTTTGGAAATTTGCAGGCTGTTTTGCATGTTTTTGATGATGACCCTGCATGAACGGATGGATCGATCAACGTTGGAAATTTGAATTTTTTGTTTAGGAATTTAGTATGCGAAGCATTCTCAATTCGACGATCCCAAGGGTTGCAAAATTTTCTGTTTCGGAGTGGTTTTCGGAAAGATTCTTAAGTGACCGGCATTGCCCACAGGGCAAGCGGTTGTATTTTATGAAGACGGTCACATCGAACTGTATTCGATGGTGAACGCGAGCGGGTTGCGGGGTTCTGACCATCAGCGGGTGGCGGCCAAGGACATGAGCCGGTATTACCACCAGGAGATCCAATCCAAACCTGCGCGTCCGGAGATGTGAAGCCGGTCAATCGCCTGATGCGCGGTGTGTCGTTCGGTGATGGGATTTAGCCCCTGATTTCATGTTTAAATGGGAACTATCTACTTTACAAACCCTCGACGAGCGAAGAGGGGCTTTTTTCGTGCATTAGTGGCCCTTGACATATGGTACTATCTATGGTACCATAACTGAGTGAGTAAAGTTTGGTCCTAGAGCCAGTGGTCAAAGCAACATTCTACATCCCGAAGGAGTACCCGAATAGTGAGCCGATCCCACAGGATATCTTTAATGATATTAAGCAGTTTCTAATTATTGAATTTGGCGGCTTTACGATACTTGGGGAAGCTACAGGTCAGTGGAGAAACCCCAAAACCGGAGAGGTCGCAGCCGATGACTCAATTGTTTTTCAGGTAGGTTTAGAAAAAGAAAAAGTCGCTATATTGAAGAAATTTCTTATTGAAATGAAGGAAAAGTTAAAGCAAGAAGAAATTTATTTTGAACTTAATAAAGAAACTGAAATAGAAATGTTGTAGTGAGGGATATAGAAATGACGAACGAACGAGAGACGGAGATTATTACTGAAGCAGAGGAAATGGTCGAGAAAAATGTCGACTTCCGGATTTTTCATAATCATTTCTTTTCACAAACTTCATCCTTACTGAAGGGATTAAGCAAAGAACAACGGGAAGACTTGGTTGCAGGTAACCTATATAGCAGGCTAACCGACCTTGAAACACAGTTGGGCATTGAACAAGGGTTCCTTGTTATGGATCTGGAAACTGGAACGGCTGTTGAAAAGGAATATAGTGGGATTTTTAATATGCGTGTTGCAAAAACACTTCACAAGGAACTTGTTATTGAAGCGAAAAGGGAAGGGGTTCCGCTAAATTCTCTATGTGTGCTGAAACTATCGCAGCCGCTTAAGAATTGCCTAGCTACTTCTGCTTAGACTTGAGCAATACCCTGACGCCGATTTATTTCTGAACTGAAAGAGTATGGCTTGCGATTTCTCATCGATACCCTAGCCTTCGGGCTCTGTCTTCTTCGCAGTTTTCTTCCATTCAATTTCCTGCGTTTATTTCGATAACTCGTTGCGCCAATCAGAATTCCAATTCTTCAATGAACGAAGCAATCCTTCCTCCGCCAACTCCCCCACCTTTTCAAAAATGGTCCGATCCATTGCTCCTTGCCGAATCCAGAGATTCGCGATAGCTGCACCGGCCCGAGTCTGCATGTTCGGGTCAGCCTCCTTATCGCATGCGACCTCCAACATAGCCTCCAACGCCTCGGGGAAATCAAACTCCGCCAAAGTATAAAGAAATCCTTCCCGAGTCTCTTCATCCAGGCTCTCGTCACGCATAGCTTCTATAGCTGTAACCATTCGATCTCGCTCGTGGGCGACACTCCACAACCAAGCGGTACCATCGGGTCTTAGAAAAGCCAAATCAGTCGGCAAGTCCGTCTCCAGCCATTGAAACAGCCCGTCAGTGAACTCAAGGAGTTTTTCCACACAGGCCTTGTCGAGCCGGTAGGTATAAATTGCCGCTTTGTCATACGGCATTTCGGTCCCGGGGCAACTATGCCGCAGTTCCCGAGACACCAAATGCGGAGCCATTTCTTTAAAGAAGTCGTTTCTAGAGGCCGTCACTTCTTTCTCGGGATCAGCGAGCAAAGCTAAGGAGTGCGTCTTAGCGGCATACTCCAGTAACTGACGATATGCCTCTCCTTTTGGTTCAGTTAAAAAAACAAATTCTTCCATTCAAATTGTTTCCTCACATAGAAAGTCTCTTTCCCCAGGCATTCATCGAGTAACTGTATCCCCTGAACCTCACAACTTCAACCGCCCAAGGAGACAATTTGAGACAGAAAATAAAAAGCGGCGCCCGGAACCCGGACGCCGCTTTCAATGAATATCCAACGAATCTTAGTCGAGATTGCGAACCGCCGCTTCCACGATGTGAGGCGAGGACAAGCCGTATTTATCGTACAGCTCCTCCCCCGTGCCGGACTCGCCGAAGTCCCGCAGCCCTAGCCGGATCAACGGGCACGCCAGACCGCGCTCGGCCAAAACCTCCGCCACCGCGGAACCCAGTCCGCCGTTGACGTTGTGATCTTCGACGGTCACGATGCGCTGCGACTTCTTCGCCGCGTTCACCACCGCGTCCACATCAAAGGGCATAATCGTTCCCGCGTTGACCACGCGAGAAGCAAATCCCTTTTCTTTAAGATCCTTAGCCGCTTGGACCGCATGAGGAACCGGTCCGCCTGAGGCGAAAATCGTCGCCTGCACCTTTTCCGGCGCATCGGACGGTTCGTACAGGACGGAACATTTTCCGACCTCAAACTTATAATCCTCAGGATGAACATCGGCCATTTTCTGGCGGGTCAAACGGATGTAGACCGGGCCGTCATGACCCAGCATCCATTCCACCGCCTGGCAGGTTTCGACGTGGTCGGCCGGCTGCAGGATGGTGAAGTGAGGCAAGGAACGAATCGCGCCCAAATCTTCCAATCCCATTTGGGAGGTACCGTCATCGCCGATGCCGATGCCCGCGTGGGTGCCGACCAGCTTAACATTGGTCTTGTTGTAGGCCACCGCARCCCGGATCGTTTCCAAACGGGTGATGAGAAACGCCGCGAAGGACGCCGCGACCGGTATTTTGCCGCAGAGCGCCATGCCCGCCGCCGCGCCGATCATGTTGTGCTCAGCGATGCCGAACTCGAAATACCGCTTCGGGTATTTTTTCATGAAGGCTGTGGTCTGAGTTGATTTGCCGAGGTCTGCGTCGCAGACAACGACTTCGGGGAACTTGTCCCCGAGTGCCGCAATGGTTTCTCCGAAGCTCGCGCGAGTTGCCTTAGCCATTCTTGATTTCCTCGCATGCCTTATCGGCTTCTTCTTTGGTGGGTGCTTTTCCATGCCAGGCGTTTTGATGCTCCATGAAGGAGACAGCCTTGCCCTTCACCGTACATGCTAAAAGGAACGTTGGAACGTCCGAGGCTTTCGCCTTGGCAATGGCATCATCGATTTGTTTGAAGTCGTGCCCGTCGAGCTCAATGAGATTCCAATTAAACGATTGGATTTTATCCGCGATCGGATTAATGTTCATGATCTCTTCCATCGGGCCGTCGATCTGGCTGTTGTTGAAGTCGAGAATCGCGGTGAGGTTCCCAAGACCGAATTTAGGGGCGGACATGAGGGCCTCCCAAATTTGGCCTTCCTGCATTTCCCCGTCGCCGAGGATGCACCAGGTGTGGTAGTCCTTTCCGTCCATCTTCGCGGTCATCGCCATTCCTTGCGCGATCGAGAGGCCTTGGCCGAGGGACCCGGTCGAGACGTCGATGCCTGGTAGGCGGAAGCGGTCGGGGTGGCCTTGCAGCGGGCTGCCGAGCTTGCGCAGGGTATCAAGCTGCGCCTTATCAAAATAGCCGTGATGCGCCATGAGGGCGTACAGTGCGGGACAGGCATGTCCTTTGGAGAGGACAAGTCGATCACGATCGGGCCAATGGGGTTCTTTAGGTCGGTGCTGAAAGTGCTTATCGTAGAGCACGGTCAGAATATCAATGATGGAGAGGGAACCGCCGGGGTGTCCCGAGCCAGCCTTCTCAATCATCCGGATGATGTCAACTCGTAATTCTTGGGTCAACGCCTTCAGGTCAGTCTGCGTCTCGACATTCGCAGTGGGCATGATCCCAGTTTACAAAGAAATGCTAGAATCAAGCCAATAGGTAAATATGGCTGATAAATCCATCTTAAAAGACATTGGGCGGGCGGGCGTCTACATCCAAAAAAAATCGAAAGGCATTGTTCCCCGCGTTGCGATTGTTTTAGGCAGCGGACTCAACGAAGCTGTTCCCCCTCTAAAGAAACGCACGATCATTCCCTTCCAATCGATTCCCGGGTTTCCCAAACCGACCGTCGCCGGACACAGCGGCCGGCTGATCATGGGAGAGGGACCGCAAGGGGGCGTTGCGATTTTGCAGGGGCGTTATCACTTTTATGAAGGGCACCCGATGGCGCAGATCACATTGCCGATTCGGGCGCTGCATCGCATCGGTCTTAAGACCTTGCTCTTAACGTCCGCTGTCGGCTCGATGAGCAAGAGCCTAAAACCCGGTGATTTGTGCGTCGTCAAAGACCATATGAATTTCATGGGTGCCAATCCCCTGCAGGCCTGTCATACGTCTGAATACGGAATGATGTTTCCCGATCTTGCCGGCGCTTACAGCAAACGCTTGCGAAAACTCGCGCTGGCCGAGTGCCGAAAGGCAGGCATCAAGGCCAAGGAAGGCGTCTATACCGCGTGTTCCGGTCCGTCTTATGAAACGCCGGCGGAGATCAAGGCCTTCGCCAAACTCGGCGGTACGATTGTGGGCATGTCGGTGGTTCCCGAAGTGATCGTTGCCCGCCAGCTGGAGATTGAAGTC
>NVTF01000029.1 GCA_002401485.1 Elusimicrobiota bacterium | reverse complement strand
CGGCATATGTTTGAAATTAAAAACGACAACAAAAACAACGGCAAGACCCTGACATTTCTAACTGGCAGGAGACCCTGACATTTCTATATGGGTTTGACAAAGCGCCGCAGGCGGCTTGACAGCGTGACCCAGCAGGGCTACATTAGAGTTCGGACGTCGAATTCCCTTCAGGAGACACCCCCACATGGCCATTATTGATGTCGTCAAATTTAAAGGCGGAAAAAACGCTCTCGTTTGGAAGCACCCTGTAAACGATCTCTCGTGGGGCACCCAAGTCATTGTCCACCAAAGCCAGGAAGCGATTTTCTTCAAGGGCGGCCAGGCCCTCGACGTGCTCGGCCCGGGCACCCACACCCTGCGCACCTCCAACCTCCCGATTCTGCGCCGAATCGTCAGCATTCCATTTGGAGGCGAGACGCCGTTTGCCGCCGAGGTGTATTACGTCAACAAGGCCACAAAAATGGATGTGAAGTGGGGCACAAAAACACCGATTCCAATCCTCGACCCGCGCTACAACATCTTCCTCCCCGTCCGCGCCTTCGGCCAGTTCGGCATCAAGGTTCAGGACGCCCGTAAATTCGTTGTGCAGCTCTCCGGGACGATGGACGAGTTCACCGTCGACACAATGACCGACTATTTCCGCGGCGTGATCCTCACCAAGGCCAAGGACTACATCGCCGAAACGATTATTAAAAAGAAAATCAACATGCTCGAGATCACCGCCCATCTCGAAGAAATCTCAACGGCTTTGCATCAAAAAATCCAAAAGGATTTTTCGCAATACGGAATTTCGCTCGTCAACTTCTACCTGAACTCGGTCAACGTGCCCGACGATGATCCCACCGTTAAACGCCTCAAGAAGGCCCTTTCCGACAAAGCGGAGATGGACATCCTCGGCGACAACGCCTATCGAACGAAACGCACCTTCGATACCATGGAAAAAGCCGCCGGCAATCAAGGCACGATGGGCGGCGGCATGGGGCTGGGCATGGGACTCGGCGCCGGCGCACAAATGGGCGGAATGATGAGCGGCATGATGGGCGGCATGATGACCCAACAAGCCAAAAAACCGGCCCCCACCCAAATCACGCGCTGCACGAGCAAGAAATGCAAAGCCGACGTCCCGGCTACGGCGAAATTCTGTCCGGAGTGCGGGTCCACCGTCATGGCGCCCACAACGAAGTGTCCGGGCTGCAAAGGCGACATCGCGGCGGGCGCAAAGTTCTGCGAACACTGCGGCAAAAAGGTAGGGACCCACGCCTGTCCGAAATGCAATACACCGATGGCGGGCGCCGCAAAATTTTGCGGAAATTGCGGTCATAAATCCGGCTAAGCCGTTTGGGTTTGTTAGAATAGAGGAATGCTGAAAGCCGCTCTTGCACTGCTCCTCGTTCTCCCCGCACAGCCCGCCGAGGTCGAAGCTCCCGTCACCCCCATCATTCCCGCTGAAGACGTCGAGATCACCGAACTCTCAACTATCTCCGAAGCGGAAAGCCTCTACGACAACGCCATCAAGTCCTTCCAAGACGGCAAGGTGTACAACGCCCGCGCGGAGATGAAGCGCGCCTTCGCCCTGCTAGTATCCCTCATGGACGAGGACGAATTGCCGATGGAAGTCCGCTCTGATTTTCAAGCTATGGTCGAGAAGATCCGCGCTTGGGAAGGCCGCACCAATGCAGCCGAGTCCGTCGGAGACCTCGAGGTCGGGCCCGAAGAACTCGCCTCCGCAGAAACCGAGGCGGTTCCCTCGGCCCAGACAACAAATCACATCATCCGCATCAATCCCGACAACAAGATCACCAAGAAGTACATCCGGATCTACACAAAGAAACGACCCGCAAGTGTTGAGAAGGCCCTCGCCCGCTCCGGCCGGTACCGCGAGATGATCCTCAAACACCTGCGCCAGGCGAAACTCCCTGAAGAGCTGCTCTGGCTGGTGATGACCGAGAGCGAATTCAAACAAAAGGCGATTTCACGTTCCGGTGCCGGTGGGTTGTGGCAATTCATGCCTTATACCGGCCGCAAATACGGCCTGGAAGTTTCCTACTGGGTTGATGAACGCTACGATCCCGAAAAAGCGACCAAGGCCGCTGTCCGCCACCTAAAGTCTCTTCATCAATGGTTCGGGGATTGGCATTTGGCGCTGGCCGCTTACAACCGCGGACTCAACGGTATCGGGCGGGATTTGAAATTTTCACGCTCTACGGATTTCGCGAAACTTTCCAAGCGCGGCATTCTCCCGGGCGAGACGCACAACTATGTGCCGAAGTTTATGGCCTGCGTGCTCATCGGCGAAAATCCGAAGCGCTACGGCCTCAACGTCGTTTATGAAAAGCCGGAAGCCTACGACATCGTCAAGATCGAACGGCCGCTCGATCTTAAAATCGCGGCCAAGGCGGCGGGGGTTAAAGAAAAAGACCTCCGGCGTCTCAACCCCGAACTGCGGGCTTGGTGCACGCCGAAAAACAAGAAGTCTTATCCCCTGCGCATTCCTAAGGGAGTAAAGGAAGACTTCGTCGCGAAATTGGCCAAAATCAAGAACTGGAATCCCGGACCGCAGATGGTGAAATACAAAGTGCGGCGCGGCGATTATTTGGGTAAAATCGCCCGGCGTTACCGCACGTCGGCCAGGGCGATTATGCGGCTCAACGGCATTCGTAATCCCAAACGACTGCGCATCGGGCAATTGTTGAAGATTAGACCCGGTAAATCTTTCTACCGAAAGTAAAAATCCTTATTTTGTAAGGAAAGATTGAGCCCCGGTCCCTTGACGCGATTTGGGCACCGCTTTACCCTTCCCCATAGAGGGGATATGAGGGGTTTAACGCTACTATTCTTAGCGGTATTCGCCGCGTCCACACATGCGCAGCGGCAGCACGATTCGTCCAATCCGGACGAAACGAAGCTCCTCATTAGTGAAGAGCAGCGCCGATTGATCAAGAAAGGCCGCGACGATCAATATATGCCTCCCGAAGGGAAGAAGGTCCTCGACGCCATTCTCCAAGCCCCCAATCATTCCGCCTTCGAACGCGAGAAGGTCGTAGGGGAGGTCAGCTATCAGCAGCCGTCCGGTTGGGATGGGAAAAGTTCCCTACAACGAAGCCGGCCGGACAAAAATAAGGAAGACCTCCGCAGCCGCTACGAAAACTCAAAAAGAATTAGTGAAATCGGTGAACCCATGTCCGCACTGGAAGCAGGCGCCCGAACGGGGTCTCGCCGGGCACTCGGCGGATCCCCAGAGGACCAAAAGTTCAGTTCACTCCGTGACGGCGCGCCCGTCATGGTCCCGACCGAAAAAAAGATTGCCTACCGCAATTCGGAGCGAAAGGCACGCAAGCGGCTGCTAGAAGGGGAAGGCAGCGACGCGTTATCGGCCCTGGCGCGTTCCCAAATCGGACAAGGGAAGTTTACCGACGCCCGCGATGCCGCCGATAAAGCTCTCGGCATCAATCCCGAAAACGCGGAGGCCTATGCCCTGCGCGCGATCGCGAGTGAAGCCCTCGGCGACGAACAATCCAAGATGGCCGCTCTTCGACAAGCGGCACGGATCAATCCAACACGATTTGAAGGTCTCCTAAAGGAGGCCCAACGCGGCATGAGACTCTTTGATCCCTCCACCGCCGACAGCTGGCATTTATTGGATGCGCTCGCCGAAGAACAAACACCCAGCACGGGACCCTCACGGAAAAACGTCGCGCTTTTCATATTGGCCCTGCTCGTTTTCGGAATCCCCCTCGGGGCGGGAATGGCGCTGTATCGCCGCCTTTCCCCGGAACAGCAGCGCAAGGCGGTTTCGTGGTGGCGAACAGCCTCGCGAGGACAGGTCCTGCCCCAAATCGGCACCTCCAGCATCGACCGCATTCGCAAACCGGAGGGTGCCTCGATCGTATCACTCGAACCGGGGCTTCGCATCGCCGACAAATATAAACTCGTCCGGCGGCTGGGCGTGGATGGAACCGTGGAGGTTTGGAAAGCCCACGACACCGTTCTCGATCGTCCGGTTCTCATGAAGCGCCTTTATGAAAGCCGGACGAATTCCGAGGAATGGAACCGTCGCCTCGCCGATTCCAAGAAAGCCGCCGCACTGCACCACCCCAATATCACCGACCTGTACGAAATTCTCGATATGCCCATCGGGCTTTACGTCGTTTATGAATATCCCTCCGGGAAAACCGTGCGCGATGTAATCGACGGGGTCGGGCCAATCCCGCTCCTGCAGGCGATCGACATCTTGATTCCGGTCTGCCGGGCGCTGCAGCATGCCCATCATCGCGAGATTGTGCATGGCGGCTTAAGCCCCGAACGCATTGTGCTCACACGTCAGGGATACATAAAAGTCACCGACTTTGTTGTTGCCCGCACCACTGCCAGCGGAGCCGAGGCCTATGTCGCCCCCGAGGCAAAACGCGGAGATCCAACGCGCGCCTCTGATATTTACTCCCTCGGAGCGTGCCTGCACGAACTCTTAACCGGGGCGACGCCCGGACTGGAAGGAGAGGCACAGCCGGATCCCCGTGCCGAAGAATTATTAGGACGCGCGCTTGATCTAGACGAGCGCACGCGAATACAATCGGCGCGTGTCTTTCAAAAAGAGCTGGAAGCCTTAAAGGGCGCGATTAAACCGGAAGCGTCCGACTCCGATCAGGACGACGGGAGCCGCAGCGAAACCACCGCGTAACACGCGATCGCATTTCCCGCACCGATCTCCCCCAGGCCTTCGTGGCTCTTGGCTTTGAGATTCACACGTGATTGCGGGAGAGAGAAAGAATCAGCCAAGGAGGACTTGAGCGCGACATAATGGGGCTTAATTTTCGGCTCTTCAGCGACAATCGTCACGTCCAGCGAGAGAATTTTAGCCTTCTTCGCTTCAGCCTTTTCCAAAACAAACGCCGCTATTTTGCGGCTCGATATGCCCTTAAAAGCCGGGTCCGAAGGCGGAAAGGCGATTCCAATTTCTCCTTCGCCGATTGCACCGAGCACCGCGTCCGATACCGCATGCAGGACGACATCGCCATCGGAATGGCCCTTAGGCCCTTTGTCATGCTCGATCGTCATTCCGCAGATCACCATCGGGCGCCCTTCTACGAGGCGGTGAATATCGTACCCGAACCCCGTACGCGTTTCCTGGACACCATCGCCCATTAAAGCCTCCGCGATCACGAGGTCTTCAGGAGTCGTGATCTTCAAATTCTCATACCTCGACCGAACAATGCGGACCTTGCATCCCGCCCGCTCGACAAGTTGACTCTCATCGGTAGCATCCTTCTCGTCTCGAAAACGCTCAAGGGCTTGGGCCAGCACCTCCCTGCGATACGTCTGCGGAGTCTGGGCCTGCCAGTACCGGGACCTATCAGGGGTCGCTTTCACAAATTCCCCTTCGATCTCTTTAAGCGTGTCTTTTGCCGGAACCGCCGCGACCGCCGCGCCGGACTCACAAGCGGCCTTGTAGGTATTAAGAATTGTTTCCCGGTCGATCAACGGACGGGCGCCGTCGTGCACCGCGACAACATCAATGGAATCGGACAAGGCCTGGAGTCCGTTGGTGACGGAGGCGAGACGGGTGTCGCCGCCTTCGACAACCTTGACCTTTCCGCGTGTCAGCCGAGAGCCCTCAGCACTGACATTCTCTCCACTCAGGACGAGAACAATTTCTTTAACCTCAGGAAGGTCCTCGAACGCTTTGAGCGACCACTCACAAACGCCGCGGTTAACAAGCGGCAGGAACTGCTTGGGTTTCCCCATACGGGAACCCGAGCCCGCCGCAACGATGATGCAGCCGGCGTTCAGTGATCCCCCCGATACTTACTGAAGACCATCCGGCCCGCCGATGTCTGAAGAATAGAGGTGACCTGGGCGTCGACACGTTTGCCGACACGCTCCTTGGCCTCTTCGATGATGACCATGGTGCCGTCATCGAGATAACCCACACCCTGGCTTCGCTCCTTGCCCTCTTTCATGACAAACAGCGTCATCATTTCACCGGGAAGAACCACCGGCTTCAGGGCGGTCGTAAGGTCGTTGACGTTTAAGCAGACAACACCTTCAAGCGCGGCGATTTTATTGAGATTAAAATCAGTCGTCATCACTTTTGCCGACAAATCCTTAGCAAGCTGCACAAGTTTTCCGTCAACCGCTTTAATATCGGGAATATCGCGATCGATAATTTTAATCGGGACATCCGGATTTTCCTGCATGCGCGCGAGCATATCGAGACCCCGTCGACCGCGGGCCCGCCTAAGATCATCCTCGGAGTCGGCAAGATGATGCAGCTCGTTGAGTACAAAACGCGGAACAACAATAACCCCGGAAAGGAATTTGGTCTCGCAAATATCAACGACACGCCCATCGATAATCGCGCTTGTATCCAGAACTTTAAGATCCGAACCGCGACGACGCGCGGACGCGATAATATCTTTATCAAGCGAATCGAGTTCCGGGAACTTTTTAATCGCCACCACCATTCCCAGCACGGTCAGCGCAAAATGGCTCAACGGCGCGAAACGATCCCAGGCATTTACAAGTTCGGTCAGGCCCGTATTCTGGATCAAAAGATTGAGGAACTTAGAGCCAGCGAGACCTCCGATCGCACCGATAAGCCCAACGATCATGGTCAGCAAACTCATGCCTTCCAACAACAATTCAAACACGACGATCAGAACGCCGGCTCCCAACCCGACAATCAAACTATTGGTCTCTTTCGAGATCACAAAATAGGCGAATGCAGGACATGCCAATAAAATGGCGGCGCGGTAAACCCAGGTCAGCATTGGTCAGTTCTCCTTGGAGACTCCATCTAAACACGCGGCGACAGCCGCGTTTAAATCAGCAGCCCCGACGGCTGTGATGCCGGTCTTACGTCCGCTTTTCGGCAAAGACCGTAGTGCACTTCCAGGGACGAGGGCTCGTTTGAAACCAGCCCGCCCCGCTTCGCGCAGGCGTGCGTCCAACGATGCGATGCGCCCAAGCCCGCCGAGAAGCCCCACCTCTCCGATAAATACCCAATCGGACGGCAGGGAAACGTTTTGGGCGGATGATAAAACAGCCATACAGACCGCAAGGTCCAGCGCAGGATCGCGCGGACGCAGCCCGCCCGCGACATTGAGATAAACATCGCGGCTCTCAAGACGTACATCGCAGTGTTTTTCAAGCGCGGCCAGCAAAACCTGGACGCGGTTTAAATCGAGTCCGGTCGCCATGCGGCGCGGCAGCGGGTATCGGGTCGGCGTCACCAACGCCTGCACTTCCGTCAAAATCGGCCGGGTTCCTTCCATCGCCACCGTAACAGCGCGGCCTGCGGCTTGCGCATTGGCATCATCGATGAAATGTGAAGCGGCATCCCCCACCTCGACGAGTCCTTCCTCACGCATTTCGAAGAGCCCGATTTCAGAAGTCGGGCCAAAGCGGTTTTTACTCGTACGCAAAATTCGAAGCGTTCGGGACGCATCCGCGTCAAACTGCAGGACGGTATCGACGATATGTTCAAGCACCTTGGGACCCGCGACGTTTCCTTCTTTTGTCACATGCCCCAGAATGAAGAGAATTCGCCCTGCCTTCTTCGTCGAGCGGAGCAGTTCAGCGGCGCACTCGCGCACCTGGCCGACCGATCCGGGCGAACCCCCGAGTTCCGGGTGGAACACCGTCTGGATCGAATCAAGAACGAGAACCTTCGGGTTCTTTTTCTCAACCGCCTCCAGAATTTTGGAAAGATTCGTTTCCGCAACGAGGAATACGCCGTCGGCAACGGTGCCCAGGCGTTTTGCCCGTCCCGACACCTGCCCCGGCGACTCCTCCCCGGTGACATACAGAACCGTCCCTGCGTGCGCGAGTCGATCCGCAACCTGCATCATGAGCGTCGATTTGCCGATGCCCGGAGGTCCTGCAAGAAGCAGTACCTGTCCATCGACAAATCCACCGCCAAGCATCCGATCGAGCTCATCGATCCCGACCGGGATACGATCTTGATGGTCCGCCGCGGCATCTTTCAGAGCAACGATCTCCGAACTAAAATCGGTCAGAGGCCGAGGCGCAGACCGCCCTGCTGTCATCGAGGGGACCTCGATCGCCTCTTCAATTAAGGTATTCCACGCCCCGCAGTCGGAGCACTGGCCCGCCCATTTCGGAGTGTCCCGGCCGCACTCTTGGCATCGATAGACGGCTTTCAGCTTGGGCATCAGCCTATTTTACCATTCCTTCACGTCCAAACGGTTGGACCAGCAGAATCAAACGCGGAAGCAGACTCAACGCCGAAACCAAGGCCATCACCATCGCAAGCGCCGTCAACAACCCGAACAACATCGAGGGAACAAAACTTGAAAATGCCAGGATTGAAAAGCCTGACGTAATGGTGAGTGATGTGTAATACATCGCGTTGCCGATGCTGCTGTGGCAGCGGCGCATCGCACGTGTATAGTTCCGGTCAACTCGAAATTCCCGCTGGAATCGGTGCAGGTAGTGAATGGTATCGTCCACCGCAATGCCGACCGCGATCGCGACGAWCGTGATCGTCAWCACATCGAGCGGGATCCCGCCGATCCCCATCACTCCAAGCACGGTCATCGATGACAGCAGGTTGGGAAACACCGCAATGACGGCGATTTTAAATGAGCGGAAGAGAATCAGGAACATTCCCATCAGCGCCAACACGGTAAACCCGATTGTTTTAATCTGCGAACGAAACAGACTCTGCAGCATATTGTTGTAGAGCACCATCAAACCGCTCAAGCGAAACGAGCCCGGTTCCAATCCGATTTTTTCGACCAGATCGGTTTCGATTTGCTTGAGCAGGGCGTTGCGTCGAAGATTCGGGAGCGAGTCTTTGATGCGTGTTGAAATTCGAGCCTGATTGTTCTCAATGGACGCATAGGGTTTTATTAATATTCCCTGAAACTCTTCCGGCATCGAGTGAAACAAGACCGAAAGAGTGAAATCGTCGTAGGGTTTATTCTCATTCAGGCTGCGCGTTGTTTTTCCCAATGTCGCGAGCGACAGAACCTTGCCCGTCGCTTCGAGCGTATCCAAATAGTCGTGCACCGCCTCGATGCGCTCAAGCTTCTCGGTCGTATACCAATACCGGGAGGGATCGGCGGCCTCATCCTCGAACTCGTCGAATTCCGAAAAATCGTCATCGTATTCTTCCTCGGCAGGGTCCAGGGAGACCGGAGCGCTTTCGGACTCCGTTTCAAATTCGAGCACAACATCGAGTGGAGTTGTTCCGCCGAGATTGCGGTCGATGAACTTCATGCCTTGGTAGATCTCGGTTGTCTGTTTGAAATAATCGATAAAACTGTTCTCAACCTTAAGATTAAAGCAGCCAAACGCCGTCAACATCGCGATAACGGCGGTGGTGCCGTAAATCCACCCCGGGCGTTTTTCCGTCAGAGTCGCGAACCAATCCGTCAGGGGTTTTCCGAAATCCTTCTCCGTTTCCGCAGGCGGCTTCCTAATCATCACCACGCACACCGGCAGCAGCAAAAACGACACCGCCAACGAAACGACAAGCCCCATGGCCATCATCCAACCGAAACTCACGACGGGAAGAATGTCGCAAAACACAAGTGAGGCAAATCCCGCGATGGTGGTCAGGGTCGCGTACAGACACGGGATAAAGGTCACGCCGACAGCCTCTCGAATCAATGTCCGATTACTCTTACCCGGGTTGGCGCGCAGCAGTTCCCGGTAGGCCACCGTTATGTGGATCGCCAACGACATCGTGAAAATCAATTGCAGTGAAATGAAATTCGAGGAAACAACGGTCACATCCCACCCCGTCATTCCCAAGAGTCCCGTCATCGTCAGCACCGACCCGGCGCAGGATAAAATCGGAAGCAGCACCCAGCGCTTGCGGCGGAAAATCAGCCCCAACGCGCCCACCAAAAGAAAGAACATTCCCAGACCGAAAATCTTGAGATCGTTTTTGATGAACGAAATGATGTCATCAATGATCATCGGAACGCCGCCAAGGAAGAGATTGGCGCCGAAACGATGCCGCTTGATGACCTCACGAATGGCGGCGATATCGGTATGCCGCTCGGAACGCACCTCGTCCTTATAGACCCGATACGCTCCCGCGATCGATTCGAGCTCTTCTATTTCTTCCGGCGTGATTTCCTCGGCGAATTTCTTTTCCATCAGGGCCGAACGCCGGGTCAGCATCGCATCGTGACGATGGTTCTTTTCAAAATTAACCTGCATCGCTGTCGACTGCAGATCGGGGCTCACAAGCATGTTCTGATAGATGGGGCTGGTCTTAAATTCCTCAATCGCCATGCCTAGATCCGCCCCTTCGTCCTCAAGGGTTTTTATATTGTCCTTAAGCTCTTTGAGAGTGCCGGGCGGGTTTTTCAGAAGCGGAACATCGAGAAGGGAAACGACCGACGAAATACGGTCCAAGCCCCTTAATTCCTGGCGAAGGGCGGCGAGCCTCTCCAGCGATTGGTCGGAAAACAGTCCGCCGGAAGGCTGAAAGGTAACGACTACAAATTCACTTTCCCCGTAACGTGCGCTGATTTTTTTCTGGTAGCGGAGATCCTCGTCATGTTCGAGAACAATCGAGTCAGCCGACGCGTCCAGGCGAAATTCGCGGCTCCAAAAGGCGAAGAATGCGAAGACCGCGGCCAAAATTGCAAGGACAGCCTTGGGCCGCCCGAGCACATAGTGATCATAGAGAGACAACATTACTTGGCTTTCTTTTTCCTCTCGGCTTGCTCTTTTTTGATCTCGGCCGCCTTCTCTTCCAACGCTTTAGGTTGGGCAAAACTTTTCTTACTCATCTTATCGAGCAATTCAGCTGTTGAATGTTTTTTTAGATACTGACTGTATTGGGCGCCGTACGAACGGACGATGCTGATGCCCTCAATCTCAACGTCATAAATTTTCCATTTGCCTTTGCGCTTCACAACCTTATAGACCATGTTGTAGCGGCTGTCTTTGGAGACCACGACCGTCATCATTTCGAATTTGGTTTTCGATTTGCGCTTCGGGGTCTTAAACTCGACCGCCTCATCGGTAATGAGGTCGATTTTATCAAGAAAGGAAGCCTTGAGCGTCGTCACGAAAAGGTCCGTAAACTTCTTTCGTTCCGCCTTTTCAAATTTCGGCCAGTGTTTGCGGCCAAGCGATAGCTTGGCCATGAGCGGCAGGTCAAAAATCACGTCGCCGATGGCAAGAACCTTGTCTTTTCTCTCTTCTTTGTCGAGCTTCTTATTTTTGAGGATGTCGAGAACATTCGTGATATTGGTTTCGACGAAGGCTTTGACCCTCTTAACATCTTTATCGGGCTCCGCCGCGGTGAGGGAACCGGCAAGAAGGGGCAGCGCGAGGAAAATCGTGGTCATTCGCTTCATCGTTTACTCCCGAATACGTTTCTCTCGGTTCTGTTTGTAGGCATCCCGCATAAAGGTATAGGGATCCAAGGCGTCCTTCTTCATGCTTTCGTATTCTCCGAGATGGAGCGAGATGAAATTAAATTGCTCGCCCGTGGTGACAGCAAGACTGGTCGGCGTATCCGCCACATAGATCACCGGGTTTAGGAAAATCGCCGGGACAATGGACAACCCATCCCGAAGATTCGACGGCCCCAGAAACGGCAAGACGATCGGAAACCCGTCCCCAACCCCATAATGAGCAAGTACCTGGCCGAGATCCTCGTCCCCAGGGCGTTCCCATTTAAGCCAGCGTTTCGCCGGATCAAAGAGGCCGCCGATGCCGATAGTTGAATTGACTAGAAAACGACCCGTCTCGACTCCCACTCTCTTGAACTTGAGCTGAAAAAGAGAACCCACAAAACGAATCGGGAAACGCAAATTGTGAAAAGCCATATTGACCGACTTGCGCGCCGGCTTGGGCACGATAAAGTTGTAACCGCGCGCCAGCGGTTTGGCAAACCAAAAATAAAACTTGTCGTTAAAGTGGAACATCGCGCGGTTATAACCCCGCAGCGGGTCGAAGACCTTGCTTGTCCCCGCCGCCTGCATGGCTTCTTCCCCGAATTCATCGTCGAAATCGGAAAAATCGTCGTCAGCGGCCGCGGCGGCGGCTTCGGCCGCCAAAACCGGCATCGAAGGGGAATAAGCGGCAACGAAGAGCAAAGCGAGGATGAAAATCCGCATGGTCCCATGATATTACCATTTTCCCTGGCGCTACGGGAGGCGGTAAATCTATATTTTTAATGAGCTTTTCGACTTATCGCCGATACACCCGGGGCACACGCGCGGAGAGCCCGGTGACGATTTCATAGGAAATGGTTCCGGCAGCCGCAGCCAATTCCCCGGCCCCGATGCTGCGTGAACCGGATCGACCAATCAGTACAGCCTCGGCACCGATATCCACACTCCCAATTCCCGTCACGTCCACCATAAGCATATCCATGGTGACCGAACCCACGATCGGGCATCGACGCCCGGCGATCAGCACCGACGACCGCTTTCCGGCACCCGAGAGGGCTCTGGGAACACCGTCCCCATAGCCAACCGGGAGAGTCGCAATGCGGGATGCCCGTTTAGCGCGCCACACCCCCCCGTAACTAATCGGCGCTCCTTTGGGCACACGCTTCAGGAAAACAACCCTGGATTTAAGCGATAACACCGGTGTAAATCCCGGCATTAAGCCGTAGACCGCGAGGCCCGGGCGAACCAAATCGAAACGGCTTTCGGGAAAACGCAGCGCGGCCGCAGAATTGGCGGCATGGACGCATGGAACGTCAAGAGCGCTGACAATTTTTGTGAAACGCCTCAACTGGGCGCGGGTATAAGCGGCGTCATCTTCCGCGCGAGGACAATGGGTATAAACTCCGGATAAGGAAACGCCGGGCGTCTCCTTAAGAAAATCAATGATCGCCCGGCTCGAGGCACCACGAACACCGATTCGGCCCATACCGGTGTCAATTTTTAGATGGCAGGCAAGGGGCAAACGACGACGCTCGACAGGTTTTAGTCGGCGCTCCGCCTCGCGAATCAGCCTTGCACCATCGAGAGACGCTACCGTGGGGGTTAGGCGATAACGAATGGCTGCGAGTGTGCTTTCAAATGGATAAAGAGAACCGAGGATGAGAATCGGTCCGCGTACGCCGGCTTCGCGCAAAACCGCCCCCTCCTCAACAGAGGAGACACCCAAACACGACACCAGCCCCGAGGAAAGCGCGGCCTTGGCCGCCTCAACGGCACCATGGCCGTACGCATCGGCCTTAACAACGAAAAGAATTTCGGGGCGTTTTCCGATCTTGCGTCGAAAACGGGAAAGGTTGGAACGCAGCGCCTCGAGGTCAATCTCCACCCACGTCGGGCGATAGAGCCGGGGGAAGCGAACGGAGTAAACGCCGCTCCCCGTCGACTTCATCCGAATGTGACCTGGGCCTCTTCCTCGTCCATTTCGCCCTCAGGCATCACTTCGAGGTTTTCGAAGCGAGCGAGTTCGGCCCGGAACATCAACTCGACCACACCGGTCGGGCCGTTGCGCTGTTTGGCGATGATGATCTCGGCCTTGGTCTGGACGGTCGGATCATCACGCTTGTAGTAGCCTTCCCGATAAATGAACGCAACGACGTCAGCGTCCTGTTCGATCGCGCCGGATTCACGAAGATCCGAAAGCTGAGGACGTGCATCCGGGCGACCCTTGTCTTCAACACGGCGCGAGAGCTGCGACAGAACTACAATCGGCACATCGAGGTCACGCGCCAGCCCCTTGAGGCCGCGCGAGATTTCCGAAACTTCCTGCTGCCGGTTTTCCGAGCGACGTGAACTGCCGCGCATCAACTGCAGGTAATCGAGAAGAATAAGGCTGAGTTGCTGGCCTTTAGAATTGAGCTCATTGGATAAACGGCGCGCCTGGCTGCGTACTTCCAGAACGGAGAGACCCGGCGTATCCTCAATGTAGAGGGGGGCTTCGGAGAGACGGGCGGCCGCGTTGGTCAAATCGGTCCAACGATCACGACGGAAAAATCCGTTTCGAACCTCGTGCAGATTTACCTTAGCCTCGGACGCGATAAAGCGGGTCATGATCGCCTGCTTCGACATTTCCATTGAGAAAATCGCAACGGGCCGGGGATTGTCCTTATCCAAAACGACATTCGCGGCGATATTGAGCGCGAGCGCGGTTTTACCTTGCGAGGGGCGCGCGCCGATGACGATCATATCGCCCTTTTGAAATCCCGCCGTCTTTTTATCCAGGTCGGTGAGGCCGGTCCCAACCCCGGTAACGCTGCCTTTGTTCTTCTGGAGCTTTTCGATATCCTCGATCACCGAGTGGGCCAATTCTTTCGCAGAGGTAAACCCCTTGGTTTGCTGCTGCTGGGTCAGCTTAAAAATCGCTCCCTGCGCCTGATCGAGCAAGGCGCTCGGTTCCTTCTCCCCATGACAATCTTCCACGATGGTGGTTGATAAATTAATGAGTTCCCGAAGGATCGCCTTGTCATGAACGAGCTTCGCGTAATATTCGACATGCGCGGCGGTCGAAACGCTGTGCGTCAATTCCTTGAGATAGGAGCTACCGCCGACATCCCCAAGAACCTTTCTTGTCTTCAGTTCTTCAGCCATGGTGACGAGATCGACGGGTTCCCCGCGATCCTGCATGGTGATGGCGGCGTCAAAAATTCTACGGTGAGAATCTTTATAAAAGGACTTCTCGTTAAGAATTTCCACGGCACGCTCGACCGCCTCGGGCTCGATTAACATCGATCCGAGGACGGCGCGTTCCGCGTCGAGAGCCTGCGGGGGAACTTTTATGTTGTCAGCCATAGAAAAAGAGGCGGGCCTAAACGCATCATGCTCATTCGCACGATACGCGTAGGCCCGCTGGGAACTTTTCGCGTTAGGACGTGCGGGCGAGGATCGTCACAGCGATCTTCGCACCAATCTCGGGAGCAAGTTTAATTTCGACCTCACTCTCGCCGATCTCCTTAATGGAAGATTCGAGTTTTACGGCCGTCTTATCAACGGCAAAACCCGCAGCCTTCAGACTCTTCACAATGTCAGCACGACCGACGGAACCGAACAACTTTCCGCTTTCGCTGATTTCGCGAGTGAAGGAGAGTTTTACGTCGCCGAGTTTTTCGGCAAGCCCCTTCGCGTCTTCAAGCGCCTTTTCACGGGCCTTCGCAAGTTTTTCTTTGCCCTTTTCAAACCAACGCTGGTTCGCGGGCGTTGCCTCTGCGGCAAGACCATTCGGGAAGAGATGATTGCGGGCATACCCCGGAGTCACTTCCTTAATGGTGCCGGCGGCACCGATCGATTCAACGGATTTCTTAAGAATAACCTTCATGGCTTAAGACCCAGTGAACGGAAGCAGCGCGAGATACCGCGCGCGCTTGACGGCACGGCTCAACTGACGCTGATGCTTCGCGCAGTTGCCGGTAATACGGCTCGACAACATCTTGCCGCGTTCGGTAATAAACGTTCGAATGATTTGCACCTGCTTGAAGTCGACATGATCGACCTTATCTACGCAGAAACGGCAAACCTTGCGACGGGGACGAAACGGTCCTCGACGACGCGGGCCCGCTCCTGCAGGTCCGCCAGGGCGGCGATCGCCGCGGGGTCCACCCGAGCTCAGGCGGCGTGCGCCGGTCGACGCGGGTCTCGCGGCGGGAGCGGCGGTAGTTGTTTTTTCATCAGCCATTAAAAGGGCACCTCTTCAAGTTCCGTTTCAGACGCGGTTTTCGGCGCACTTGCTGCGGCAGCGCTGCCGGTGCCGGATCCCTTCGTCAGGAACTGCACGCGACGCGCAACAACATCAAGACCATTTCGCTTTTGGCCGGACTTGTCTTCGTATTCGTAGTATTTGAGACGACCTTCGACATGAACAGGACTTCCCTTCTTCAGCTTGTCCTTCAATCGGTCTGCGGCCTCTCCCCATACTTCGACACGAACCCAGGTCGTATCGTCTTTCCAATCGCCGGTTTTCAGATCCTTATACCGACGACCTACTCCCATCCGAAATTTGCAGACGCCTCTGTTTGAGGACGTCATGCGAAAATCAGGATCAGCAGCTAAATACCCGGCAAGCAGCACCGTGTTTTGCTCCAACAGCCTCATCTCACTGCTCATGATGCTGCGGCTGGTGCTGCGGGTGCGGCGGGCGCTGCTTCTGCTTTTACTGCAAGTTTAGGCTTCTTGCGAGGCGGGTTCTTCTTCACCTCGTGGG
>NVTF01000028.1 GCA_002401485.1 Elusimicrobiota bacterium | reverse complement strand
ATACCCAAATACTTAGGATTTGAATCCCGTAAGTTCTTGGCTGATCCTCCTGCTTTTCTTGAGAAGCGGCCGCAGCACCGTCGTCACCATGACCGCGATACCCTTGTCGATCGGGACCACGGCCATCATCTTTAAGGCGCTCGGCATGGGCATCAACACCATGACTCTCGGCGGCCTGGCTTTGGCCATTGGGGAATTGGTCGACGATTCCATCGTAGACCAGGAAAATATCCACCGGCGCCTCAGGGAAAACGCTCAATTAGAAGAGAAAAAGAAACGTTCACCGCTGCGCGTGGTGTATGAGGCGAGCCGGGAGGTTCGCGGCACCATCCTCTACAGCACCATCCTGGTGGTTCTCTCCACCCTGCCGCTGCTCGCATTGGGCGGTCTGGAGGGACGTCTCTTCACGCCGCTCCTAATCGCCTACGCCGCCGCGATTGTGGTGTCGACCTTGGTGTCCTTAACCGTCACCCCGGTGCTGTCCTACTGGCTGTTCGGTCACGCCAAATCGCTGAAGCAATGGAAGGAAAATTTCCTGGTGCGGAGACTTAAAAATCTCGCGGGAAAAAGCATCCGCTTCAGCCTTCGGCGACCTAAGCGCATCGTAGCGGGGGCCATGATGCTTGCCTTCTTGAGCCTCGGGGGATTGGCAGCCCTGGATCGCACCTTTTTGCCTCCCTTTAACGAGGGCACTGTTCAGGTGAACCTCATCACCCCGCCGGGAACATCCTTGGAGGGATCCAACAAAATTGTTTCCCAATTCGAGCAGCGGCTCAAAAATGTCCCGGGCATCGTGGCCTTTGGACGGCGGACGGGACGGGCCGAGGGAGATGAACACACCGAACCCGTGAGCAACTCGGAGATCATCATCACCTTTGATCCGAAGAGCCCGCTTTCCCGCGCCGATACCTTGGATCAAATTCGGGGAGAACTCGATCAAATTCCCGGCATTGTTTATTCGGTCGAACAACCGCTCTCGCATATGATTTCCCACATGCTTTCGGGCGTAAAAGCTCAGGTGGGCATCAAGGTGTTCGGCGACGACCTAGGGACATTGCGGCGCATCGCCCGCGATGTGAAGACAGCGGTGAGCGGAATCGACGGAGTCATCGACGCCTTGGTCGAACCCCAGGTCGACGTGCCTCAGTTCCGGATTGTGCCCGACCGAGCGATGCTGGCGCGTTACGGACTCAGCATCACCGACGTTAACGACGTCGTGTCGACCGCTCTCAACGGGGAAGTTCTCTCCAAGGTCTACGAGGGCCAACGCCAATTCGACCTTTTATTGCGGGTGCAGGAGAGCGAGCGCAATCCGGAGAGTCTGGGCAGAATTCAAATCCGTACCCCGGCGGGTGAAATTGTCGCCCTTTCCGACGTGGCGCGAATTATTGAGGACGGGGGCCCCAACACCATCAAGCGGGAAGGGGTCCGTCGCCGGATTGTCGTTTCGTTTAACATCGCCGGGGGGCACGCCTTAGGCAAGGTCGCCGGAGACGCTCAGGAAAAAATAGCGGCCATCAAGGCGAAACTTCCTGCCGGCTACAGCATCGATATCGACGGCCAATACAAGAATCAGCAGTCGGCGCTGCTGCGAATTCTCCTCTTGGGCCTTGGAGCGTTCGCCGCCATGTACATGGCGCTTTTTATGAAGTTCAAATCACACAAGGGAGCCATCCAGGTGATGGCGACGATTCCCTTGGCCGCAGTCGGCGCGACGGCCGCCTTGATTCTGACGGGCCAGGCGGTATCGGTGGCCAGCCTCGTGGGCCTGATCGCTTTGGCCGGAATCGCCTCACGCAATGTGATCATGCTTCTCTCCCATTACCGGTATTTGATGAAGCATGAGGGCGAGGATCTTAACGAAGCAATGCTGGTCCGCGCCGGAAAGGAAAGGCTTTCGCCCGTGCTGATGACGGCCTTGACCACGGGTTTGGGTCTCGCCCCGCTGCTCTTGGCAGCCGGGGTCGCCGGCAAGGAGATTCTTTATCCCATCGCCACCGTGGTGGTAGGCGGTCTCATCAGCGCCACCCTGCTGGTTGAATTTCTCGTGACCCCAGCCCTATTTTGGCTGATGCACAACAAGGAAGGTCGAGCCTCCGCTGCAGCAAAAACCGAGGCCGAAGACGATTTGGAGGATTGTATGAATAAACTCATACAACAACTATTTTCAGGATTGCTCGTCATGGCATTGGCGCTAACCACGCCGGGCATGGCCTCGGCGATTACCGTCGCGGGGCGCGCCGCCAGCGTCAATACCGGCGCAGTAGGCCGGACCGGAGGAACCGGTCCGATGCAATTTAGTGCCGTTTCCCCGGTGTCCTTGGTGGTGCCCTCTCTCACGACCTCCGGGACATATGATGTCAATGTTTCCATTTCGGACAATCCCCACACCCTCGGCTTTTCCGCGGCGACAAGGCTGGAAAGTCCCACGCCCGTCGCGCCGGTGATTGCCGCCCAGGATCTGCCGGCGGCCAAGACGATGTCGGTGGCCGTGACAAACAATTTTGTTCCCGCCCCGCAGGCAGCGCTCACGGGCAACTCCAACCCCCAAACCCCGCTGCTTTCCCGGTTCGGCTCACCCTTAAAGATCAAGAGCATTTCAAACTTCTCCCCGTGGTTCGACAACGGCCGCTCGTTGTCACCAACCTCGGGGGCGACTCCGGTCCGGGCACAACACAACCCTCGCAGCGGCAATGGCTTGTTGGCCCCATCGGACGCGAGCGCCGTCAACGCAGCCGCACCGCCGAATCCGCCCTCAGCCTCACCTCAAAAGAATCTCTCCTACGTCGGTTGGTTTTTCTTGGGTTCGATGGTCTTGGCCATCATCGGCCTGGGCCGGGCCTATCAAGCGCAATATTTCCAAAACGCTCCAGAGTCCGCTCACCAATTGCTCGATGCGGATCATGACGAACATGATCACGACGAACATGATCACGACGAACATGATCACGACGCTCATCATGAAGAGGGCGCGCTGCTGGCCTTGAGTCCGCAGGCGCAAGCAAATATCGGGCTGAAGTTATCCCGCATTGAGCCCGGGATTTTTGAGCGAACGATCACCATGCCCGCGACGGTTAAGGAAATTCCGGGCGTGACCCACACCGCTGTGCCCGCCCCGATCGGCGGCATCGTAACCGACATCCGCGTCAAGCCGCATCAGGTGGTCCAACCCGGGGATGTTCTCTTCACCATCCAGCTCAACGATGCGAAAATTCTGGAATTCCAAGAGCAATTATTGAGAAACCTGGCGTCCTTGGATTTGGCTGACAAAGAACTCAGCCGGCAGCGCAAGCTTTATAATTCCCACGTGATCGCAAAGGCGGCATTCCAAAAGACTCAATCACGCAGGAAAGAGGTTTATGCGACCGTGCTCACCGCCAAACGAGCCTTGACCCAAAGGGGCCTGAGTGAGACCCAGGTCAAACAGATGGTGAAGACTCGCAAACTCGCGCAAGGGCTGGAATCCTTCGACGTGCGCGCTCCGGGCGGGGTGGCGGATACTCTCTCGGTTGTATCCAATCTAAACATCCTTCCCGGGCAGCAGGTTAACTTCGGGGATGCGCTGATCACCTTGGGCGATTATAGGAACCTGTATATCGAGGGATCCGCCTTTGCCCGAGAGCGCAACGAGGTCCTGCACGCCGCCCAAAACGGCTGGGGGGTTTCGGTATCCGCCGCCCGGGTCGATGCGGGACAACCGCTGGCCACCGWCCTTAAGATTATTGCTCTACCCGATGAGTTCGACGCGGCCTCCAAGACCTACGCCTTCTCGGTCGCAATCCCCAACGAAGTGGTGGGCGACGTCGTGCTCGGCGGCGAGCGCCAAGTAGCCTGGGACTTCATGCCGGGACAACCCGTCAATCTGCATATCCCCATCGAGCGCTTGGAGGGCAAGATGGTGCTCCCCGCTGAGGCCGTTGTACGGGTCGGGGCCGAATCCTATGTCTTTGTACCCGACGATCACGAGCCCGATCACTTCCGGAGAATCGCCGTGAGGGTCGCCGCCCGCAATGCGCACAGCGTTGTTTTAGTCGACGGCAGCCTCGAGCCGGGGTCTGCGGTTGTGGTCAAGGCCGCCCAGCAGATGCAGATGCATCTTCGGCTGACCGATGCGGGTCCGGTCGATCCGCACGCCGGACATGATCACTAAGACCGGGCTAAGCAGAATTGGTAGCCGAGGCAATTTCCGCAGCGCTCAAACCTAAAGATTTCATCGCAGACTTATTATGCTGCCCGATGCGAGGAGCGCGGCCATTCGGCTTCCAATCCTTAAACGCCTCTGCGAGGGTTTTAACAGGGGAAACACAGACATCTTTGTCAGCGAGTTTCTTAGACCAATAGGCGAGGGTTTTGGACGCAAACAAACGCTCGAGAGCACGCTCGACTGTCTTGCGTGGTTTGCCTACGAGATCGTCGCGCCCCAACTCACTCAGCAAATTTAAATGGAACTGGGGCTCCAACGCTCCAACCGCCAAATACCGTCCGCCCTTGGTTTTATACAAACGGTAAAACGGACCGGATCCCGAAAACCACTCCGTCCCGGGTTTATAAGGCGTGCCCGCTGCCAGTTCCCAACCGCAGGGGAGCACCATCCAATCCCGCATAACACGGTCCATTGCTACATCGAGGTGTACACCGCCCCCGTCCAGCAGGGCTCCCAGCACACGAGCCGCCGCGGTTGTTGCGCCCGCCAGGTCCCCGACCTGGGTGGAGGGGAAGGAGACAAGGTTATTGGAATCGCGGGCACCAAGAAAACCGCTCTCAGCCAAAAAGTTCACATCATGGGCTGCCTTGCGTGCCTTCGGTCCGGTTTGCCCGTATCCGCTCAGTGACAGGTAAACAAGCTTCGGGTTCAGTTTGAGTAGCGTTTTCGCGTCCAGGCCCATCTTCGCCATTGTCCCGGGTCTAAATCCTTCGACAACCACATCAACCTTCTCAATCATCTTTAAGAGAGCTTTTTTGCCCGCGGGTTTGCGATAGTTCAGGCAGATGGACTCTTTGCCGCGATTGACCATCCAGAAAGCGAATCCATGGCCATCGATATCAGGGCTCACGGTGCGCATCCTATCCGGCCAATGGGGAAGTTCCACGCGAATGACGCGCATGCCCATCTCGGCCAGAAGCTTCGTACAAAAGGGGCCGGGCAATAACTTCGAGAAATCCAGGATCGTATAGTCCGAGAGACTCATAACCAATCCTAACTCATTTACCCATGCCCTGGGATTGGATACAGTGTAGCGGAATATGATGATCACCGAAGTTGATCAGCTCGTCATAGGGTGCCGCAGAAGGGACGCGACCTATCATGCGCTGATCTCGCACTACGCCGCCGCCGTATACACGTTCCTGCTCCACATGACCGGGCGCGAAAATACCGACGGCTTGTTCCCGGAAATTTGGCTGCGGGTTCACAATTCGGCGGGCCTCTACAAACCAGAGGGAAACCCGGTCGGATTTATATTTGGGATTGTGCATGAAACAGCCTCAGGGTACTACCGCGAGGCTGGACCGGGCGGCTCCGAACTAAAAGAGGCGATCGAGAGTCTGCCGCCGGAAATTCGTACGGTTTTTCTTTTACGGCACGCGGCCGATATCCCCTACAAAATGATCGGACGGCATATAGGTCTGCCGCTGGAGACCGTGTTGAAACGCATGAACGCCGCGCTCGACGCCCTCAAAGGGCCGCTGGAGCAATTCCGTGCATGACAACAATAAGTCCCTCCTGTACGCCTCAGGAGAGACCAACGCGGAAGAAACCGCCCCGTTTGAATCCCATCTTCCCGACTGTTCGGATTGCCTCGATCGCGTCTCCTTAGCCAAAGCCGTCCAGCGCGCGACGAAGTCTACGCTGCAAGCACCGTCACAAGAGGTGCTCGCCCAGGCCGCCGGACTGCAAGGCGGGCTGGGGGGGAGCTTCCTGCCAAAATGGTTCCGCCTCATGCTGACCGCGGCAGCAATCTCAACTGCCTTTTGGGGCGTGCAAAAGTATCAAAACAGAAAGCAGGTTCAAGAGCCGGTCGCTGCCGCAGCTGAACGCAACAGCCTGACGATGCCAAAGAAAAAGGCTCCGGCCGTGGCCGACTATCAGCTATCGAGAGTGCGTGGACGCAGTCAACAGGCGAGACGCGGGCCGTCGTATCCCATGCCGGCGCGTCCGCTCGACTGCCAGGACCGTGGATCGATTCTGGCCTTTAAGCGTTATTCCTGGTACACATTCGGCGGGGGGCAAGCGCACGGAGTCTATTCAGCGGATCGTTGGGCCGCCTGCATTTGCAAAAATGCGGCCGCAGCGGGCCGCCCCGATCCTCCACCGACAAACAATGCGAGTCGCGGCGTGCCGCCCTGCCCTAATTTCATGGTCGGGCCGGTTGCCCAAGAGAAACGGGACCGCTTTGCAGCCTCTTTTTTGCAGGCAGCTAAAACATTCCACCGGCATTTGCCTCTCAGCCGCGCACAGGCGGCCAAACTCACCCGTTGCCTGTGCGGCGCGATTCCGGATGTCGTGAAATAGGCATGGCGTTCTCTACGGTCATACGCCTCGAATGGCTTAAAAGCGGTGCTCCAGCACGCAAAGGGTTTCGACTTCCCGGCTCGGGTGACCTCTATGAGGAATACACGGGTCGCATCGGTCGCTACTGCAGCTTCGCAACAAAGGGGGCGGACACAGAAGGCGGCACAGCGGGAGTCACACTCTGGGCATGTGACCCGCGCGGAAGGACAATATCCTCCGAACAGCTCGCCCAACGGCTGCGCGAGGCGCGCGACGGGGGAGTGAAGGGCATTGAAATCGTGATAGGGGGACCTGACGGACTTTCACAGAAGACCTCCAATGCCGCCTTTAAGTGGTCTTTCGGACCGATGACCCTGCCTCACGAATTGGCCGCTGTGGTCGCCGCAGAACAGATCTACCGCGCCTGGACAATCCTCGGCGGTGAGCCTTACCATTTAGGACATTAACCCGGCCGTTAATTAGCCGAAGAGATTTTTCAGGAAACTTCTCTTCACAGAGACTTCCGCAGACCGGCATAGAGAGAACGCATCTGAATATCCGCCGGTTCCCGGGCTGCGATAACGAGTCTCCCCATCAGAAGCCGTATCCCAAGGAGAGCCTACGGCATCTCGCACCTGTTTGGACACATGGTCTTCATCGGCGATGCTTGCAGAGAACTCCCAGTGGATATCCCACGTCCCCGCTTCTGAGGCGTTCTCAGCAAGGCTAAGAGGGTTTATCTTAACGGCTTCATCCGCGATGACCAACGTAAGCCGCTCCAACATTTCCGTTTGCTGAAATTTTGCCATCTTCTCATCATCGGCTTTAAAAACGCATTTCAAATAAACAGACATAAATCCCTCCCCGGGGAAAGTGAATTATTCAATAGAATACAGTACTTATTTTTTGAAACCTTACACATTCGCCACACATTCGATGTCTTTGGCGATTGCACTTTTCAACGCGTCCAACGAACGGAACTTTTTCTCGCCGCGCAATCGTTTCAAAAACTCAATTCGAAGTTTCTTCCCGTACAGGGAGCCCGAATATCCCGGGATATGCACTTCCACCACCAGTTTTTTTCCACGTCCTCCCATGGTCGGACGGGTTCCGATATTGCAAAGGGCCGTTCGGGGTCCGCGCAGTGAGCCGCCGGAAACGAGTACATGGAAAACACCCGCGGGTCTAAGCACCTCGTCAGACACGCGCAGGTTTGCGGTCGGAAAACCAAGCTTAGCCCCAAGACCGCGTCCCCTCACAACCGTTCCCGTGAACGTAAACGAACGCCCGAGCATCAACCCCGCACGCTCGACTTCGCCTTTTGCCAACAGTCCTCGAATCCGGGAGGAGGAAATCTTGCGTCCACCGACGCGCACCAAAGGAAGAACCTCCAGCGTCATTTCGCGCACCGTCGTCTCTCCCTGTAAAAACTTGAGATTGCCCAACCGACCTTTGCCGAAGGCAAAATCCTTGCCCACGAGCAAGCCGCCGGCCTTCCAACGTTTTATGATGTACTCTTCAAAAAACGTAGTGTGCGCCATTTCGGCCCATCGCGGTCCAAACCGTAGAACTTCCACACGGTCAACCCCAAGGCCTCGAATTAAAGCCCTTCGTTCCAAACCGGTGGTCAACAGAGGCACCGCCAGGGAGGGTTTAAAATAAAATCGCGGGGGAGAGACGAAGAACACAACACGCGACTTCATCTTGAGCTCTTGGGCACGCTGCATTGACCAGCGAATTAGCTTTTGATGACCCAGATGCACGCCGTCAAACGTACCGATCGTAACCAAAAATTTTGGTTTAGACATGGGCCGGGAGCAAACGGTCTGAAATAAACTTCAGGGCGTCGTCGCTTTTCTCAAGATCTTTAAGGGAGTCGACCGAAACGGCCTCCTCAACACGATACTCCCCGATTTGTTCCCGCCGCAGCGCGCTCAGCGCACCGCCGCAGCCAAGCTCGCGACCCACAAGAGAGGCCAAGGACCGAACGTAGGTGCCGCTCCCGCACGTTACAGTAAACGAGACCTCGGGGCTGTTCCATGCGGTCAGTTTCCAGGAATCGATCCGCGAGACGCGCCGCGCCTCAGGAATGGCGATCCCGCCACGTGCGTATTTGTAGCGCGCCTTGCCTTTAAATTTAACGGCGGAATATTTCGGAACGGGCATCTCGACATCACCATGAAAGCGGTCAAAGAGCGCTTGCAGGTCCTCTGCGCTTAACTCGGGAACTTTTTCTTCCCGAACAACCTTCCCTTCCAAATCCTCGGTTTCCGTTTCAATGCCAAGGCGCACGGTCCCGGAATACACCTTAGGCAGTTTAAGCATGGACTCTGCAGTGCGCGTCGCTCGTCCGATCAGAAGGACCAACAAACCGGTAGCCGCAGGATCCAGCGTTCCCGCATGCCCGACCTTCGTACCTCTATCAAAAAGCCGCCGCGTAACCGCGACGGCATCGTGGGAGGTCCAATCCTTCGCCTTATCGACGAGGAGCACTCCGTCTAAATTCATCGACCGCGCTTGCGGCGTCTCTTGGTTTCCTTTGATGCGATCGCGTCGAGTTGAGCCTGCTGAAGCTCGACAGAGGGGCGGACGGTACCGTCTTCGTTGTTGAGATCATCCATCAACCGCTCAATGCGGCTGGCGCGTTCGGTGGTATCGTCAAATTGAAAAATCAAGTTCGGGGTTGTGCGTATGGATAATCGGCCGCGCATTTTTTTACGGATGTAGGGCGCGCAGCGGTCCAACGCCTTCTGCGTCTTTTGACGGTCTTCAGCGCTCCCCAGCATCGAATAGAAAACCCGCGCGGTTTTGCGATCCTTGGACAACTCAAGATCGGTAATCGTCATAAACCCCGATAAGCCGGGATCCTTGACCTCAGAGAGGATTCGCGTAATTTCCTGCAGGAACAACTCCCGCAGACGCGTGCTGCGTTCGATCATCGCCGATTTAGCTTAAAGCCTCGAGACGACGAACGCGTTTTTCTTCCACAAAGATTTCGAGTTGGTCGCCCACCTTCCAAACCTTGATGCCGCCGACCTCAATCCCGCATTCCATGGACTTCTCGACTTCTTTGACGTCGTCTTTGAAGCGCTTGAGGGTCTCAATTTTGCCCTCACCGATTTCAAGGCCGTCGCGCGTGATCTTAACCTTGCCGCCGCGGACAACCTTGCCTTCCAGGACATACGAGCCAGCCACCTGGGCGCCGCGAATTTTGAATACCTGGCGAACCTCAACCTTGCCGACTTGAACCTCAACGATTTCGGGCTCAAGCAATCCTTCCAGAGCGGCCTTCACATCCTCGACCAGTTCGTAAATCACTTCGTAACTGCGGACTTCGACGCCGTCTTTCTCTGCGAGTTCTTTAGCTCGCGTGTCAAGCTTGGTGTGGAAGGTCAGGACGATCGCGTTTGAAGCCGTTGCAAGAAGGATGTCTGACTCGTTGACGCTGCCCAGCCCCGCATGAACAACGCGAACCTGGATCTCGGTGTTGGACATCTTTTCGATGGAATCCTTAAGGACTTCAATCGAACCCTGCACATCCGCCTTAAGGATAATGCCCAGTTCCTTGGCGTGCGTGGAGTGAACGTTCAACAGTGACACGTGCTGCTTGTGGGCGAGAGATTCCTCACGGTGAATACGATTGCGTTTTTCAATAACCTCACGCGCCATGCGTTCGCTTTCAACAACATTAAAGGTGTCGCCCGCATGCGGGGTGTTGCCCGTCAGTCCAAGAATCTCCACGGGGGTGGAGGGGCCCGCTTCTTTGAGCCGGTCTCCGTGCTCATTGATCAGAGCCTTCACCTTTCCGCCGCCAAGGCCCATGACAAAAGGATCGCCGACTCTCACCGTTCCCTTCTGGATGAGCACCGTCGCGACCGCGCCGCGCTTCTTGTCCATTTCGGACTCGACAACGACACCGACGCCCGGGCGATCCGGGTTGGCCTTGAGTTCGAGCATCTCGGACTGAAGCGCAATGGTATCAAGCAATTTATCGATGTTCAATTTCTTCTTTGCGGAAACATCAACGTAGATCGTATCGCCGCCCCATTCTTCGGGGTTGAGACCGCGCTGAGCGAGATCCTGACGAATCTTTTCCGGATTGGCGGTCGGCAGGTCAATCTTGTTGACTGCCACGATAATGGGAACACCGGCTTCCTTCGCGTGATCGATTGCTTCCAACGTCTGCGGCATCACGCCGTCGGCGGAGGACACAACCAGGATCACCAGGTCGGTGATTTTTGAGCCTCGCGACCGCATCGCCGTGAAGGCCTCGTGACCCGGGGTATCCAGGAACACAATTTCGCCCTTCTTCGTTTTAACTTTGTACGCGCCGATATGCTGGGTAATACCGCCCGACTCACCGGAGACAACATCGGCTTCGCGAATGACATCGAGGAGACTGGTTTTACCGTGATCGACATGTCCCATCACAGTAACGACCGCGCATCGCGGTTTCAAATCTTCCGGCTTTTCCTCGATCTCATCACCCTTCTTTGTCGCAATTTCCTCTTCCATGTGCAGCGCCTTCATGGAGAGGTCCCAACCGAATTCGCTGGCAATCAACGCGGCGGTTTCGCCGTCGATGCGCTGATTGATGGTCATGTAGACGCCGCTCTGCATGAGCTTCTTAATGACTTCCGCGTGGTGCACCGACATCTTCTCGGCTAACTCACGCACGGTTAAAAGAGACGTAACCTCAAGGGGCTTCAGTTCTCCCTCTTGCGGTTGCGCAACGGGGGCACCCCTATGCGAGGGGAACGCCTGACCACCACTCTGGAGGGACTGCCGTTCGGCCTTGCGGCGCGCGCGCCGACCGGGTCCTTTTTTCTTCTTGGGGGGACCGCTCGGCGGCCGGTACATGGACGGCGGACGCTGGCCGGCGGCAGGCATTTGATAGGTCGCCTTCGGTTGTGCAGGCATTTGATAGGTCGCCTTCGGTGTCTCCTTCTTGGGTTCAGCGGGAGGGGGTGTCGCAGGGGCCTTGCTTGCGGGCGTCGCCGGCGCCACAGGGGTCGCAGGAGGCGCAGGAGGCGCAGGGGTCACCGGTTCCGTTTTCGCAGCGGGCTGAACCGGTTTTGCTTCCGGAGCCAGCTGCGCCGCAGCGGCGTTAGGCAGCGGTGTCGCGCTCGAAGGCAACTTGGGCATATCAGTAACCGGGGGTTTTGCCGCCACGGGCGCGGGCGCAGCAGGCTTTTTAATTTCAGGGGGTTTAGGCAGCGAGGCACCGGGCGCAAGACGCGCAACCTTAGGAGCGCCGGTTACGACACGGCGCGCCGGTTTTCGAAACCGGGCGAACGCATCAACGAGACCGGCGCTTGCCGGAGCGATAGAACCATGTTCCGCTGTTTCGCGTTTATCGGCCTTCACGGTTTTTACACCGGGCGAAGCCTTCTTTGTCGTTTTTTTCTTAGTCGCTTTTTTAGCGGCTTTCTTGACGACTTTTTTTGTTGTTTTCTTAGCTGTCTTCTTTGCGACCATTTCTAAAATCCTCTATCCCCTTTAGGTTACGCCTCGGCCTTCTCTTCTTTCGCTGCGTCTTTCTCTTTTTTCTCGTCAACGGCGGCTTCCACTTTTTTATCAGCGGTCGCCTCTGCGGCGGCTGCAGGCTCCGCCGTTTTCGGATTCTCTACCACGTATTTTTTCGCACTCTCAATTATTTTTTCAGCGGTCTTTTCCCCAATGCCTTGGAACGCCGTTAATTGATCCGGTGTAAGCGTCGCAATCCTATAAATGTCGGTTAACCCGCTTTTAATCAAAACCTCGGCATTCTTATCACCGATTCCTCCGAGCACGGCGAGGGTCTGACGCTTGGCAGCTTCTTCGGCCTCCTGCGCATCGGCCTTCTGCTGCTCGGACTTCACACTTAAACTCCAACCCGTCAAACGGCAGGCAAGACGGATGTTTTGACCGTCGCGGCCGATCGTGAGGGCAAGCTGATCGTTGGCGACAATGATTTCGGCCTGCTTCTGCTCCAGATTAATGATCCGAACCGAATTGGCCTTGCCGGGAGCGATCGAATTGCCGATAAAGGTTGAAATCTCATCGGACCACGCAATCAAATCGATCCGCTCACCGGAGAGTTCGTTCATGATCGAGCGAATGCGCGAACCGCGAATACCAACGCAGGCGCCTACGGCATCCACCTTTGGGTTGTGGGAACGAACAACAACCTTGGCTCGAAATCCGGGGTCGCGAACAATTTCAACAATCTCAACAACACCCTCGTTGACTTCCGGAATTTCCATTTCAAATAAGCGGCGCATGAACAAAGGCGTCGAGCGGGAAAGCACAACCTGCGGTCCGCGCTGTGCTTTGTCAACCTTGAGAATCATGGCACGGATGCGATCTCCGACCGAATAACGCTCGCGGCGAATCTGCTCGCGAACAGGGACAATCGCCTCGGCCTTGCCGAGGTCGACAATCAGGTTGCGCTCCATGAAGCGATGTACCGAACCCGAAACCATTTCGCCTTCTTTGGGTTTGTACTCTTCATACAGATTTTCACGTTCGATCTCGCGGATCTTTTGAATCAAAACCTGCTTGGCCGTCTGAGCGGCAATGCGGGAAAAATCCTTCGCGTCAACATCAAAATCAACTTCCTCACCGACCTTGGGTGTTTTCTTGATCGCTTTGGCTTCCTCAACGGTGCACTGCATTTCGGAATCTTCCACAGTCTCCACGACGATTTTACGCACCCACGCCTTGATGCTCGCGGACTCGCGGTCAATCACGCAAATCACGTTCGCCGAGCGGCCCACATGTTTGCGGAGCGCGCTCGCGATAGCACCCTCAACCATGACAAGGACTTCTTCTTTCTTGACGCCCTTCTCACGTTCGATTTGCTCTAACGCAACGATCAATTCGCCTTTTGCCATAATATCCCCTTAGACCTTTAGCTCGGGGTCCAGCCTGGCTTCCTCGATCGAGGCCAACCTCAGCCTGATCGTGGAATCGCCGCTCTCAAGCACCAAGGAATCATCCTCGGTTCCGCGCAAATACCCTTGAAACTTGCGACGTCCGTTTTGGGCTTTCTTGAGGCGCACCTTCACCCGATGTCCTGAAAATCTTTCAAAATCCTTCTCTTTTTTCAAAATCCGATCGAGGCCCGGCGAAGAAACTTCGAGACTATAGGAATGCGTCATCATCTCCGCCGCATCCAAAATCGATCCGATCTTTTCCGATACCCGTTGGCAGTCGTCCAGATTGATGCCGCCGTGTTTGTCGACGAAAAACCGCAAAATCCAACGTCCGCCTTCCTGGACATAATTCATATCAACGAGCTCAAACGCATCCTGTGCTAGGGCGCTTTCAACGGTCTCTTCGATGGCTTGAAGGTCGGGCATATGGCAATAAAAAGCGCGGCGTCCAACGACCGCCGCACTGACGGGATTTCTAATGAAATTATAGCATAGTACGAAGGCGGGAAAACGCCTCCGCAAGCGGCCACATTTCGAGATCTTTGGAGTCCCGGCGCTTAAATTCGACATTCCCGTCAGCCACGGTTTTCTTGCTCACAACGACCCGAAACGGGATGCCGATTAAGTCGATATCCTTGAAACGAACGCCGGGGCGACCCTCTCGATCATCATAAACGGCGTCAATTCCCGCCTCCAGGCATTGCTCATAAAGCTCATCGGCGGCCTTTTTGACCTCTGCCTCATCATTATCAAGGCACATGATCGCCACGACAAAGGGAGCGATTTCCTTCGGCCAAATGATTCCCCAATCGTCATGTCCTTGTTCAATCGCGGCGGCAACCACGCGAGACACGCCAATCCCGTAGCAGCCCATGACCATCGGATGCGCTTTTTGGTCCACGTCGAGATATTCGGCCTTTAAGGACTCGGAATATTTGGTGCCCAGCTTAAAAACATGTCCGACCTCGATGCCTTTGGTGAAGCGCGCTTTCTTCTCATGGCAGCGCGGGCACGGATCACTCTCCAGGGTCATTCGCAAATCCAAAACCGACTCCGCCGTAAAATCGCGGCCCATATTTATTCCCTTTAGATGCGTGTCCTTCTTATTCGCCCCGGAGGCTGCGTTGACCAGCGCTTCCGTTGAAAGATCCGCGAGAATCCGCACCTCTTCCATTTTTCCTTCCGGCGTTTTAAATCGGGGAAGGTTCACGGGACCGGCGTACCCCACCGCGCACCCCGCAATCGTTTCGTACTCGGCCTCTGTGGCTCGATGCATCTCAACACCGCCCAGAGCGCCCGAAAGCTTGGCCTCGTTAAGCTCATGGTCGCCCCGCACCAATGCCATGACCGGTTTTCCTCCGGCCATATACAGCTGGGTCTTGAGAAAACGCTTCTTATTCATCTTCAAGAATTTGGCAACGTCCTCGACGCTCGATTTCCCGGGAGTCGCAACCTCTTCCATTTCCTCGGGGGCGAAATCGGATTTATCACCGTTGGCCGTCGTTTCAGCACGTTCGATATTCGCGGCGTAGCCGCATCCGGAACAGGCGACTATCGTTTCTTCACCCGTCTCGGCATGGACCATGAATTCGTGGGAAAAGGAACCGCCGATCGCGCCGGCTTGGGCTTCGACTGCCGAAAATTTAAGGCCGCAGCGTTTAAAAATATTCGTGTACGCCCGCTTCATCACGTCGTAGTATTTCGAAGCATCCTCGTCGTTAACGTGAAAAGAATAGGCATCCTTCATCAAGAATTCGCGGGCGCGCATGATGCCGAATCGCGGACGAATTTCATCCCGGAATTTTAAGCCGATCTGATAGAGACACAACGGAAGCTGCCGGTAGGAACGGACTTCACGCCGCACCAGATCCGTTACCACTTCCTCGGCGGTAGGAGCGAAGCAGAACTCGGCGTTCTTCCGATCTTTGATGCGCAGGAGTTCTTTTCCGTAAACCGGCCAACGTCCTGTTTCCATCCACAATTCTTTCGGCTGAATGACAGGAAGCGAAACTTCATGAGCGCCCGCGCGATCCATTTCCTCCCGAACGATCCGCTCGACCCTGCGCAGAGCGCGCAGCCCCAACGGCAGCCAATCGTATATCCCGGAAGCCACCTTGCGAATCATCCCGGCGCGCTGCATCAGCTGCGCGGAAATGTTGTCGGCATCAGACGGGGCCTGACGAAGGGTTGGAAGTAAATAGGTGCTCAATCTCATCAGCCAATTCTAGCAATTGGGGGACAGGTACTATGCATTTAGCTTTTGGAATTCCTGCAACGCTGGGAAAGGAAATATGCGGAATCCGCAATTTCAAAAGCTAAATGCATAGTACCTGTCCCCAAGGTATACTCTAACTATGCGTTTGCTGCTTCCCGCCCTTTTGCTTCTTACCGCCTGCGCCGATACGCAGATTCGTTATCCGATCGGCGGCGAACCGCAATCCAATTGCAATCGCGGCAATCCTCGCCCGATGCTGAGCAAAAAAAATCCAGACATCCTGCAAACCTACTTCAAACCGATGACCAAAAGCCGCTCGCGCGAGGTCGCCCACATGCGCAGCCGCGTGAAGCTCAGTGTGTACCAGCTTCGGTGTGAACGGGTGGAAACCCATTTTGTTTTCGATCTGCCGCGTCCGCCGCGGCGACTCGATCATAAAAATTCATGGTATAGGCGCGCGGCCATGCTCATGGACGCCATCGCCGAAGGCAGTCCCGCAGCTGCGGGAATCCGCGAAATGGCCTCACGCCTGCGGGCTGCGGCCTCCGCGAGCGCCCCCGTTTTTGGGACCCCGCTCGAAATGGGGGAATTCCAACGCCTGAGCCTCCAGGTCGGGGAAAACCTCAAAGGAACCCGGACGCTCGTCGAAATCCGGTATTCGCTCAAGATCTGAGACGCGAATTTTTTTGCGCCCGATCCGGCGCGTGATCCATCTAAATTTTCGAGGACGTTCGTTTTTTCCCATACCCTCCATACGAATGAAGGGGGGAAAAAGTTCCCTTTATTTTTTCAAGGGGATGGGTTTGTCAGCGGCCGCCGCCGCGATGGCTTCTCTCTTGGCCGCACGCGAATCGCGGATGCGCATCACATCATTGAAGGTGGCAAAAACCAACAGGGAAAGAAGGAAAACAAGACCGACGGAATTAACCGCGCCCATAATCTGAGTCGTGAGTTTTCGGCCGCTCAATCCTTCCCACAAATACATGATGCCGTGGCCTCCGTCCAGGAGCGGGATCGGAAGGATATTAAAAAATCCAATAGCCACCGAAATCAGACCAATGAGAAAAACGAAATCCTCAAGTCCCGAATGCGCCGCCTTGGAAACCATCTGAACGATGCCGACAGGGCCGGCAAGATCGGGCTTCTCCCGCTTGATCATTTTCGAGGCTAGCTGCTCCACGGTGAAGGCCGTCCAATACCAGCATTGTCCGATCGAATGTTTGACTGCGGAAAAGAATCCAACCTTGGTGTAGTCGATTTTAGGGACAATGCCGATCAGGCCTCGTCCGGAAGCGCTGTCAAGCCGCGGCGTCAACGTTAGCGTCGCTACCTTCCCGTCCCGCGCGTACTGGATTTCGACCGGCATCTTGGGATGTTTATGGATGAAACGCGCGAGATCCGCCCACGTTGCAATCTCAACTTCGCCGGCCTTCAGGATGCGATCATCCTTCTGCAGCCCGGCGGTAATCGCCGGATAATCCGGCGCCAAATCGCCTAGAACCGGATCCGGAGAAGCTTCCGGAAGACCCTTAAAGAAAACAACCAGGAAAAACATAACAAAGGCCAAGATGTAATTCATCG
>NVTF01000027.1 GCA_002401485.1 Elusimicrobiota bacterium | reverse complement strand
GTCGCGCTTTTTGAGATCCGCCAGGCTCCCCAAGGGCTGGTAGAGAATCAGAGGATTGATCCAAGACTTAAACGCCCCGTCCATGGAGTCGACGTTTGCGAGCCGGTCCAGCATCGCCCTGCGGAAGCGTTCCTTCATGGCGAGGTGCCCGGCATGGCGTTCCCCTTTCTGAGGCGTGAATTCAATCCCTTCAAGGAGTTGGGCAAACTGGTCGAGTTGCTCGGATTCGATGGTTTTGGGGACTGTCGGAGCACAGACCGGCAATTCCAACCGGCGGCAGAGGCGATAGGCCGCAATTTCCGCCGAATGAAGAGTATTGCCGCTGGTCGGTTTGAACACGCCGATGGTTTGACCTGCCCAGTCTTTAACCTTCAAAATCATGGATGTGCCTTGAAGGCCGCCCAGCAGGGAAAGTCCAGTGCGGGAATCGCTCAGGTCGAACGATTGCAGAAAGGCCTCTTCCTCCGCGAAGTACTTGGCCTCATTGACCAATTGCGACGACGCGGGAGCCGTCGTCGCCGCCAGCAATAAGATCGCCAAGCAGACTCGGAATTGTCTCATTCTTGGATAAGGATAGATTGTCGCTTCTTTTTGCACAAGGTCTCTTTCATTATTGCTCGATTGTTGGTAAAAGAAATCGATGAACTCGGTTTGGCTCTTTGGCGCCACATCGATGCCCGGCTACAGCGTTTTGCGCCGAGCCCGGAAGAGAGAACGGGACATCGTCCCGTTCTGCAATCCCTATAGCCGATTGATTGCCGCTGAGACCTGGCCGCGCATCGCACTCGAAGACCCTGCCGCTTACCGTTCTATTTTCAAAGATAGAGCTCCTGACGTTTTGATCCATTGCGGCGGCATTTGCGACGTTGGAAAATGCGAAAGCGATCCTGCATGGGCGCGCAGAATTAATGTCGAAAGCATCCGTCATCTGCTGAAATATTTGCCGCAAGAGACGCGGCTTGTGTACGTCTCGTCGGACCATGTGTTCGGGGGGGGCCGGGCGGCGTATACGGAAGCGTCCACGCCGGCGCCGATCTCCGTCTACGGGCAGACCCGGGTTGAGGCGGAGTCCCTCGTTCTCAAGCGCGCCAATTCGATCGTGCTGCGGTATGCGCTGGGAATAGGTCCATCGTTGGACGGTCGGAGCGGGCATTTGGATTGGATGCGTTCGCGCACCGATCGCCGTTTGCCGATTACGATTGTAGAAAACGAATCCCGCTCAGCGGTCTGGGCCGATGACCTGGGTGACCGCATTTTGGAGTATGCGGACTCTGATGCGGTGGAGGTACGGCATATCGCGGCCTCACGGGCTGTGACGCGCGTGGAATTGGCGGATTTTCTAAATCGTCGTTTTTCGATTGGGGCGTCGTTCGCGGTTGAACGGCGTGAAAATCGCCCGGTACCGCATTTGGGTCGTGTTCGTTTGCAAACAATCCACGTGGATTCCTTGGCAGAACCTCTGCCGTCGGTTGTCGACTAGACCCGCTTCTACCCATTCTTCAGAACGTCTTCTACGGTCTCGAACAATCGGGACGGAGAGATCGGTTTTCGTAAAAAGCGCGCATTATACTTCAGCACTTCCTTTCTCTCCAGATCGGAGAGGCGTTTGGCGGAGAGTACGATGATGGGCATGTTATCGTGAATTTTATTGCGTCGAATCGCCGAGATGATCTCAAAACCGGATATCGAGGGCATCATTAGGTCCACAAAAAGAAGATCGAAGGTGGTGTTCTTGAGGATCTTTAGGGCTTCCTTGGGTTGATTCGAATAGGCAACCTCAAAACCCTTCAAATTTAGAAGGGTTTTCGTTAAATAAGTCATATCCCATTCGTCATCGAGCACGAAAATCCGTTGTTTCATAATTTGGCGCTAGTATCCCTGAATTATCATTTAAATTCAAGTCAATTTTCTATAAATTCAATAACAATAAAACATGTAACCTTTCACAGTTTATTCAGATTTTAGCAACAACCGTGATACCCTAAATAGGTCCATTTACCCTATCTAATAGAGGAGCCTCATGTTTATTTTCTCCCACCGCAATCTGTGTCCTGCTGCCTCCTGTATTTTTGTCTTGGCGTTGCTGTTTCCAGGAGCGGCCAATGCCGGAAAAGTATCGCAGTACAAATTCAAAAAGACGATTCAACGGTCACGCGTTTGGCATTCGGTCGAAATAGAAAAGAGGGATGTTCTCAACGGCCCCGCGGGAAAAGGTTCCTACCAACTCGGTCAGACCGTTCCCTGCAAATACGAAGAGAAGGATCCGAATAATCCATTGGGCGGCCATTCTCCGAAATTTCCGTGTTGGGACGCTTCAGGCACGCGGCTCAAGGTGAAATACGACCCTAAAGCTAATCCTGAGGTCTTTGGAGAAATCGCCGGCACACGTCTATTCTGGGCGCTCGGCTTTTACGCGGAGAAGATGTATTCGGTCAATATCAAGTGCCGCAATTGTCCGACCGATCCGTGGAATGACAAAGGCAAACAACCGCGTGCGACCCGCTCCTTTGATCCCGCGACCCTGCAGACGCGGCTTGTCGGTGAAAACATTTACATGACCCAGTGGCACGGCTGGGCGTACAAGGAGCTTCGTTGGGTGAAGGAAAAAAGCGGCGGCTCCAGCAAGGCTGAGATTGAGGCCTTCAAGCTGCTCGCCGTTTTTGTGAACCACGGCGACAACACCTCCAATCAGAACCGAATCGTTTGTTTCCCCGGTGACGAAGGCTGCAAATCGCCGATTCTCATGGTCACTGACCTCGGAAGCACATTCGGCGGTCAGGGGGGGACGAACTTCCGGCATTGGGAGAAGAGAAAGATTTGGAAGGATGCAGATGCCTGCATCGCCAATCTTGAAAGCACTGACGATGATTTTGACGATCCGGTGATCAAGGAGTCGGGGCGCAAGTTTCTCTCTGAATTATTGAGCCGTCTTTCCGACAAACAAATCGGGGATATTTTTCGCAGCGCCCGCATGGATGTTCTTGGTCAACAACTGCCTAAGATTCGGATCAAGGGAAAGGCCCGCCGCGTGGCAGTTCGGGACTGGGTGCGCGTTTTTAAGCGCAGGCGCAAGGAGATTTCATCAGCGAAATGCCCCAGCTGAATATTCTGCTCCTCCTCCTCGCGGTGTTTGCTGCGCCCCCGGTGCAGTCCGCCGAGTGGGTGGAGGAGCCGCGCCGTATTCTTGCCCTTTACACGCAGGATGAAATTTTTGAAAAGGACAAGGACTTTTTTTTCCACTGGATCCATGAGCATATGGAGCTGCCCCTCAACCATTTGGGACTGGACGTTGAATATGTCGATGCCGACCAAATCCTTCCCGATCTAACGAAACGCAAAGATGTCCGCGGCATTATCATCTGGTCGGGAAGCCAGGTCACCTACCGTCGGCCGGAACAAATTTGCAAATGGCTGAAGACGGCGATGCACACCGGAAAAAAGATCGTTTTGACCGGGGACTTCGGGTTTTACCGCGGCAAGGGCAAGGCCTTGACGATTCCGGCGGAATGCCGTCTGCTCTTTAAAAAATTCGGGTTCCAGCACCGCGGGCTGATCTCGGTGGATCCCTTGATGGTGGCTATCGGGGCAGCCGATAAATCGGTCTTGGGATTTGAACGAACGCTTGATCCGAGTGAGGAAGGGGTTGTGCCTCTGGTGCAGCTGGAGAAATCAGCGCGTTCCCTGCTCCGGTTGGATCTCACGGAGTCCGAGATCCCGCGAACCGATCCCGTCGCCATCACGCCCCATGGCGGGTTTGCGTTCCATCCTTTCTTTTTTTACCAGAACGGCGACACCGAGCCCCGGCAATTGCGGTGGATCGTGAATCCTTTCGCATTTTTCGAAAAGGCGTTCGCCGTGCAGGGTCTCCCGCGTCCTGACGTGACGACGATAAACGGACGGCGCATTTTCTTCAGTCATATCGATGGGGACGGATTTTTCAACCGCAGTGAAATTGACACCACAAAGCTCAGTGCCGAAATTTTTCTACGAGAGGTGATTAAGAAATTCACGTATACCCCCATTACGATTGGACTGATTGCCGGGTATTTCGATCTGACGCTTTTTGGAACCGAGTCCGCGATCGCCTTGAGCCGCAGTATTTTACTGCAGCCCAACGTCGAAGCCAGCGTTCACGGCTATTCACACCCGCTTAATTGGCGCAAAGGCGAGGTCGCTTTGAAAATCCCGCGCTACAAGATGGAGCACGGTCGCGAGGTTCTTTCCTCGGGCCGAATTATTGAGCAAAAGGTCTTGCAGGGGCGTTCCAAGATTCGCTTATTCCAGTGGACGGGGGATTGCCTCCCCTTCGCTAAAACCGTTGAGATGGCCACCCGTGCAGGACTCTTGAACATCAATGGGGGCGGCGGGCGATTCGACAAAGACTACCCCAGCTACGCGTATCTTCATCCAATCGGCCGCAATCTCGGCGGGGCGCGGCAGATTTACGCGCCGGCGCTGAACGAGAACATTTATACCGAAGAATGGACACAGCGTTTCTATGGCTATAGAGATGTCATTGAAACATTCGAAAACACCGGGAGTCCGCTTCGGGTCAAACCCGTGAATGTATATGTTCATTTTTACAGCGCCGAGCGTTACGCGGCTCTGCGGGCCTTGCAGCAGGTGTATGAATGGGCGATTTCAAAACCCCTGATCCCGATTTTTACAACGCGCTGGGTCGAAACGGCCAATGCGTTCTTCGAAATGAAAATCTCACGCATGGGGAAAAACCGTTTCCGGCTCGAGGGCGCGCCCCAGATGCGTACCGTCCGGTTTGACGGGGAACCCCGCGATCCGGACATCAAACGCTCGACGGGAGTGCTTGGGTTTAAGCGTGAGCTTGGCAGTTTGTACGTTTCCCTCGACGAATCCGCCTCGCGTGAAATCGTTTTCTCTAAGAATGCTCGTCCCGCGGTCTGGCTGGAAGAGGCCAATTTCGAAATTACCCGCTGGCGTGAAGCAGGCTCCGGGGTTCATTTTGAGATGCAGGGTTTTGGCGGGGCTCAATTCACGATGCGCGGACTGGTGCCGGGGGAAACCTACCGCGTGTTGGGCCCAGGGTTTGACCAACGCCTGGATGCCGATGCGAAGGGCACTCTGCGAGTGCGGGTTGCCAACCGCCGAACCGGATTAATCTCAGGTGAGGTGCGCGTGGAGGCGGCCGGATGATTTTTTCCCGCCTCGAGGTTGTTCTATACGTTTTGGGCATGATCGCGGGCGCGTGGGTGCTCTACCCGAGTGAATATACGCGCGGGCTCATGATGCGGCGAGAGGGAGATCGGTCCGAGGCGATCGCGTTTTTTACCGGGTATCTCAAGCGCAATCCTCATCACAAGGGCGCGACGTTGGCTCTCGCCGAGGCTTATGAAGAAGCCGGTCGCCCGGAAGAAGGGGTGAACCCCCTCGAATCGTTTTACATGCACCGCCGCGGCGATCTTGAAGCCGGGCGGCAATTACTGGCCCTAATGAAGCGTTCCGGAATGCGCTCCGAGGCTATAGAGTTTCGATGGCGGCTTCTGCATGACCTCGAGCAAAAACCGTTGCGCCCGACTCGGGAACTGATTCGCCTCTATACCAACGCCTATCAGGACGCCTCGACCCGGCAGGACCATGCATCGGCGAAACGGGCATTGCTTCGGCTCGCGGAGGTTGCCTTTGATGATGAGGTCCATCGGGAAAACCTGGTGCGCCTCCTGCTCATGCGGGGAGAGCTGAAGGTCGCTTTAAAATTTTTGGGAGAGAAACTTCTGGAACACCCAAAAGACGTCGATCTCCGCCGTTTAGTGGCGCGTATCCATCGCCACGAGCGCCGTCGTCCGGCCGCCATTGAGATTTTGACTGCTGGGATCGTCCTGCTGCCGCGCAGCGTTCCCCTGTTGTCGGACCGAGCGACCCTGTTTACGGAGATTCCCAAATGGGAGAGTGCTGCCGCCGATTTTAAGCGCCTGAGTGGTTTGCAGCCGCAGCGGGACGGCTGGCTGCAGGAACTTGGAATGAGTTATCTAAAAGCCGGGCGCTTCACAGACGGCATTGACGTCTTAAATGCGTTTTTGGCAAGGAATGCCTTGGACAAGAAACGTTGGTGGACCGTTATTTACGCTCTCGATGAGGCCAAGCGTCGGGACCGCGCCGCCGCAAAACTGGAAGCCTTCCTCCGTCAATTCCCTCAGGACCGGGAAGGATTTGAAATGCTTGCCTACGAGTATCACGAACTCGGCCGAATTGATGCGGAAATCAGAACGCTGCAGCGCCGCGTTCGAAGTGCCCCGAGGGATTTCAGCAGCCGCAAAGCGTTGGTCCAATTGTTGATGCAGGAAGAGCGCTACCAGACCTGCGTCAGTCACTATACGGTTTTAATCGCCCTCCGCCCGCAGGATCCTGAATTGCGGATGCTGCTCGGGTATTTGCACATCCTACGCGGCGATCGCAAGGCCGCCGCAGTTGTTTTTGAAGAGCAATTAGTCCGCTTCCCGGGAGACAAGCGGGCGATGGACAAATTGGTCTGGGCGCTCGTCAAACTCGGACAGCGCGACAAGGCGATCTCAATCCTTTCGACCCATTTTGGAGCGGGCAAGGAGGTGAAATGAGAATTTTGCTCCTTGCCATTGGTTTCTCTCTTGCCTGGGCGGCGCCCACGTCGGCAAAAGGTCTTGCGGTTGACGAACGCACCCGCGCCTTGTACATGACGGATTTGCTGATTCGCCAGGGGCGCCTTAGCGAGGCCGAGGCCTGGGTCCGTAAGAATCTAGCCACCGACTCGGCTAGCGGGGAATGGACCCTTCATCTCGCCCGCATCCTCGCCAATCGCCTGGAACACAAAGAGGCGATTAAGCTCTATCAGAAGCTTCTTGAAACGAGGAGCGATGATGCCGGACTCTTGTTTTCGCTGGGCCGCCAGGCTGTGGAAGCGGAGGAGTTCAACCTCGCACGGGAGGCTTTTGTAAAAGCGCGTGAACTCACCGGAGATCCGAAGGCGGCCTATGAATTATCACAGTTGGCCTTCCGTCGCGGACATCCGGTTGAAGGGCGCCGTTGGGCGAAACTGGCACTCGTTGATCTTGAAGATCCCTCGGATTGGGAAGAGACGCTGCTGCAGATGAATCTGCGTTCCATTTTCGGGTACGAGCCGTCTTTCGAAAAAGAATTTGAAGCGCTGCACGCCGCTGAACCAAAAAACGCCAGCATTCTTGATGCATGGGTGGAGATCATGATGCACCACGGCCGCCTCACAGAGGCCGAGAAACCCTTGTCATTGCTCAAGGATATTCCAGAGTATGAGATGTCCTGGCGCAAGCTGGAAGCCCGCCACTTGAGTAAACGAGAAGAATACGAAGCCCTGGCAAAACATCTCGAAGAAAGTATGGATCGGTTTCCGGGGCTTCCTGATTTTCTCCTGCTGCGGGGCGACGTCGAACGGCGTCGGCGGTGCTGGTCATGCGCGGAGCTTTACCTTTCGAGTGCGACCGCTTATTTTGATAAACGACGGGAAGCCAATAACATGCTGGTCGACATCCGCGATAAGGGGCATCACTGGATCGGCCCGGTATCCCAGTGGGTAAATTCTTCGAGCGCCGAATTGACCGAAGCGGGTGCGGCGTATCGCGGGATTGTCCGTCCGTATCTCAAGGTTGAGGCGGAGGTCACCGAAGCCGTCTACCACCGCAAGGACGGAACCAAGAAGGGACGCGTGACGGGATTTTCAGGTACCGTCGCGATTGAACGGTTACACTGGATCGCAGGCGTTTCGGGCGACATCCGTCATGATGACGGCCTGACTGCCGTATCCCCGGGAGCATTCGCTGAATGGAAGCCCAGCAACAAATTAAGTTTGCGCGGGCATTTTTACACTAGACGGTTATCGCAGGATTCCGTGGGGGAGATTGTCGCGGGAATTTTAACCGATGAAATCAAAGGCGGGGTTCGCTACAAAATTAAGCGGCCGCTAACTCTGAAGCTCGACCTTTGGGCGAACCGATTGACCGCGCGGGCCGGGGGAGAGGCGGAACAGTTTTTTGTCGTTCCCGGGGTGACCTGGCGCCTCATCGAAAAAAGATTCTACCTCGCGTTGGGATACGAATTTTATCACCTCAATGCGTCCGCAAACACCGACTTTAATCGTTCCCTCGCAATCACCCCAAAGGCTCGAACTCATTTCGGGACGCTCATGGTCAGCAAGTATTTTAAGGACGGCCGTTTTCGCACCGACGCTTATGTTTTTAGCGCCGAGGACACGGCGCGGGAACGGCGGTTTTTTTCGGGCAACTTTGTTGGATTCGGGTTGAATTTCGATTATTTCATCGGGCGCTGGAAGTTGAGCGCCAGCTACTCACAAACCCGCGAGGACCTCGACGGCATCGGGGAGCGCTCGCAACGGGTTCGGGCCCGCCTGGAATGGAGATGGGGGCCTAAGGCCCGCTTGCACACAAAACTAAGGAGTTCGCGTCATGGCCGATAATTCGAAAGAAGAGTTTGGAGGGGAGTCAAAAAGTTCCGTCGAAGATGAGATTGCCGCACTGGAACGGGATCTTGGCAAAGAAATCGGCTCGTTGTGGAAAGACGCGTCCACGCCGCAGTCCCTGGAAGTCGAACAGGCGCTGAAAGCGAAAAAGCGCGAATTGGCCGATCTCAAGACGGAAATCGCTCGGCGGGAACTTGAGGCGCTCAAGGCTCAAGTCGCTCAGCAACAAGGAGTATTGGATGAGCGGGCCGCGTTGGAGTCTAAAATCCGGGAGGAAGAACGGGAGCGTTTTGAAGAACGGGCGCAATTTGAAGCGCGCATTCGCGCGGAGGAGCAAGGGAAGGTTGAGGATCGTCTGCGCGCTGAAAAAGCCGCTGAGAAACGAGCCGCCCTTGAGCAGCAGATGAAGGCTGAATTTGAAATCAAGGCAGCGGCGGAAGCGGCTGCAGAAGCTAAAAGAATTGCGGACGCTGCCTTGCTCGCGCGCGCGGCGGCGGAAGCGAAGCGGATGGCTGAGTTGGACGCTAGGCGTCATTCTGAATTAGAAATCACGCAGAAGGCTGAGCAGGACGCCAAGCGCAGGGCTCAAGAGACTGAGGAAAAAGCCCGGGCCTTGGTTGAAGAAGCCGAACAAATGCGGGCAAAGGCGGCGTTGGAGTCTGAAGCGCTTCGCCGTGCCGCGGATCTGCATATTTTAGAGGATGCAAAACGTCGAATCGCCGAAGAAGCGCAAGCCCAAGCCGCTATGGAAGCGCAGCGCATTACCGACGATGCGGCGACGGCCTACCTGGAAGCGGAGGCGAAGAATAAAGCTGAGACGGAGCACAAGGCGAACGCAGACGCCGAGAAAAAGCGCAAAGCCGAGGTGAAGCTGAAGGCGCAAGCGGAAGCTCAAGCCAAATGGCATGCCCAACAAGAAGCAATAGCCCGGGCCAACGCCGAAGCCAAGCGTAAGGCCCAACAGGCAGCGAAAGAAAAGGCCGAGGTGCAAGCCGCTGCGAAGCGCCAGGATGAACAGGAAGCAAAGGAAAAGGCCGAAGCTGACCGCAAGGCGGAAATAGAAGCCACGCGGGTCGAGGAAGCGGAAGCCACACGCACCGCTTTAGAATTTGAGAAGGCGAAGGCCGATAAAATAGCCGCCAAGGCGAAGGCGATTGCGGATGCGAAGGCGAAAGCGGCCGAAGTTGCGGTTGCAAAAGCAAAGTCCGGCCTCGCCGAGAAATCGGCTGGTTTGGAAACGGCGGATCTCGGGAAGATTCGAGAAGAACTTAAACAACACGCTGAAGATACCGGGCGTGCCGAAGATCTTCGTCATGAAACAAAGAAGGAATCGACGGGATCGACGGGCACGGTTGAAAAAGAAGAATCCAATATTCATGAGAAAAAAACCGGGGATGCCTATCTGCACAAACGCAGCCGCAGTTGGTTGTATGAAATGCCCTTGTTCTACATATTGCTGATTTCTCTGCAGCGCGCGCTGTTGGCTGATGACCCCATGTTTCTTTCCGTGCAGCCCAGCCCATTGTGGATTGGCATTTGGCTGTTCGGACTGCGTTACGGCTTGGCTGCGGGCCTCATTACCGGCATGACCGCTGCCGGGCTGCATTGCTGGGGCATTCAGATGATCGGGGACAGCTATCGCTTCGAGGATATGGATTTCTATATCCGCCCCGGACTCTTTATCGTGATGGGGGTCGCGCTGGGCATTGTTGCGGACAATGCCTGGGACCGGATAACGGGATTGCGAACGCGAGTCTTGGAACTGCTGGAACGCATCTCCGGTTTGCAGAAACATGTGCAGGCCGAACAAAAAGTGCTGCGCGCCGTCGAACAGCAAGTCGTGGGGCAAATGTCATCGATCGTGACGTTGTTCCATGGGTCGAAGGAACTCAGCTCGCTTGATCGAAAGGAATTGCTTCCCGCAATGCATACGTTCTTTACGCAGGCGATACGCGCCACAAAATCGAGCCTGTACGTCCCTCACGAAGGCAAATGGATTCTTTTCAAAGAGATCGGCTGGGGAAAAGCGGATACTTATCGCAAGGTTGAAGAGGTCGGGGGCGGATTGGTCGGGCGGGCCGGCGCGGAGCGAAGGACAGTCAGCGTCCGGGATACGCTGTTGAATGTCGGCTCCGATGGTGTTCGGCGCGATTTGAAGTCCGATGCCCTGATGGCGGCTCCGATTATGGATCCCTCAGGCAAGGCGATCGCGGTTTTTGCCGTGCAGGCCATGGAATTCATGCGTTTTAACAGTTCAAGTGTGAACCTGATGACCCTGTTGGCGGAGTGGGGGGCCGATTCTGTCGCCAAGTGCGACGCGGTCGAAGATCTCAAGGCGCGCTCCTTGTTTGATGAAGATTTTGAGGTTCATAGCGTTCGTTACTTCATGGATGAGGCGGGGCAGCAATTCGACCGCAGCCTTCGGTATTCACTTCCATTTTCGGTGATGCTCGTTTCCGCCCCCGGGGCGGAAGCCATGCCGGAAAATAAGCGCCTCTCCTTTCTGCGCATGTTAAGCCGGATCATGCGTGAAGCCGTCCGATCCGTGGATATCGTCTGCCGAACTTCTGAGGAGGGCGCTATTTTTGGAGTCTTGATGAGTACCACCACCAAGGAAGACGGCCAGTTGGCGCGTGAGAGAATTTCAGCCCAGATAGACGCTATGGATTTGCCCGTAAAGGTGCGGCTCGGCGTCGGGTCGTATGGTCCGAATATGACTAAATTGGAGGAACTGTTTGCCCAGGCCAAATCGCAGCTCATTTGACGCCCGGTTTCTGCTGCTCTGGATCTTTGCCGGGGTCTGCGAATCTCCGGTGATTGCACTATTGCTCGGTTGGCCGATACGAATATCCGTCTCGGTCGGAGTGCTGCTGCATTGTGCCGCCGCCATTTTAACCTTCGTGGCGCCGCCGCCTGGAAAAGGGTATTTCAAACCCTCCCGCCATTGGGGGCAGGCGCTCGGGTTGTTAACCTTTCTGTTGCCCGGGGTCGGATGGATCTGCGCCGGCTGGCTGGTGCTGCGCAACCGAAATGCGCCGCTCGATAAAGAGGCGTATATCTTCGTTGACAATTCTCCGGAAGACGCCAATCCCTTGGCCGCAATGGGGAGCCAGAATGCGGTCAAGGATGAAATCGCGGATGCCATGGACGTAATCCCGGCGGTGGACGCCTTACTGAGTGATGTTCCGGGACTTAAACGGGGCGCGATTGAGACTCTTTCGAAAATTCAGACCGCCGAGGCGGTTCAATGGATACAACAGGCTCGCAGTGAGGATGATCCGGAAGTACGATTTTACGCAACCACGGCCCTGACGCGGCTGAAACATGAGTTTGAAACCTCTATCCGTGCTGCTGAAAGAGAATTGTACAAACGGCCGGATGAAATTGAACCGCAAATCGCCTTCCTCCGGGTGCGCTATGAGTATGCGATTTCCGGCATGCTTGATCCCGACGCGTGCACCGCTATTCTTGAAGAGTGCCGCGATAAACTCACGGGTCTCAGTGATCGGACGACAACGGCGGCTCGACTGCTCTTTTTGGTACAGCGGAAGCTCGATCCCGATTCCGCCTTCGATATCCTCGAGAAACTCGACGCGATAAATCCGGAGCGACATTCCCGATGGGTGCGGGACCGCGCCGATCTGTTATTTTCTCTGGGCCGGTTCGGTGAAGTCCGCAAATTACTTAAGGGCTATCGCGCGGAACTGAAGGAAGAAGGACTGGGGCTCCCTGAAGATCGGGAGTGGAGAACGCAAATGTTGTGGTGGTCCGATGATTGACGTGACCGAACAGGAATTCGGGTTTCTCTCCGAGATGGAACGATATGACACGTTCCTCGCGCTTTATCATTCCACGGATCCGGCGGACGCCCAAACCCTTGAGCGTCTTTATAGGGGGTCTGATCCGCTTGTGCCCCTTATGCTCATGCGTTATCTAGAGGATATTCCCGAGAAACGCGCCTGTTTGACCATCATTCGCTGCGTCGAAGCGGGGGAGGATATTGTCGCGAAGGCCGCGATGGATGCCTTCCGGCTAAGCCACTATCCGCAGAAGGCGCATCTGCTGAAACCTCTTATCCTTTCAAAAAAATTCCGCGCCTGCCGTTTCGCGGTCAAAACGTTGTCGCGTGCCGGGTTCATGGACGTTCTTCCGCTGATCCTGCGTGAAATTCCCGATCGCTCCGGTCCGATCCAAAATGTGATGATCGATTCGCTGCGTTATTTGCCCCACCGCCGGAGTGTGCCCACGTTGACGGCGTTTGCGAATTCTGAACATGAACCCACGCGTTTTCTTGTGGTGAGTGTTCTTTCGGAGCTGCAATTTCGCACCCGGGCTCTCGCACCTGCCTTCTTCCTGCGCAAATTGAATGATGAGAGCGCTCGCGTGCGCAGCGCCGCGCTCGAGGCACTGCAGCGTCTTCCCGATAAGAAGGTGGCGCCGATGATCCTCAAGGGGGCGCTGGATGAAAACGAACCGGAAGCAACCCGCGTCCGGTCCGTACGCGCCATGAGCGCCTTCCCATCCTTGGAAACAGTGCACACCCTCGTTGGACTTTCCTCTAAAACGAAATCCAGCGCTATCCGTATTTCCTGCGAGATAGTCCTTCGTTCCTACCCACCGAGGGTGCTGCGGGGCGGATTGATCCCGCTGTTGGATGGAAACGATCCGACGATGCGTCGGCAGGCGACGGTATTTCTCGCTGAGTTTTTAGGATCCGATCCTTCGATTCGCAAGCTGCTGCATGACTTATGGAAGAATGCCGATGAGGATTTTGCGCTGGATCTCATTGAGATGATGAGAATTCTCGGACAGGAAGAGACAGTCCTGCTTCTCAGTAAGGCCATATACGGTTCCCCGATTGTGGGTTATGCGGCGGCGACCGCGCTTTCCCAGATGCGCGGAGTGGTGGCGGGCCAATTGCTGCTGGAAATAATCCAATCGAGCGAGGTCACCGCGCTTGTGAAGCAGGCGCTGTTGGACCGTTGGGCGAAACGCGGCCCGGACGCTCGTATCAAGGATGCCGCGATGCCGCTGCTGCTGGAAATGCTGACGGATTTTGTTATGAACGTGCGGTATCTCTCGGCGCAGGTCCTCGGATGGTATCCGCTGGAAAAAACATTGGTTCGCATGCTCGACCTTCTGGCCAACGAATCCGATCCTGAAGTGGCGAATGTTGCTGGAAAGATCATCATGAAAGGCCTTTCCAACGATCCGATGCCCCTGGTCAACGCCATTAAGGTGCATCCGCGGCGCGAGGCACTGGCCAAACATCTCGTAAAGATTATTTCGGCACGGCGTTGGGATCCTGAAAAAGCACACGCGTTGCTGGAGACTCTATCGACGGAACCTATTTCATTATCGAAGCTGCATCCAAAACGGTTTGCGGGCGTTTGTCTGCATTTATTTGAACATGGAACCGTAACCCTTCCCGACGTGTGGCCCCGCCTTGTAAAAGCTGATGTCGTGGGGGTGTTTCTTCGAATGATGGTGACCGTCATCGCCAATCCACGCCGTAGATTCTCGCCGCTGCCGCTGGCGTTTCTTGAGCTGCAAGCGACATTGAGCGACAAAAAAACGCGTTCCGTTCTCTACGAGGCGATGGCTGTGGAGAAACGAGACGCCTGTGCTGAATTTCTGGCGGCTGCGCTGCTTCGAGAGACGGACCCAGGGTGCCGGGAAAAAGCCAAAGGCCTTTTGAAGGGACTCTTTGAAGTGGAGGACGCCTCGTGACCGATGTATGCCTTATTCTTGAGGGGACCTATCCCTTCGTGGCGGGGGGAGTGTCTACGTGGATCCATCAGCTGATTTCCGCTATGCCCGATGTGCGTTTTTCTATTTTGAGCATCTCTCCGTTCCCGAATCCGTATCGCGAATACAAATACAGACTCCCGCCGAATGTCTTCGATATTCAAGACATCTATTTGCACGACGCCAAAAATTTTGGGATAAAATCGTCTGCGCAGCACCGCCGCGAAACGGCGGAAGGGGTGGAAAATATCCTGTCGCGTTTGCTGGACGGCGATTTAGCCTCGTTTGAAGAGTCCCTCAAGTTTCTCCGCGATCCCCAAACGGCGATGACCCTCGCCGACGCCTTTGAATCGAAAGAAGCCTTTGAAGTCGCGACGCGCCTTTACACGAAATACGCGGACGATGTCTCGTTTCTTGATTATTTTTGGACGTTTCGGTCGATTTTCCTTCCTCTGGCAAATACCATGCGGTGCCCTATTCCGCCAGCGAGGCTGTACCACGTGGTGTCCACGGGATATGCCGGCCTAATCGCTTCTGTGGCGAAACTGACGCAGGACTCGAGCATGCTTTTGACCGAACACGGGGTGTATACGCACGAACGCCTGCTCGAGATCAGCCAAGCGACCTGGATTTATACGCCGCAGAAAGAGCGTTTTCGCGTGCAGCAGGAATTGTCTTACTTCAAACGCGTGTGGCTTGGTTTTTTTAACATGCTTGGAAAGCTGACCTACCATAACGCCGACAAAATCATCACTCTCTTTGACGGCAATCGCGTAAAGCAGATCGCGATGGGGGCCCCTCCCGAGAAAATTTCAATTATCCCCAATGGTATTGACGTTGAGGCTCACCGTTCGCTGGTGTTGAAGCCGCGCCAAGTGCGCAAGAAAACCGTCGCCTTTGTGGGACGCATCGTCTCGATTAAGGATGTGAAATCATTCATCCATGCCGCGAAGATCGTACTCCGCAGGCGGCCCGAGACCGAATTTTTGCTCTTGGGCCCCATGGACGAAGAGCCCGAGTATTATCAGGAATGCAGGGACTTGGTGAAGAGCCTTGGGTTTGGTGATGCGCTGCGGTTTTTAGGGGAGGTGAATCTCAAGGAGTGGTATTCCAAAATCGATCTCTTGGTCCTGACCAGTCTTTCCGAGGCCCAGCCTTACGTTATTATCGAAGCGAACGCCGTCGGCATTCCCGTTGTCGCCAGCGATGTCGGGGCTTGCCGAGATTTGCTTGAAGGGACTTCGGACGCGGATAAGGTTCTTGGCGCAAGCGGTTTATTGACGGGCGTGGCCAATCCCGCTGATACTGCGGCCGCGATCGATAAACTTCTGACGGATGCGGACTTATGGCATAAGATGTCGGAGGCTGGACGGGCGCGGGTGCAGGCGCATTATGACCAGGACGATTTGATCAGTCGTTATTTGAATCTTTACGAGCACATGATGCGTTAATTATGGCTGGAATCGGATTTAAGCTCCAGAAGCTACTCAGCGGGGATGATTACACAAGCGGCATCAAGGCGTTTGGGTTCTCGGCGCTGATCACGGCGGGGCCGTTCCTCATTACGATTGCGCTGATCGTCYTCGTTAATTATTTTTCTTATGACAATCTCACCAATCGGGGCATCGCATACCTGCAAAGCCTGATCACCTACTGTTATGCGTTTTCGCTGGTCACGGTGGGATTTTCCTATTTGGTACTGACGCGGTATGTTGCCGACGAATATTATCGCGGTCATGTGACCAGCTTCGCCGCCTCGTTTTTTTCGGCCTATACGGTCAATCTCGCCGTTTGGGGCCCCTTGGTTTTGTGGTATTTCTCCGGTCTCAGTGTCGAATGGGGGATGCGGCTGATGGCGGTCCTCCTTTATATGCTCGCGATCGGCATGTGGCTTGCCATGATTTTTCTCTCGGCTGCCCAGAACTATTGGCCGGTTAGCCGTGCCTTCCTCATTGGACTTGCCGCAAGTCTGCCGGCGGCCTATTTCTTAGGCATGTGGCATGGGCTGCAGGGGTATTTCGCGGGATTTGTGATTGGTCAGGCGGTTGTTCTGATCGCGCTTGTGAGTGCGCTTATTAAGGAGTTCGGGTATTGGGAGCCGGACGATCATAATTGGATGGGCTATCTGCGGCAGCATAAACGACTGATTTGGATTGGATTTTTCTTTAATTTCGGGATCTGGGTCGACAAATTTTTGTTCTGGCTTTCCCCGCAAGGGGTTTGGCTCGATTCCCGTCTGCGGTATTCTCCGATTTACGACAGCGCGGTGTTTCTTGCGTATTTGACGATTTTGCCCTCCATGGTTTATTTTTTCCTTCTGGTCGAGACCGACTTCTTCTTTAAATATCAGGCATATTACGGCGCGTTGTCCGATCAGGAAGGACTGACCGTCCTGGAGCGGCGGCGCATCGCGATCATACACTCTCTGCGCACCAACCTATCGCGTGTTTTTGTCGTTCAAGGACTGATCACCTTGTCAGCGCTGCTGTTGGCACCGTGGATTCTCGAAGTGGCGCGGTTATCGCCGCTTCACTTGAGCGTTCTTCGTTTGGGGATTTTCTCCGCGTTTATACAGGCCGGAACGTTGATTTGCATGAATATCCTGCTGTACTTTGATCATCAACTGGAGGCCCTTCGCGTCACGGCGACGTTTTGCGTGCTGAATGCCGTTTTTACCGAGATGAGCTTGCGCTTGGGGCTTTTCGCGTACGGATACGGCTTCGGACTTGCCGCGCTCGTAGCCCTCACCTTGTGTCTGTATTATCTGAATACCCGGCTGCGCGATCTGCATTTCTGGACTTTTACGCGCCAACCCTTCCCGGAACCTGTTCTCGTCCTTGATGATATTGATGAGGATGAGCCGCTTGCCGAAGAGATCAGCACCGCATGAAGCGGGAGCCTCTCTCCAGAGAAGTTCGCGTCCTAAGCGTTTGTCAGGCGGTGCTTTCCTTTGGACTAGGTCTGGCGTTTCCATTTTTCGCTATTTATCTGCACCGTGTGCGCGGACTGCCGATGACCTGGG